>JBEKLY010000352.1:0-7884 GCA_050010015.1 Terriglobia bacterium
AATTTCTCGAGGTACTCGCCTTGCGACATCGAGGCGCCATCTCGCATTACTCGGACTACCGCCTGGATTTCATCTTCGTTGTATCGGTACATCAACGAGGGGTAGGAGACAGCCCAACCTTCTGCAGCTCCTCTCCCTGATGCGTCCGTGCGGGTGGGCATTTGGGTCTTCATGATCAATCCTCCATTGTGCTTGCGCTAGTCTATAAAACTTGGATGGCGGCGTTGCACGGCAGCTGTTCGTTCGTGCATGTGAGAGGCTCGAACTCCGCCAGAATCTGGCTCAACTCGTGGGAAGTACTGGCAATGAAAGCAGGGTCGAAAGGCATGTAGGGTCGTCGAAACGCATGCCGCACCCTCCCTTGTTGGCGAAGCAACAGCTCGACCGTGGCTGCGATTCCATTCCTCCAGCCGAAGTCAGCGAGCTTGATGATACGCCGCTGCCACTCCCAGGCAGTTTTGTAGTCCCCGCGGTTCGCGGCATTGAAGATAGCGAGAAATGCGCCCGGGATGACGTTGTACCAGGTTCCGATTCCACCGCTTGCCCCATATTGAAGCGCTGGAAGCAGCATTTCGTCAAAACCACTAAATACTGCGATCCCGGGCCGGGCGTCGAGCAAGCGGCGCATCAGGAAGAGATTGGAATCGGTGAACTTCATCCCCGCAACGCCGTCGAGATCGAGTAATTCCAGTAAGTCATCGTAACTCATGGGCTTGCCGTTAAAGGCGGGCATGTAATATACGAATACGGGTAGACCTGAGGCTTTCGAAAGATCCGAATAGTATGAGACGAGTTCCTTTTGGCCTCTGCCTCGGGGCGGTAGGCTGGCGATGGCATCGGCATGGTGCCGGGCTGCATGTTCCGCCAGGTCCGCCGCATCACGCGTACAATCTGCTCCCACATGAGCGATCAGAATCCCGCGAGACCGTGAGATCTGCGATGCGACTTCCAGGGCTTCCTTGCGCTCCTCCATTCGCATAGAGTAGCCCTCGCCTGTGCCACCGCAGACGTAAACCCCGTGAACCCGTTGTTTGTAAAGAAACTCGATATGTTCTGCAAAAGCCTCGATACACAACTCATCCCGACCGTCGTGGGGGCTGACCACCGCGGGCAAAATGCCGCTGAACTTCTCAGAATTGGTTGCGTTGTCCATGTCTCATCCGTCCGGCTGCCGCTTTCACACGCGCAGGCGGAAGGTTGCGCTGCCTGCGCCTGGGATTCAGGAGACGCTGGTATGAAGAAGCCAGCAATCTCGAGTCGCTATGTATACAATGTTTGGAGAGACGAGTCAAGCTATTTTTCACAATAGACTTCTTGATTTCTGGACTTTCCACTGAAATGGCACCTATTGCGTGACGAAAATTCTTGACAAATTACCGGGTCCTTATGTATACATCATTTGGAACCTTTAGTGGGCCGTACAGGGAGCATTCTGAAAACGCCGCCCGATTGCTGCGGTTAGAAAGCGCGAACCAATGAAGAGGTTGGCAACTATAAGGCTGGTTTGGCTGGTTTCTGGAGTGTTGTTTACCTGTCTCGAATCGTCCGTCTTGGTCACTGCGGCGGACGACCCCGCATCACCCAGGGTCATCGTTGTGGGTTCGTCTGAACCCACCCCCTACGAGCAATGCCGGCGCGTTGTCGTCGGCCCAGGAGTCAACCAGCCCAAACCGTATACCGGCTATACAGGTTTCGTCGGATGGACCGGAGTTGCTTACACCAGGACGGGCGCGCTCCTGGTTACGTTTTCTTCCGGCTATTGGCACGGTTCTCCGCCTACCGGCCCAACCCCTCTGCCTCTAGATTTCAGGCAACTGTTTGCGCAGATCGCTGGCGTGGACATCTCGACCTTCAATGCGCCTCGGGGCGGTCGGGCGGAAATCAGCCGCTCCGACGACAACGGCCTTACGTGGTCAGCGCCTCAAATGATGATCGACACACCGGACGACGACCGTGCTCCAGCACCGCTGCAGTTATCGGATGGAACTCTGATCGCCAGTCTCTTCTGTGAGGATGGGCGGGGTAGCAAGAAGACGGGCACCATTCGTTCTTCGGATGACGGCAAGTCCTGGGAGCAGAGCCCCCGATGGCTGGATGACGGCCCCTTCACTTGGACGGCTACCAACGGTCCTCCACTCCAGTTGCAGGACAAGTCAATACTCGTATGTGTCTACGCCAACAACGATCCCCTTGACCCTGAAAAGCCAAATTCCAGGTTAGACAAGACCACATTATGGACCCCTGACGGCGCAAGCAAGCCGCAACCCGATGCTTTGCAGTTCGGCGTCTTCCAGTCCAAGGACCGCGGAGACACCTGGAAATGTATCGGGACTCTAGAAACTTACTATGACCTGGACGAGTCAAGCATCGCGCAGTTGCATGATGGCCGTTTAGTGATGGTTGCTCGGCCCGAAGGTGCACTGTCCTGGTCGAGCGACGGAGGACACACCTGGACGCACCCTGTCCGCCTTCCGTTCAGGATGTTCGACCCCTGGCTTCTCACACTTAAAGACGGGACGTTGCTGTGTGTTCACGGCTCATACCAGAAGGAAAAGCGCGGCCTGCGCGCTATCCTCAGCCAGGATGGCGGGAAGACCTGGCTCGCCGCGGGCCCGGATTACGGGTTTTCAATAGATCCTTCCGCGTACGGATATTCAAGGGGAGTACAGTTGCCCGACGGTTCCGTATTCATTGCTTACCAGCAAGGCGGCGGACACACCTTCGCGGATGCTTGCCGCATGCAAATCTTCGGTATGCGCTTTCGTGTATCGAGGGGCGGTCGAGGTATTGAATTGCTGCCTGCGGCCGCTTCCCCCGCTAAACAGAAGTAGCGTGTAAGTCGGAACTTCGCCAGGACACCACTCTGACTCTTGAGGTCACTTATGGGGACTCTTACTTCGGCCACGCTGGAAGGCATGTGGGCAGGACTCCCTGTGCCGTGGACGATCCAGGACGAAATCGACGAGGCCGCATTGCGTGAGAACGTGCGTCGATGCTGCCGGGTGGGCGTGCATGGGGTCTATACACATGGCACTACGGGGGAATTCTATGCCCAGACTCCTGAAGAATGGAGCCGTGTCGTAACGGCCACAATCGAGGAAGCGCGGCCGTTCGGGACGCCGGTGCAAATTGGTTGCACTTCACTCTGGACTCGAGAGGCGATCCGCCGCGCGGCGACTGCACAACGAGCTGGCGCCAGCGCAATCCAGCTGGCGTTCCCGTTCTGGCTGGCGTTGACGGATGACCAGGCCGTGCGATTTCTGAGAGAGGTTACTGACAGCATTCCGGGCGTGCCTCTGGTCATTTATAACACCCAGCGCTCGAAAAAACCCTTAACGGCCGAGTTGCTGAAGCGAATCATAGACGCCGATATACCCGTCATAGGCTGCAAAGGCGCGCAGAGCCGGGACGACCTTAAAACGCTCGGTCAAGTCGCTCCCCAGATACGATTCTTCGTGAGGGAAGCCGACTTGGCCGATTGGTGGGAATGCGGCGCTCGAGGCAGTTACAGTTCACTGGTTTATGCTTGTCCGCAGTTGATGTTACGTTACTATGCGGCGTGCAAGCAGGGCGATCCCGAAGCCCGAGAGATCCAAAAGTCTCTGAAGCGGATGGACGCGGAGTTTACCTTGCCTCGCGCGAACAGGGGCTTATACGACACCGCTTTTGACCGAACCTTTGCGACGGCCACCGGATTTCTTACCGGCTCTCTCCTGATTTCCCGAGCCCCCTACGATTCGGCCACCGAAAAAGATGCGCAGGAATTTCGCGGGTGGTGCGCAAAATCCTGGCCGGAATTCATGACCGCACCGAGGAACAGATGAGCAAGGAAAATAGTCGAGCTCGCACGCTGATCCTGACCGTGAATGTCGTACTCTTTGCGGCTTGTATTGCCCTGGCGCAAAGCAAATCAGACCCGCTTAGGAGCGGCTTTGAGCATCCACCCAGGAGCGCCCGTCCGCAGGTTTGGTGGCATTGGATGGACGGCAACGTTACCAAGGAAGGCATCAAGCTGGATTTGGAATGGATGCACAGGGTGGGGCTGGCCGGCTTTCAGAACTTTGATGCCGCGATCGTCACGCCTCAGGTGGTGGAAAAGCGGCTGGTGTACATGACGCCGGAGTGGAAGGATGCTTTCAGGTACGCCGTCTTGCTGGGCGATCAGTTGGGAATGGAGGAGGCTATTGCGGGCTCGCCCGGCTGGAGTGAGTCGGGAGGTCCTTGGGTACCGGGGCCCCAGGCGATGAAGAAGTACGTGTGGAGCGCAACGCGGGTCGAAGGTGGAAAGCCTTTCAGTGGTGCGCTCGAGCATCCACCCTCGAAGACAGGTTTGTTCCAGAACATGGCAATCGAAGACGAGGATTCGCTGAAGTACAAGGCGCCGGAGTTTTATGCCGATAGCGTGGTGATTGCCTATAAGGCGCCTGAGGGCGATGTGCCCATCGGCGATCTCGGACCCAGGATTACCTGCAGCGGTGGCAGCATTGATCCTGGTCTACTGAGCGATGGCGACCTCGCGACGACAATTGCGCTGCCCAAGGCGCCGGTGGGCGGAAGCGCGTGGGTTCGTTACGAGTTCCCCCGCCTGCAAACCATCCGTGGCTTGACCATCGCAATGGGCATTGGGGATTTCGAAGGCTTCGAACCGCCGCGAGGCGATTCGGGCCTGGCGCTGGAAGCTAGCGACGACGGAGAGACCTACCGCGTGGTAGCGAAGATTCCCAAGGAGGCCACGGGTCCTGCTGTGGTAGGTGGCCGCCTGCCGTTACAACAGACCATTTCATTCGTGCCGGTGACTGCGAAGTTCTTCCGTGTGACCTTTAAGTCATTCCCGCCCCCCAAGTTTGATTTTGACCCGGGAGCGTTTGGCGTTTCCGCTTCAAAGCCTGCGACAGCGTGGCCGATTGCCGAGCTGGTTTTGCATGCTGGGGCGCGCGTCAACCGCTTTGAAGTGAAGGCAGCCTTCGCGCCTTTCCGCGACCTCTACTCGCTGCCCACGCCCGCCGTAACTTCCGACGACGCCGTTCCCCGTTCGCAGATCATCGATCTGACTTCGAAGTTACAAGCGGATGGAACGCTTGACTGGGATCCTCCCGGGGGCCATTGGATGGTACTTCGCTTCGGCTACTCGTTATTGGGGATTACAAACCACCCCGCTACGGTGGAGGCCACGGGCCTGGAAGTCGACAAGCTGAACCACACCTATGTGAAGAACTATATGGAGACCTACCTCCAGAGTTACCGGCAGACCGTCGGAGCAAACGAGATAGGCTCACGAGGCATCCAGTCTGTGGTTAACGATAGCTGGGAGGCCGGCTCGCAGAATTGGACAGACGAGATGATCGCACAATTCAAGAAGCGGCGAGGCTATGATCCCGTGCCCTGGATGCCGGTCCTCACGGGCGTCGTCGTGGAGAGCGCCGAGGCCAGCGACAAGTTTCTTTGGGACTTCCGCAAAACCATCGAGGATCTGATTGCCGATGAACATTACGGGCAACTCGAGGCCACATTGCACAAGTGGGGTATGCGTCATTATGGCGAATCCCATGAGGAATGGCGGGCCTTCCCGGCAGACGGTATGGAAGTGAAAAAGTTTAACGAAGTTCCCATGAGCGCAATGTGGACGCAACGGCCGGGAGTTAACAACGAGCTGTACGGATTCAACGCCGACGATCGCGAGTCCGCATCGGTGGCGCATATCTATGGCCAGAACCTGGCTGCTGCTGAGTCGCTGACCGCGGACGGCGCGGCCTGGGCATGGTCGCCGGCGACCTTGAAGCCGACCGCTGACCGCGAGTTTCTGAATGGGATCAACCGCTTTGTGATTAGCGAATCGGTGCACCAGCCTCTCGTGGGGAAGGCTCCGGGCATGACCCTTGGGCCTTTCGGGCAGTGGTTCAATCGCAACGAGACTTGGGCGGAAGAGGCAGGAGCGTGGGTGGATTACCTGGCGCGCAGCAGTTACCTCCTGCAACAGGGGCGCTTTGCCGCCGACGTGGTCTACTTCTATGGAGAAGATTCGAATATTACTGCGATCTTCCAGGACAAGTCCCCGGACGTGCCTGCCGGCTACGACTTCGATTACATCAATCCTGACGGCTTGATCCACGCGCTCGGTGCAAGTGCGGGGCGAATCAGAACTAAGAGCGGGATGGAATACCGGCTGCTTGCGCTGGACCCTAACAGCCAACACATGTCTTTGCCCGTATTGCGAGCGATCCGCCAACTGGTGGGGGATGGCGCGGTGGTGGCTGGCTCGAAGCCCACCGACGATCCGAGCTTGGCGGACGACCCGGCCGAGTTTCGGCGGCTGTCTCGCGAACTGTTTGGCGACGGCACGGGCGTACATGCGGTCGGGAAAGGCAGGGTGTACGCAGGCCAGAACGTAGAGACGGCACTAAAGGTTATGAACGTAGCTCCGGACTTTGACTACACACACCCAGAGAGCGACACGCGGCTCCTTTTCGCCCATCGCAAGCTGAGGGATGGTGACCTGTACTTTGTGGATAACCGGAATGACCGCGACGAATCCGTCGATGCAACCTTCCGGGTCACCGGCAAGGCGGCGGAAGTGTGGCACGCGGAGACCGGCAAGTCGGAGGCTGCGTCCTACCGTATTGCGGACGGACGCACCACGGTGCCCTTGCATTTTGAGCCCTGGGGCGCGGTTTTCGTGGTGTTCCGCGATCCTGCGAAGGCTGCTTCGCGCCTCCTGCCCGGCATTGTGGAAACGGACTTGACGACGCTGGACGGCGCCTGGACAGTGGCCTTCCAGCCGGGACGCGGCGCGCCGGCCTCTATCTCGCTAAATAGGCTTATGTCGTGGACGGAGAGCACCGATGCCGGGGTGAAATACTTCTCCGGGTCCGCAGTGTATAGCAAAACCGTTCAGATTTCCCCGGCGTGGTTCAAGAAAGGCACAAAGCTCTGGGTCGATCTTGGCGACGTGAAGAATCTGGCAGACGTAACGGTGAACGGCAAGCCTCTTGGCATCGTGTGGCACGCGCCGTACCGTGTTGATGCCACAAGCGTGCTGAAGCCGGGCGCCAACCAACTGACAATCAAGGTGATCAATGCCTGGGTGAACCGGCTGATCGGTGATCAGCAGCCCGGCGCGACGACGAAGTACACGTTTGCCGATGTCAAACCCTACAATGCGAACTCGCCGCTGCTGCCTTCGGGTCTGCTCGGGCCCGTGCGCATTTATTCCGCTGTTACCCAATCGCCTGATGAAAAGTGAGTGACGATCGGTTCCTTTAGGAATCATACATAAATTCCAACGCGCATGAGCTTCACTATCTTGTCGCGAAGAGCATACTTCATGAAACGAACTGTCCAGGTTGGTCTGGGTTCGATTTCCTTGACGGTTATAGGTTTGGTTTTTTTGATCATTGCACCTTCGGGGGTAATTAGCTACTTGAAAGGGAGACCTCATTAGCGAATGAGTGCAGAGGGCGTCTCGCCGCTAACTGGGGAATGTCCTTCCTCGGCTGGCATATTTAATTACATGGGAGTGTTGCTATGAATTCTCGCGAACGTGTTCAACGAGCTATAAATTTCCAGCAACCTGATCGAGTTCCGATCGACCTGGGTGGAACGAAGGCTTCAGGCATTGCGATCGAGACTTATCAAAAGCTGCTGATGAAACTTGGCATAGGCGGAACACCTCGCGTGTTGGACACGCGTTTCATGATCGCAGTGGTTGAGGAACCAGTGCTGAAACGTTTCGGTGTGGATGTCATGCCGTTGGACGTCTCTGTAATACTTATATCCGTCGTGAAAACTCATGGTGAATGTGGTTTTCTCCTTATTTGACGGGCTTTTTGGAACGTTTTAGATGCTGACTTTAACTTCACTGTTTGCTATGTTGAAGTCAGCATGCGT
>JBEKLY010000353.1:0-7845 GCA_050010015.1 Terriglobia bacterium
GGAGATTCCGGCAACTCATCTTCATCGAGCAGCGGTCACCCAAAGAGAAGCTGGAATTCGCAGCGTTTCTCGGCGTGCCATTCGCTTTGGGCGTACTGGCGCGCTTGATCGGGCCCACCGGACCATTACCTGTCACGGATCTGAGCCTGGAAATCACCGCGATCGCGGGGTTGCTGGGCGGGACGATTGCGGGCCTCGTGGTCGGCATGATGGTTTCACTGCCGGCAGTTTTAATTCGACACGAGTTGTGGGCGGCGCCTCTCGCCGTGTTCTACGCCGTCGCGGCGGGGACGGCGCGGTGGGTTTGCCCGGATAAAGAAGAGATCTGGAAGTTCTCGGGGTTCATTGACCTGAGCCTTTACCGCTCCTTCAAGCAGCGCTTCAAGCACCCGGCGCTCGACTGGCAGGTGCTTTTTTCCTTTGTGTGCGCCCTGCTCGAGGTGGCCCGCATGGTGGTGGGCCGCATGACTCACGGCAAGTATCTCTATTACGTGGATTCGCCGCACCTCTGGGTGCGGATATTGATTGTGTTCGCTACGCTCATCGGTGTGGGCCTACCCGTGCGCATCTGGAACAACACGCGCATCGAGCGCAAGCTGGTGGAGCAGGAAAAAGCGCTTATTCAGGCTCGCGTGGACGCGCTCATCAGCCAGATCAATCCCCACTTCCTTTTCAACACGCTCAATACCGTGTCTTCGCTGATCCGCTTTGACCCGGACATGGCGCGTTCCGTATTGTTGAAGCTGTCCAACATCCTGCGTCGCCGCTTAAAGAGCCAGATGCACTTTGTGCCGTTGAAGCAGGAATTGGAATTCGTCGACGACTACCTGGATATCGAGGTGGTGCGATTTGGCCGGGACAAACTGCAGATCCGCAAAGAAATCGAACCCGGAATGATGGACGTGATGATCCCCAGCATGGTCCTTCAGCCCTTGCTTGAAAATGCCATCCGGCACGGAATCGGGCCCAAAATTGAGGGGGGCACGATCACGCTGCGTGTTGCGCGCGGCAAGGGGCAGTTGTCGATTGAGGTTGCCGACGACGGGGTGGGTATTCCCGACGAGCGCCGCCCCGGCATCCTTGAGTCCGGCATCGGCATCAGTAATGTCCATGAGCGTTTGAAAGTGCTTTACGGCCAGGATTACTCGATGAGAATTGAGAGCCGGCCCGGAAAAGGGACCGCTATTCGCATTGAAATTCCGGAGCTGATTACTTTCGGTCAGGCCGCTCCTATCGAGACGGCGCAGGTGGCGACCTGAGGGAAGCCAGTGGTCGGAAGAGAGTGTCATAAGTCAGAAGTTCGTTACGAAAGTCTTTCTTATGCGCGACGGTTCTTTAGAGCCCCGTCAGGGGCGGCATAGACTAGCCCAGGGCGTAAGCCCTGGGTTAGGCGGCCCTCACCCCGCCTCCGGCACCCCTCTCCCGCACGGCGGGAGAGGGGACAGGGGTGAGGGTGCGGTCCGCCGACCCACGGCTCACGCCGTGGGCTACTCGCTGCCGCCCGCTCCGCGGGCTGAATCGTTCAACGAACTTCTGACTCAGGACATTAGAAGTCAGTTTGACCAAAACCCCAACACGTGAGGATTCTGCAATGGCGAATGACGTACCAACAGTGGTCGCACCCCCGAAATCGATGAGTATGATCGAGCCGCGATTTCGTAACATCTATTTGACGTTTTACAAGGAAAGCTACTTTACTCCCACAGCCCTTGACCTCAAGACAAAGGAACTGATTGCCATCGGCTGCTCCCTGATCGCCAAGTGCGAGGGCTGTGTCGAAGGACACATCAAGAAAGCGCTGGAAGTGGGTGCGACCAAGCAAGAGATCAGCGACGCGATTGTTGTCGCAGTCGGCATCGCGGCCGCGGGCGTCGTGGATATGTCCGACAAGGCGGCCATCAAAATGGACCTCCACCACTTTGAATAGCGAACTTTGAGGCGCGCTTGGACTCATTTGTCATTGCCGACTTAACCGCGCTGCTGTTCCTCGGTCTGGCTGACAATCAGATGATCGCCGCTCTTCTCCCTTCGCTGCTGGGCTCGCTGCATGTCAGCGTCGGAATGGCGGGCCTGCTGGTTGCGGTTTACTCCCTGGCGGCGGCGCTGGCCTCTTTTGTCTCCGGCACTCTTTCTGACCACTATGGCCGCCGGCGATTCCTGTTCTTAGGCGTGCTTCTGTTTGCGGCGTCCTCCTGGGTTGCTTCCCGCGCCGGAACTTTCAATGCGCTGTTGCTGGCGCGAGGTCTGACGGGCTTTGGGGCGGGAATGCTTTCCACGTGTTCCATCACGTACGCGGCTGACTGGTTTGAGTACCGCGTTCGGGGGCGAGCCCTGGGACTGATTTCTTCGGCTTACTTTGCCGCGCCGATCCTGGGTGTGCCGCTGGCGGCGCAAATAGCAGACCGCTATGGCTGGCGGCGCTCGTTCCTCTTCTTCGCAATTCTGGCTCTGGTTGTAGGGGCGCTTTCACTGGGATTGCCGAAGGATAAGTTGAGTTCCGTGCCTTCCTCCCACAAGCTGCGAGTGGCTGGGCGCGCCTTCCGCTCGTTTCTCGTCCGGCGGGATACCGCCGCGGCCTTGGGCATTGCGTTCCTCGTGTCCGGAGGACTGGTCGGGTTCCTCACTTACGTAGGCCAGTGGTTGAACACCGCATTTGGCCTCTCCACCCGGACGATCGGATGGGTTTTCATGCTGGGAGGCGTGGTGGCGCTGGGCAGCGCGCCGGCGGGCGGCATCGTCTCCGATCGTTTCGGCAAACGCTCCGTTTCAATTGCCAGTAACGCGATTCTGGCTCTGGCTGTGGCGTTGATCCCTGTATTCTCGTGGGGATTCTGGCTGCTGGCTGTATTCTCCCTGGCCAGCATAGGGGCCGCATTCCGGCAAGGTCCTTTGACGGCGCTGATCACGGAGCTCGTGCCCTCAACTCAGCGCGGCGCCTTTATCGCCCTGAGGAATATATTCTCGCAGACCGGCATCGGCTCCGTCGCCGTCCTGGGCGGATTTCTCTTTGAGAGGCATGGTTACGCCGCGGTGACAACGCTCTGTGCGGCCATGACCGCTGTGGTTGCGCTGCTCCTGTTTACGCACATCGTCGAACCGCAGCCGGTGGCGGAACGGATTTAAGGCAGATTCAGTTGTGGCAGTGGGCAGGTCGGCAGATCGGCAGTTGGGTAGGCCGCAGAGGGGCAGTGGCCCCCGCATGATAGCCCTCTCCCTTGGGGAGAGGGTGTCGCGCTCCGATGTATTCATCAGCCGGAGCGAGACGGGTGAGGGGTCACTTTTATAGACTAGGCAGAAGGCAGAAGGCAGAAGGCAGAAGGCAGATCTCTCCTCGTTGGCGCTTTTATCACTTCGGGTTTTTTTGAGGAACTGGCAACCGTGTCATCCTGAGCGGAGCGAAGGATCTCTGCAGTTGTTCGTCACTCGTAGAAATTGGCTGCGGCCTGGCGAGATCCGTCGCCAGGGAACGTGAGTCCCCTCCTCTGCGGGAGGAGGGGCAGGGGGTGGTGGGTGGGGTCGTCAACGACCGACAACCACCCCTGACCCCTCCTTGCCAAGGAGAGGAATCGGTTTTGGATGACTGCCACTGGTTACCGTTGACTGTCGACAGTCGACTGCCTACTGCCGGCCTGCCCACTGCCGACTTCGAGGAGGTTCGCTGGTGACGAGACGAAGAATCTGGCACATCATTAGAAACGTGACTCTCATTCTGGCTGCGCTGGTCGCCGGTTTCTTTTTTCTTTTTGTTCCGTGGTTCTTTTCGAGCCTCGGAACCAGAGGCCGCTTCCACTATCCCGACCCGAACGACGGCAAGACGCCCATCTCGTATGGCATGAAGTTCGACTGGATCGAGTTTCGCTCCACTGATGGCATTCCCCTTAAAGGCTGGTATGTTCCCGCGCAGGGCGAAGCGCGAGGCACAATTGTATACTGCCACGGACTGAACCGCACGCGCATCGAGATGCTGCCCATGGCGACTTTCGGACACCAACTGGGCTACGACGGGTTGCTCTTTGATCTTCGCCACCAGGGTTCGAGCGGTGGCGACGTGACGACCTTGGGATACCGGGAGCGCTTGGATGTGATCGGCGCCGTCCACTATGCGCTCGCGCAACGCCCCGCGGCCCGCCCCGTGATCGTGTGGGGCATTTCCATGGGCGCGGCGGCGGCCCTGATGGCCGCGTCAGAATCTCCCGACATTGCCGCCGTGATCTCCGACAGCTCATTCCTGTCTTTAAGCGACACCGTGAGGCACCACTGGCGCTTGTTCTTTCATCTTCCCGGCTTTCCCATCGCCGACGAAGTCCTCTACCTGCTAGCCTGGCGCGGAGGCTTTTGGCCATCCGATTTTGACCTGGTCAAAGCTGTGACCCGCATCGGCGACCGTCCCATCCTTTTCGTGGCGCTCGCGAATGATCGCCGGATGCCGCCCTCGAATGCTCAAGACCTTTACTCACACTCGGTCAGTCCGCACAAAGCCATAATCGTTCTGCCCGGGCAGCGCCACGGTGAAGCGTTCAACCTGGACATGGAACAGTACGAAGCGGTAGTGAGACAATTTGTCGCGGGGTTGCCCGCAGGACATCCCTGATTTCGAACGGCGTCGCGACGTAGAATGGCCCTCCAGGCCATCTACAAGCCAGAATAAGGCCTCCTCAGGGTTAAGTTGATACCTTACAGCCTCCAGTTTGAGAAATGCTGGTTTTTAGCGTGTTTCGTAAGGAGACCCTCGAGATTTGCCCTTTGCCGGGCCGGAGAGGGGCCTAGCTTAGTTTTGGGGCATTTTGACGCTCTGGATCCCCATTCTCGCCCCCCCTTGTTTTCATGGACATCCCCCGTTTGTTCACCGAAATTGCGCTGCGAGCAGAGATGGTGTAGGCCCGGAGGGCCGACAGAAAGTAGCCCACGGCGTGAGCCGTGGGATCGAGGTGCGGCTTGGGTTGTCCTAGCCCCGGAGGGGCGGCAGAGGTTCTCGCACGTTTCTCTGTCGCCCCTCCGGGCTGTGAATATTAGCGCCGCCTTGCGTCCCACGGCTCACGCCGTGGGCTACTTTCTAGCGCCGCTCCGCGGCTCTCGAAATCCTCACACCTTGGGTTAGCGCTTCGTCGGCTCACGTGATGGGCTATGCGTTTGCGCTCTAGCCGGGGGCTGACTTCTTCACCGAACTTCTGACTCAGGACGCCGCAGGCGCGCGTGGAGTTCTGCGAACTGCTGTACCGTCAACTGTTCTGCCCGAAAGGTGGGCGGCAGTTGAAGAGCCGCCAGCACGGCTGCAACTCGCCGGCGGGCGCAAGCTGGCTGCAGGTTGTTGAGCAGGTTCTTGCGCTTGTGCGCGAAGCAGAGTTTCACGAATTCCAGCAAAGCCTTACGATCCTCGGCCGGAAGGCGGTCGCTCGTCATCTCGAAGGTAACGAGTGAAGAATCGACTTTGGGAGAAGGCGAAAAGGCGCCCGGCGGAATGACGAACTCGAGGCGCGCTTTTGTCGCGAGTTGCGTCAGGACTGTCAAGTAACCGTAGGAACGCGAGCCGGGCAGGGCAGTGAGGCGCTCCGCCACTTCGCGCTGCACCACGAATCCCATACCCTTGATCCAAGCGGCTTGCTCCAGGAGATGGTGGAGGATAGGTGAAGTGATGTAGTAAGGTAAATTCCCAAAAACGTAGCAGCTTTCCCGCTGGTAACGGCGGCAGAGGCTAGGCATGTCAGTTTTTAGAATATCGGCTTCCAGGACTTCGATATTCGGTCCATTGGCGTACTTTTGCCGCAGCGTTTGAACCAGGCCAGGGTCGATTTCAAGGGCCACGACCTGCCGGGCTCGTGCCGCCAGAAGCTCGGTCATCGCGCCACGACCGGCGCCGATCTCGCAGACGAGGTCATCCTGCCGGACCGCCAAGGCCGCAACAATGCGCTGCCCGAACCGCCGATCGTGGAGAAAATGTTGTCCGAGCTTGGGGCGAATCACGGGTGTGATTGTACCTCAAGTTGAGCCCCGGGTTGCGCCGTCGGACCCTGTCACACGGCCCGCCGCGGCGGGCGGCCTCCCCCCGAAGTAGATAGAGATCTCCCAGCCCTGAAAGGGCGGCCCAGCAAAGCCCAGGCCAGCGGCCTGGGTGGAAGCAGTAAGAGGATATTTCACTTCTGGCCTTAAGCTCTGACGGGGCGTGATAGCTGCGCATTCCGTAGGTCGCCCCTTCAGGGCTCGATCCGGAGAGCTGCCTCCTTTCCCAGGCCGTTGTCCCATAGGCGTTAGCTTCGGGCGTAGAAGACCACGAGAGCCCGTCAGCCGACGGGCGGTAGACTGTGGCCCATGGCGCAGAAGGTGTGAAGAAATTCGGAACGTGTCATCCTGAGCGGAGCGAAGGATCTCTGCAGTTGTTCGTAAATTGCTGAACCATAAGAAACTGCCGGGATCCTTCGCTTCGCTCAGGATGACAGGCGTCGATTTTTTCACACGTTCGCAGCCATGGGATTAGGAAGCAGGTTAAGAAGCGAGCCCCGGGAGGGGCGAAAGAAATGGAAACCTCTTTCGCCCCTAGCGGGGCTCCAAGATCCATCAAAAGGGCAAGCCTCACCCACGGCTGCGCCATGGGCCACAATCTTTCGGCCCTACGGGCCTGCGACCGCCAGACTAATCTCGCGGGCAGCGGGAGGCTTAAGTTAGCGCCTATGGGCCGTTGGGCTGGGCTTTGCTGTGCCGCGCCTTCGGGGATGTGAGTTGCAGGCGAAGTCCAGCTTCGACTTAGGACACCGGGCAACAGACATTTAGGACGCTGGTAGAATTCCGACATCACCTTGCATTTTGTCAGGTGGCAAGGCTATACTAGTCCTGGCGAACGCACTCAGTGGGCGAAAGCCCACTTTTTTTGTTAGTCGTGAGTCTTGTCGGGGTGTTCCCCCGGAGGATTCGCAACAGGAGAGTACTGCAAAAGGTTGGGCAATGCAGGTTGATCTCGAGAAGATCACGGAGATGGCACGGCGGGTCGCGGTTTCCGAGGGGCTGGCGCTGGTTGATGTCGAACTCAAGGGCGGCGGGGGAACGCGCCTCTTGCGAGTGTACATCGACAAGCCGGAAGGAGTCTCTCACGCTGACTGTCAGCTGGTGAGTGAACAGTTGAGCGCCATGCTGGATGTTGAGGACCCGTTTCCGGGCCGCTACACCTTGGAAGTATCATCCCCGGGTCTTGACAGGCAACTCGTAAAGCCCAGCGATTTTGAGCATTTTGCGGGGCGGAAGGCGCGTGTAGTGGTGCGCGAGCCCGTGGACGACCAGAAGGTTCTGGAAGGACGCCTGGCGGGCTTTGAAGCGGGTCGTGTCCGGCTGGACTTGGGAGACGCTGGCCTCAAGGAACTCGAACTCTCCAACATTCAAAAAGCTCGGCTCGTGGTAGAAATCTGAACGGCAGTCGAAAGTCGAAAGTCGAAAGAAAAACGTCCTTAACTCTCGACTCTCGACTGGCAAGAGTCGAACGTTGAAAGCCGAAAGGCGGGTTCAGTTTGGTTTCGGCTTTTAACTCTCGACCCTCGACTCTGAAAGGGTAGTCAAGAGTCGAAAGTTGAAAGTCGAAAGGCCGGTTCAGTTTGCTTTCGACTTTTAACTCTCGACCCTCGACTCTGAAAAGTCAGTCAAGAGTCGAAAGTTGAAAGTCGAAAGAAGAACGTACGTAACTTTCGACTCTTGACTTTCGACTCTCGACTCTGAAAGGACTCCGGTGACGACAAGTCTCTTGTTCCAGACCATTGACCAGTTAAGCCGCGAGAAAGGCATAGACTCGCAGATTATCGTGGCGGCTGTCGAGGATGCCGTCCTGGTGGCGACGCGCAAGTATTACAAGTCCGCGGAAGATCT
>JBEKLY010000354.1:0-7826 GCA_050010015.1 Terriglobia bacterium
CGGGCATCCTGCCCGCAGAGTGCATGCAATTGCGGCGCGAAAGGCGGGCAGGATGCCCGCGCTCCCGGATATCTTCAGAGCAGCGAAGAATCCCCGCAGCTGCTCTTTCAAGAAACTGCGGAGATCCTTCGCCGTCCGTCGCCTGACGGACTCCTCAGGATGACAGTCACGCGGGCTTCTCCTCAGCCTCTCTAGCCCATATCCTGTACGTGGCGCGGTCGCCCAATTCCTCTTCGATTCGCAGCAGGCGGTTGTACTTGGCCAGCCGTTCTGAGCGTGTGACGGCTCCGACTTTGATCTGCCCGGCACCCGTGGCAACTGCCAGGTCCGCCATCGTATCGTCCTCGGTTTCGCCGGAGCGCGCGCTGACCACGCACCGATATCCGTGCCGTTTGGCCATGGCGATCACCTCCAACGTTTCCGTGAGCGTGCCGATCTGATTCATTTTGACCAGCACGGCATTGGCCGCTCCCGATTCGATCCCCTTCCTCAGCCGGCCGGGGTGGGTGGCGAAGAGATCGTCGCCAATCAACTGCACGCGCGCGCCGAGCCGCTCCGTCAGGAGCCTCCATCCGTCCCAATCGTCTTCGGCCACTCCATCTTCGATGGAGATAATGGGATAACGGCTGCACCATTGGGCGAGCCTGTTCACCATTCCCTCGGCGTCCGTCTCCGAGCCTTCGCGAAGCATCCGGTAGCGGCCGTTCGCGTAGAAGTGGCTGGACGCTACGTCAACCGCGATGGCCGCATCCTGGCCGGGTCTGAGGCCGGCGCGCTCAATCGCCTCCACCATCAGCTCGAAGCCCTGCTCATTGGTTCTGAGTTCGGGCGCATATCCGCCCTCATCCGCCACGCCGGGAAGGAAGACGCCGCGGGATTTCAGCGTTTCCTTCGCCGCGCGGTAGATCGCCACCACATCGGCTAGCGCATCTGAATAGCGGCTCGCTCTGAGAGGTATCACCTGGTAATCCTGGAAGTCGATGTTCCCACCGCCGTGGAGTCCTCCGCTCATGATGTTGACCATGGGCACCGGAAGCTCCGTCGCGGACGCGCCGCCGAGATAGCGATAAAGGGGCAGGCGGGCAGAAGCCGCAGCCGCGTGAGCCGTCGCCATCGAGACGCCCAAGAGCGCGTTCGCCCCCAGCCGGCCTTTGTTGGCGCTGCCGTCCAGAGCAATCAGGCGGTTATCAACCCGAGGCTGATCCATCGCGCTTTCACCGCGCAAGGCCGGCGCAATGACCTGCGCGACGTTGGCGACGGCCGTCATCACACCGCGGCCAAGATAACGCTTCGCATCACCATCGCGAAGCTCCGCCGCCTCCGCCTTGCCCGTCGATGCGCCCGCGGGGACAATCGCGCGACCGAACGCTCCATCGTCCAAAAAGACTTCGACCTCAAGGGTAGGATTGCCCCGCGAATCGAGCACTTCGCGAGCCCGGATGTGGGAAATTTGCGACATTGTGTTTTCCCGAATGACATCTCGCCGGGGTTCTTCGACCTCCTACCGGCGGCGGTCCTTTGTTTTCATAGACATTCTCGCTTTGTTCCGTCGTTTTCCAATATCAGAGCACCACCCCCCACCCCTCCTCATCCGAGGAGGGAAGCCCTGCGATTCCCCTCCTTCGATAAGGAGGGGTCAGGGGTGGTTGGTTTTTGCACCGTTCTTTTGTTTTCATAGACATTCTCGCTTTGTTCCGCCATTTTTCGAGTCAACGGCTGGCGCAGACCCCTGATGTCTCGGGTCTGCGATGTCCCGGAACTCCTCCCCGGTCTAGCCTATAACTTTAGGCACAGTTTGTCAAGACCTTTGCGGGGAACGGCCGATCTGGAATCGGAGCGGCGGGTTTGCTACGCCGAATGGAGTTGCCGCGTCCCTGCACGAAGGGCGGCCACAAGGGCCGCTCCTACCCGTCGATTTCGCGCCTCAAAACTCCGAAAGTTTTACTGGCACGAGACACTGTGTCCTCTAGACCGGGCACTCCCTCCAGCATCAGCCATTTGGCAAAACTCCTCACCTGCTCCTTCGTCGCCTCATCGCGAATATACTCGACCGGCGACTTCCCGTCTATGCGCGCCAGCATCAGGGCGCCAAGGTGGCGGACGGTCATTTTCTCAAAGTCCACGAGAGCCGCTCGGTCGGTTCCTCCCATCAATCCTGCCCAAAACTCGCGGGCCGCCGAAAAATACATCGCGGCAAATTGAGGCTGGTGGAACGCCTTTAGAAAAAGGTGGTTCAGAAGGAATCCGGCATCGAAGGCCGGGTCGCCCCAATGAACGACTTCGAAATCGATCAAGAAGATCTGACTATTGTGGACGAGCATGTTCTTCGGGCTGAAGTCACCGTGCACCACGGCGCTGCGGATTCGCCAGGAATCGTCGATCAGTCGCTGGACGAACACGCCTACATCGGGATTCCTCGCCGCGGTAGTCCGATAGTACGGATCGATGCGGAGTTGATCGAAAACAGCGCGCTCCGCGAACGCCCTCCGGAATGAAGGGTCGCGCTGCGAGGCGGTAATCATGAGTGCCAGAAGTTTCCCCGCCTGCCGCGCCACGCCCACGTCGACTCGCCCCTCGAGCAGCGCCTCTTTCCACGTCACTGACTCCACCGGCGCTGCGGTCATGACATAGAGGTAGTCATCTAGGCCCACGTGAACAACCTGCGGAACGGCCCCCGGACCCAGCACCGGGCCTAGCGAGCGGATGGCCTCCGCCTCGCGGAAGATGCGGCTGCGCTCTGAGCGCCAGTCGTCCTTGACGCGCAACTTCTCGAGCGACTGTTTCACCACCCAACGCCTTTCCTCGCCGTCCGGACCCTTCCCTTCGACCAAGAGCACGGTGTTGGAGACGCCGCCGCCCAGTTCGCGGACAGCGTTCGGCATGCCGGGCGGCCAGAGGCCGTGCCCCGCAAGGTAATCGTTAACGTTTCCGGCCGACAGGAGAATGGGCTGTTTGCTCATTAGGGTATCGGATTTAAAAACCTCGCGCCGCAGCTTGCATTTTCAAAATCCCCCGCATCGGCGACGGCACAGAATGCCGCCCACGAAATGTGGCCGCCAATCCAGCGCGCAGCCCCGTAGGAGCTGAACATGAGTAGCCGGGGGCAACGCCCCATGGGCGTTAACCTAAGATCACCACGACCATCGGAGCCGCGCAGCGGCGGCAGAATGTGGCCCATGGCGAAAGAAGCTGTGAAAGAATCAGCCAGCCTGTCATCCTGAGCGAAGCGAAGGATCTCGCTCTGCCGATGGAAGTGGCTGATGGCAAAGGAACTCAAAGCAGATTCTTCGCTTCGCTCAGAATGACAGCGCGTGCATATTTTTGCCTTTCGCTGATTTTTTCACAGCTTCAAAGCCGTGGGTTAAGCATAAGCATCGTGAGCAAGCCCCATAGGGGCGACAGAAATATTGGACGGAGCGCAGGAGGTCTGTCGCCCGCTGACGCGGGCTTGACCGTTAACCAAGACAGGGCGTCCCACGGCTTTTGCCGTGGGCCACAATCTTTCGGCCCTCTGGGCCTGCGAGAGTGGGGGCGAGAAACATTTCGCACACGGCGACAGGCTTAGGTTAACCCGCGTGGGGTTTCACCCCCGGCTACTCAACTTGCTCCCCTCCGGGGAGCGCCGACCGGCCCGCCTTGAGACCTGGCAGTCAGAGGAGCGCGGGCTTCGAGGGCATTCGGCAGTCCATGGCTATAGAAAATCTTGAAACAGCCTCTACGCTCCCCGAAACTTCCTTGCGACCGGCTGCCCGGTGGCATCGACGGTGTCGAGCAGTTCGTAGACTGCTCCACAAGTCGGGCACACCACCTCAGCTTTGCGGGCGTCTTCTTTTCGGCACACTTCCTTCAGCACTCCGAAATGGCCGTCCGGAGATAGAAAGTACTCGAACATCAGCTGATTGCAGCGTGCACAGTATTGTCTCCGGCGCTGCGCACTCTCGTGAATCATGGCCTTGTCGCGTTCTCCTCCTTTTAAGAGATTAGTGCATCTCTCGAAAGCAGGAAACAGGAATTACGCTCCTTTCAGAGCCCCGTCAGGGGCGACATACAGTAGCCCAGGGCGCAAGCCCTGGGTTGGATGGCCCTCACCCCGCCTTCGGCACCCCTCTCCCGCTCGGGCGGGAGAGGGGACGGAGGTGAGGGAGCACTCCTCCACCCACGGCTCGCGCCGTGGGCTAAACGCTTGCGCCCGCTCCGCGGGCTGACGTCTCGAACGGACCTCCGACTCAGAACGTAATCGGGACTGCATTATAATGGTCCTGCAGGCCGAGGCAGGCTGGAAGCTGAAGCGGAGGATCGTAGGAAAGTCTATGGGGATTATCGTGCCCAAGAAGAATCTGGTTCGTCTCAAAGCCAAGAAGGATGGAGCACTCTGCGTTGCGGAAACGCGGGACGGGCATGTACCCATACCTCATGATCCTCAGATCGAAAACCAACTGAAGCTTGGTCGGGAATTCATGGCGAGGTATCGGAACACATTTCGTGCGTTGGCCAATCGAAAAAGGTCCCGAAGGGGCCCAACATCAGGAGCCGGAGTAAACCATGACTCAGCGAATTCCACGTAGAGACTTTCTGAAGAATTCGGTCGTCTTGGCGGCAGGTGTGCGCGCTATGCAGGCCGGTGCTGCCCGCGCGGCTGCCTTACCGACGGCCGAGGCCAAGCTCGAATGGCGCAACAAGCAAGCGGAGATGCGCTATCGCAAGCTGGGCCGGACGGGGTACATGATTTCGGAGATGGTGTGCGGGGGCGACCCCATATCACCCACCAACAACCGCCACGTCGAGCTGGCCATCGAAATGGGTCTGAACTATCTGGACACGGCTCCGGAGTATGGGGAGGGCCAGAGCGAGCGGGGCTACGGAGCAATCATTCAAGGGTCGAAACGCGACCGCGTGTTCGTCAACACCAAGATCAGCGTTTTTCCGGATACGCGGTTCGCGGCCTACGAGATGTTGTATGCGCGCCTCAACCGCGACGAGCAGGCCGCGATTCTGCGCGAGGTGAGTGAGGACATCGAGCGGCGGCGCGTCACGGTGCCGAACTATTTCGGCAACTATTTCAACGGCCAGATTCGCCAAGTCGAGGAGACGGCGCTGGCAAATGCCATGGAGAAGAAGTACGCCGCGAAAATCGACCGGCCGCGGGTCTACGTCAAAACCATCGTCGATTCGCTCGAGGGAAGCCTCAAGCGGCTCCAGACGGATCACGTGGACCTGATGATGTGCCCGCACGCGTGCTCGTCCCCCGCCGAAGTGCAGATCCACGAAATCTATGAGGCTTTTGAAAAGCTTCGCCAACAAGGCAAGGTGAGGTACCTGGGGGTCTCGGCGCATAACGACCCGGCAGGGGTTCTCAAGGCTGCCATGGGGACGGGTGTTTATTCCGCCGCCATGGTGGCGTGCAACATCCTGAACTGGCACTACGTCGCGCCGGTGGTGGAAGAAGCTTACAAGCAGAATTTCGGGGTGATTGCCATGAAAGCCTCGCAGGTCATTTTTCGGCCGGACCGCTCAACCTCCCCGGTGCCGGAGCGCGCCGCGCTGCTCGAGCAGACAATTCCCGGCGACATGAATCTGCACCAGAAAGCCTACCGCTTCGTGCTGAACAACCCGCACGTCTCCGCTGTGATCTCGCAGATGGAAAACGAAAAGCAGGTTAGGGAGAATCTGCCGGTGGTGAGAGCATAGCGGCTCCCCTCCCGATCGGTTGACAGCCCTCTCCCTTGGGGAGAGGGCTACGGTCACGATGTCTAGCTTTAGTCCGCCGGAACGTGGCGCACCTTCGTTGCCTGCGATCCTGGGCCCGGCTGTGGGACTGGCTTCGGCATCTCTGAATCTTTGAACCGGGGCAGCATCTGGTCCGCCATCGCCACGGCGTATACGGCCGAAGCGATTTCAACCGCGCCTTCCCTCACATCCTCTTCGTAGATTCGCTCGTAGGTATCGAGGTTGGTATGATGCGTAAACGAGCCATAGTCGAACGCATCCTGAGCCAACCCGATTCCGGGCAAGCCGGCATTGCTGAACGAAGTGCTATCCGTTCCTCCCACCCGGCGACTGTCCGAGGGAATCACGCCCAGAAATCCCCATTCCGCGAAGGGCATCATCGCATCGCGCACCACATCCGCCGCGCCCGGCGGTCCGAACACTGAAGCGCCACGTGGCTTCCCCGTGCCCGAATCGATGTTGAAGTACGCATCCAGCCTCGCGAACTCCGGCTTCCGATTTTCGAAACTTCCGAAGTGCTGCTCGACATATGCCAGCGATCCGAGCAGTCCCTCTTCCTCCCCGCTCCAAAGGGCGATGCGGATGGTGCGGCGGGGCTGCACGTGCAGGGTTGTGAGAATTCGCACGGCTTCGAGCATCATCGAAGCTCCGATCCCGTTGTCGGTTGCGCCGGTTGCGTCGTGCCAAGAATCGTAGTGGCCGCCCAGCATCACGATTTCATCTTTCTTATCGCTGCCCGGAATTTCCCCGATGGCGTTATAGACGGTCGTCCCTTCCGGGTATTCCTTGTTTTGAATGTCGATCTTCAGCGTCACAGCGGTTCCGTCGTCCATGATGCGCGAAATGCGCCCGTAATCCTCGTTCCGCATCACCAGGGTTGGCAGGGCGCGCGTCCAATCGTAAGTCGCGTTCTGCTGCGCAACGATCACGCCGTGCGCGCGCCCGGCATCGTTCACACGCACCAGCGCGCCATTATCCACCAGGAACTGATCCACCTGGCGCGAAACCTCCTGGCGCGTCAGTTGTCCCTCCGGCAGTTTCGGCTGCTCGGGAAAACGGAAGGGCCGCGGATTCTTCGCGTCGAAGCGCGACTTCCATTCGTCTTCGGAGCGCCGCATGGGCGCCGGGTTCATTTCCTCGGGCACCTGGACGTGCTTCCCCACGAACACAATCGCCCCATGAACCTTGTCTTTGACGGAATTGAGATACGCATCGAGTTCTGCCTGGGTTGGCTGTTTCGGATCCGCGGGTTTAGCCGCCGCGGGCATGGGGGGCGCAGCCCATTTGGGCTCCGGCGGTGGAGGCGGGCCTCCGAAGAAGTTGAAGCCCCCGCCCCTTGGCGGCGCCATCCCCGGCGGATCGATCGCGACCACCTGCGCGGTCACCGCCCCCTTGGTGCTGGGCGTCCATGCCAACGGCTTGGCCATCAATTGGCCATGAAACGGCGCAACGGCTTCCGCCACAAGGTCGACGTTTTCCCAGCCGGGCACTGGGGTTGCTGCGCTTTCCGGCTGAAAGGTCCATGGCTCGAGATGCGTGTTCGCGAGGCCCCAGGAAGCCATCGTCCTCACCGCCCAATCGTCTGCGGCTTTCAGGTTCGGTGTTCCCGTCACCCGCGGGCCGTACACGTCAGCCACTTCGTGAATAATCCACATGATTTTCGAGTTGTTGGTCTCTTCGGCGCGAATCTGAGCGTACACTTCCGGCGCTTCGGGCGCGGGCGCCGCCACCGGCACGGCCGCCAGCAGCAGACATCCAAGCATTAAACCGCCGACTTTTGACACGTTTCCTCCCCCCCCTCAGGCCAAAACCGGCTCGGTTCGACCTCGCCGGTTCGCACGATTCTCCAGGAATGTTCCAGGCATTCGGGACAAGATACACCGCTCCTCCATGGAAATCAATCACACCTATGGGGGATACCGGTACCGCAACTTACTTCCGGCCTGAAACGTCCATAAGACTGCGGGCGTAGGGGTAGGGCTTGCCCCCATAAGCGTTCACTTAACGCCTCAACTGGTCAAGTGGTGGCAATTTGGGTCTCGTTCGCCACTAAATTCAGGCCCGGAGGGCCGACAGGGAGTAGCCCACGGCGTGAGCCG
>JBEKLY010000355.1:0-7825 GCA_050010015.1 Terriglobia bacterium
CGTGGGAACAGATTCTCCGCACGATCCAGCCTTGGCTGGTGAGATGGAGCGGACTCTGTCCCTGCTGCGGAACGAAGTTCAAGCAAATTTGGAATGACACGACTTAACATAGTAATACTAGGAGCTCAGCAACACCATAAGCTCTCTCGAGAACATCCTCCAGTTATCTTGCGGGCACGATTGCCTATCTTTCGGACAGCCCTGCCCTATCTTCCCGCCAATTCCCAAGAAGTAGCTGGGCGTTTTGGTAGAATCGGGTAGTGTGTCGATTTGAATGCAGGGCCGATTTCGGAATGGCGCCTAGGTTTCCCGGCCGCCGCTCGACCGCTCAGCCCCACAGGGGCTGCACATGAGTAGCCGGGGGCAACGTCCCCGGAAGCGTCGGCCCCTCGCCCCCTTTCCCCTCTTCCCGCTGGCGGGGCGAGGGGTGTCCGTCAACTGGCGGGCGGGGTGTGGGGTCTCGTCCGGGGGGTTCACCCCATAAGCGCTAAGATACGGCTTGACCGAGCGGCCCCGGGGGCCAACCGTAAGTGGCCGCAGGTTTTAACCTGCGGATGACAGGAGCGTTCACAAATCAGGCCAACCCCAACGGGGTTGACCTCGGACCGGTCGGACCCTCCAGGGCCGGAATGTTGATGGACGCTTCATTTTCCGTAGGTTTCACCTACGGCTACTCATGGTGTCCCGCTTCGCGGGACGCAACCCAAAACACCGAGTTGACTGAAGGTGGTTCTTATCTCAGCGCTCATGGAGTGAGACCCCTGGCTCCTGGATGTGCTCCCCTCCGGGGTAGCACGGCTTCGTGCGTAGTCGACCATCCCGGTTGCAATCGGGTACGGAAGGTTTTGAAACGGCTCTTGCTCAAAATCACGTCGGCTTGATAATTCGACGCAAACATAGTGTTCAGACGATGGCAATATGCTTTCCTCATTTCTAAAACTAAGCCGCGCCAAGCTGCTTCTTGTTGCAGGGGCCATGATCTTAATGGTGGCCCTGATCGACTGGTATGTCGAACTGAACGTCTCCTTCGGCTTTCTTTATCTTTTCCCCATGTTGATTGTGGGAAGCTGCCTGCCGCGCTGGCAACTGGCATTGCTGGGAGGAGTGTGTACTTTTCTTGCCGAGCGCTTTGCTCCCTTTGCGTGGGATGCGGCCGCGGGAGTGCCGCGCGACCTGTTCATGTTCACTTCCTACTTTGGCGCGGGCCTCTTCGCTTATGAATCCGGCAAGAACCGCCGGCTCACAGAGCAACATGTGCGGGAGGTCGAGCAAGAGGCCGCGCTGCGGCGGGACGCTGAGCAGCAGTTGCAGGCCCTCATCGAGAGCAGCCCGGCGGCCATCCTGACGGTGGAATCGGCGGGCAAAATCGTGATGGCCAATCAAGCCGCGCACCGCCTGCTGGGATTCGAGCCCGAGACCTTGCCGGGCCAATCCATCAAGAACTTTCTTCCACCTTTGGCTCGAGTGCCTCCGGCCGAAGAAGCCGCGCCCCGCTTCCGCACTGCGATGCAGTGCAGCGGCCGTCGCCGTGATGGGGAGGTGTTTCTCGCGGACGTTTGGTTTTCCACCTACAAGACGAGCGCCGGGCCCAGGTTGGCCGCCATGCTGGTGGATAGCTCTGAGGACCTTCGCGACAAAGAGGAGTCGAGCCTCCAGTATTTGATGGTGGCTTCCCGCCTGGCGGTCGGGGCTGTGTCGCATGAGATCCGCAATGTCTGCGGCGCAATCGCTGTGGCTTGCGAGAATCTCTCGCGCCGTCCGGAGTTGGCCGAGAGCGAGGACTTCCACGCCCTGCGGGACCTTGTGGAAGGTTTGGGCAAGGTGGCCGCCTTCGAGTTGCGGCAGAGCGCAGGAAGCGAGGAACCGGCGAGTGTTGACCTCGGCGAGATTCTCGACGAATTGCGCATCGTATCCTTGCCGTCCCTCGAAGAATCTGGTGTCCTGGTTCGCTGGCATGTGCCCGAAGATTTGCCGCGCGTGTGGGCGGATCGCCACAATCTCCTGCAGGCTCTGTTGAACCTCACCAGGAACAGTCTGCGAGCCATGGAAGACCGCGACGTGAAAGAACTCAGAGTCAGCGCGTGTGTGGAGGGTGAACGCGTTGTGGTGCGTGTCCGGGATACGGGTCCCGGCATTTCCAATCCGGAACGTCTCTTTCAACCCTTTCAGGAAGGGGCGGAAGCCACTGGGCTGGGCTTATATCTCTCGCGGGCTCTGGTAAGGACATTTGAGGGTGACCTCCGTTACGAGCCGGGGCCTCCCGGATGTTGCTTCGCTTTGGATTTGGTGCCTTGTGCGGAGCACGGTGACGAGGAGGGAGGGGCAAAGACAGATGGATAAGATCCGGATCCTCTTACTGGATGACCACGCTCTTTTCCGGGAAGGTCTGAGCCGCTTGGTGGACAGCGAGCCTGACCTGGAAATGTCGGGACACTGCGCAACAGTCGATAAGGCCGTCGATATCTTGCGCCAGAAACCGATTGATCTGGTGTTGCTGGACTACGACCTGGGAAAAGAAAACGGCTTCCAGTTTATTGCCCGCGCCCGCGCGATGGGCTTCGAGGGGCGTTTCCTCATCGTCACCGCCGGAATGAGCGATGCCCAGTCGGTCGAGGCAGTGCGGCTGGGGGTAGGAGGGATTTTCACGAAGCACAGCTCGCCCGTCTCGCTCGCCCGAGCCATCCGCAAAGTGATGACGGGTGAGACGTGGCTGGACCAGACCTCTCTGCAGGCGTTGGTCGAAGCAACCAAACGGCAGGAAACGCAGGAGTCGAATCCGCACTTCACGGAAAGGGAGAACCAAGTACTGCAGGGTGTGTTCGAGGGTTTCAGCAACAAAGAAATCGGAGCGCGCCTCGATATCTCGGAAAGTTCGGTGAAGGCAGCGCTGCAACAACTGTTTCACAAAACCGGTGTGCGGACCCGCAGCCAGCTCGTCCGCATCGCGCTGGAGGAGGGTTTTGGCCGCCGAAAGTAGATCCGCGATTCTAGCTACTGCCTGATTATGAGCCGGGCAGCTCACATCTGCTTCCCAAGGTCCGCGGCTTGTGCGAACGAAGCGTTCCCACGCGATGGCGCAGTGTGTAGCTCCGAAGTCCCCAGCGAACTTGTGACAAATCTTGAAAACGCAGGTCGAGTTTGTGCTACACTGAGTGCGTCACAACTATGGGACGCGCCGTGGCGGATGCGTTTTCGTTTGCGCAGTTAGTGGGGCCTTCGAGCGTTACGGTCGTTCGCCGTTACGTTCAGTCTATGCCCCGAAGCGTATCACTAGCGGTGGAACCTCCGGAAGAACAGAACTGAAATCCGCAAGTGGCCTGGGTAGAGAGTTCACCGGAAAACAGCCGCCCTTTTTGCCGCTGCATCGTCCAGCTTAGATCCCGTAAATCATTCGGCGGGCCGTTAGCTCAATCGGTAGAGCAACTGACTCTTAATCAGTAGGTTGCAGGTTCGATTCCTGCACGGCTCACCAACTCATTGTTATTAAATGGCTTAGCACGCATAAGCCGCCTTCCTCGCGGGTCATTTTTCGGCCATTATTCTTGCAAACCCAGGAATGCATGTATTGAAAATGAAGGAGTTATCGGGAGGGGAGAGCAACTGATCGAAAATCAGTAGGTTGGGTGTTCGCGATTTCGAGTACCTTTGGATACTCCTTGATTCATCGACAGTTACGCAGAGCGGTTCCGGGCTCGTTATCGAAACAAACGCACAACGTAGCAGAATGGGCCACACTCCCGGCTACCGTAACAGAATTCAGTTGATCGCGGATATTAAGAACTCTGGAAAACGTCGGATCGAGGAAGAGGTCAGAAGGTTCAACGGTTGAATGATTCTGATAAAGTTCCTTGAAGGGAGGGAGCGGCGGGGAAGCCAGACTGTCCCTTGGTCAAACGACGCGCGTTCGGGCGGGAGACAGTGGCCCTTCCAACTGGAATTGCCATCGGCCACTGATTCGCCGATCAGGAGCACCTCTTCAAAAAGCCTGACAAATGCTAAGCTTCGCCGCGCATGGGTGCCGACGGTGTGCAGCGACTGAGGGAAATCGGGTAGATCGTAGTCCACAGTTATCCCGCTTTCCGGGAAGGCCTCTTTATTGATTAGGGAGTATTGCCCCCATAAAACTTCCGCTTGCACGCGATCCCGAGCTGTCCGACCCCTGACAGTAGCGATGCCTATAATCACTACAACCGCCATATAAAGCACGCCGAGCATCAGAGTCAGCTTTGGCCCCCTGCTGTACCTGACCCACCAAAATGCGGACTACCTGAGGGCAAAAACAGTCCCGCAAGTCTTACGAGGTCTTTCTGTAATACTCATTGATTCCTCCATTCAGGATGAATTGGCGTCGCCACTTTTCTAGTTCAGAGAGACTAAACCGAATTGCGTGACCCATCATTCGGAAATGGGGAATCTGCTTCCGCTCAACGTAAGCATACACCAGCGAGGGATTGACACCAAGAAACCGTGCAGCTGCCTTCACATCAACGGGCACTTCAAAGCCCTGGATCTCACGCTGGTGAGCCGACTGGAGGACAGTGACCAACCCTCAAAAATCACGTCGCCTGCTCCTCATCAAACCGGCAGAACCGGTGCTCTTTTCCACCGGCGCGGACCAGATTGTTGATGGTTCGCTTGAGTCCATATCCCCGTGTCTCTCGAAACCTGCGGATTTGCGCACGCCGTCAAATGAAGGGGGGCGTCCTCATTTCCCAGCAGAAAACGGCACCCCCGGTGATAGGTAGAATTGAATTCGGTCCCGGCCGAACCCCAGCCAAGGAACGCGTTCCCATGGTGAAATATCCTTGCCGCTCAACCCTTAAATTATCCTGGAACCACCCACTGGCCGAGAGTCATCTGACTCGGCCACTGTTTGGGAGCGTGGTGGGGTCGAAAGTCGCCCTGCCCCTGCCGACCGGACAGGGCCCGGCGAGCGCCACTAAACAGCCTGACGAAACGAGCGGCACGGAGAGGTGTATGAGAAATCGCTCGGAATGATGCACTTCTGGGTCTACCGCACCCGGACGCGGCAGAAGTGGCCCCCTCCCACGGCAGCGGGAGTCTCTCGATTAGAGATGGAAAGCATGAAAAAAGTGGATCGAACGGGGGCGGGTTCGCATCCAATGCCAGAGATTACGAAATCAATACGCAAATCCTTAGGTTCTCACTCGCGGCAGTCAGCGTTTGAATACGCCAGAGAGGAGCGAGTAAATGCCTATTCCGGATGATTATTACCGTCTTGACAATAGTTTGCGCCAGCCACCGGCGGGATCCAAGCGGCTCGGCCCGGTGGATCCAAATGAGGTCCTTCCTATCACGATCACTGTGCGGCGGCGGCCAGGCTCGCTGTCGTTATCGGACCAAGAGCATTGGGCTTCTACGCCGCCAGAAGAGCGCAGGTATCTTTCAACCGAGGAGTTCGCCGAGCGCTATGGAGCGGATCTAGAAGACCTCGAGTTGGTCGCCAACTTCGTCCGCGAGCATGGACTCACCGTCGTTGAGAAGAATCCTTCTCAGCGTGCCGTGATTGCGTCCGGTACGGCAGCCAACTTGAACAAGGCTTTCGCCGTGGAGTTGGGCGTCTACGAGGCCGAAGCAATAATAGAGAAACCGCGCCGGCCACCCCGCCCGCCTGAAAAGGTCCCGGCCGAGAGGCTAAAGAAAGAAGAGAAGGCTGAAAAGCCTCTTTATGTAGGTTATGAGGGATACGTGCATATTCCGGAACATCTGGCGCACGTCGTCGAAGCCGTCTTTGGGCTCGACCGGCGCCGACTGGCTCGGCGAGCCATTATTCCGTTCCCCACGATCACGCCTCTCACACCTCCTCAAGTGGCCAAGCTGTACGATTTTCCCGCGCCACCGCCACACATGCACAAGGAGACGATCGGTCTGCTGGAGTTTAGCGACCCCATCATCGGCACCTGCGGGTACTATCCGAGCGACGTTACCGCCTATTTCACAACCTCTCTCGGCATCGGTCCAGGCTACACATCTCCCAATCTGACGGACATCGGCGTCAACGGAGCTTCTAACACTCCGGGCGGCTTCGACGACGTTGAGGTAGCGCTCGACATTCAAGTCGCCGGCGCCGCCGCGCAGGGCGCCCATATCAACGTTTACTTCACCACCTGGGATGAGAACGGATGGATTCTCGCCCTTAAGCGGGCAGTTCACCCGAAGCCAGGTGAGCGTCGTCCGTCCGTGTTGTCAATCAGTTGGGGCTGGTCGGAATTCGATTCGGCCGGAGCCCTGACGTGGTCCAAGGCTGTGATGGATGCAGTGAGCGCCACATTCCAGGAGGCAGCGATGTTCGGGATGACCGTGTTCGCGGCATCCGGCGACGACGGATCGTCGGCTGGAATCCCGGGCCCCACCGCCCACGTGGCTTTCCCAGAATCGGACCCATGGGTCACCTCCGTTGGAGGTACGACGATCGGCAACGTGGTCGGATCGTCCTTTACGGAGGTAACGTGGGTGAAATCCGGTCTGGTGGAGTTTGGAACAACGGGGGGAGGGATCAGCGATGCCTTTCATCCTCCCTTCTGGCAACACCACCACAACGTTCCGCTTTCCGTCAACCCCGGACATCGCAAGGGACGGGGCGTACCCGACGTTGCAGGTTACGCCAGCGGCTATTCGATCGTGTACGCCGGCGCGCCCTTCCCGGATGTCCAGGGAACGAGCGAGGCGTCGCCGCTCTACGCCGCCCTCATCGCACTCATCAATGCGCATCTCGGCGAGCGCGTCGGATATCTCAATCCGACTTTTTATTCGGATCACTTCAAACATTGCTTCCGTGATATCGCCGACGGCCGCAACAACTCGGATTTAGGGGCCCCAGGGTACACTTCCGTACCAGGCTGGGATGCCTGCACAGGCCTCGGGAGCATCAACGGGCACGCCCTGCTGAAAGCTCTTGAACGCGATCGCCAGGCCGTTCATGCCATCCCCGGCGAGGAGGGCTTTACCGGGAAGGTTGCTGGTCTCGTCTTCGATCGCTTCGGTGAGTTCGAGGGTTTCCTACTTGCGGAGTTACACGGCGGCGAGCGCAAGTTCGACAGCCGTGAAAAGGAGGTCCAGCAGGTGGTCAGCCGCGCATGGGCCGAGCATTTAACGACCACGGTACTAGTGCGAGAGAAGGAGCCGCGCTACCCGGTTTCGATTATCCTCCGTGGCCGTCCGTAGAGGCTGATCGGCGGTCCCGGAAACTGGTGGCGTGCCGCAATCATATCGTTAGCGCGCCTTCGTTCCACTTTCTCTCTAACTTCGGTCGCTCTTGCCTATCAGTTTCCCTTGCCAGATTCCTGCTATCCGTTTTGGCAGATTCGTGCATGAATCTCCCCCGCACACCTGAATTAATGCCAGCCCGTGCCATTATCTCCCAATTGCTCAGATACTTACGGATATAGATAAATTGTCATCGTTTTGGCCTCCCAGTACCGTGAACCCCCAAAACCTGCCAAACCGACCCCAAAACAACTCGGAGAATGGGCCTACGAGAGGCGATTCCGTTGCAGAACTCAAATAAATTGTGTGTTGCCAAAAAGGTACTCGTTTCTTGCTGCCGTAAGCGAGGTGGCTTTATCCTTAGTGTTGCGTGAGCATCATTAGTTTTATTTATCCAGTTACTCGAGGCCATGGAGACAATGTCCGGCGAGAAGAGTATGTAAAACCCCTGCGAGGCTCTCCCGTATTGGTGTCAAGCTGCGATTCAGACAGTAAGAAACCAGGCTGGGCAGCTGACCCGCGGTCGGTGTGTCAACCGGTCTGCCCGATCCGTCAACAGCGCTTTTGACGGCCTTTCCGACGCCCAGTTGTCCTCCTT
>JBEKLY010000356.1:0-7709 GCA_050010015.1 Terriglobia bacterium
TAACTGGTGGCTTCGCTGTGCCGCAGTTCCATCACCAGGTCCACAAAGTGCCCGGGTTGGTCGCTCTCGAACGCCAGCACGAATTCCTGATCGTCCAGCCCGAAAGAGTAAGTAGTGTTCAGTCTCACCGTCGGATAACGGTGACCGATTTCAATGTGCTCGTCCATCATGCCTTGACGGGCATGCTTGGTGAGCCGGTACCAGGCTTTGCTCTTTACGAAGGGATAGACGAACAAATATCTGAACTGGCCGGGGACCAGCTTGAGGCGAGTTCCTTCCTGGCCCTCGTGCACGTGTTTGTCGACATAAACCGAACGCTTGGTCATCGACAAGTACGAATAGGGGCTGGTCAGGTATTTTCCCAGATCGGTCGAAAGAAGTTGCGCGCTCATCTCCTGCAGCTTGAGCGCGTCGTAGCCGATCCGCCAGAGCATGAAATCGCAGTCCCCCCGGATGCCCACCAGCGAATATGGGGTCACCAGCACATCCTGCTCCCACTTCGCAACAACATCCAGGAACTGACACTTCCCCTTCTGGCGCTCCTCAGCCTGCAGGCGGCGCCACGTCGGATCAACTTTGTAGAATGCGAAGTTAACGTACTGGCGGCGGTCGTCGCCGCTGGCAGCTTTTTCTTTTTGCTCCATGAGCTTTCAATATAGCATGAAAAGCGGTAGCACAGGCACTCTTGCCTGTGCTGTGCCCAACGGTAACTCATCGTGCCCGGGCACAGGCAAGAGTGCCTGTGCTACCCGACCGGGTTGGGCGCCGTTCTCCACTATCGCAGCAGCTAGAACTCACTGCGCAGCACATTCTCCCCGCGCCGGAACGTCTCGCGCGCGTAATCAGTCCACGCTCCCTGTCCCCAGTAACGGAAGTCGCTCGATTCCAGCAAGAGGTTGTAAAGCAACGCCCGGCGATACCTCGGCTGTTGGGTGAGCTTGTCTTTACCCACCAGAGGGTCCACCTTCTCATGAAACAGCGCGCTCAGTTGGGCCATCGGTGTCAGCACATTCTCATATCCCTTTACCCAGCTACGATCGTTTGTCCACGAGCTGCCTTCCATGTGGAAGTTGGAATTCTCCTGCTTCAATTGTTTGATGGCTTCCTCCACCGCTCCTGGTTTGAGTTTCCCGGAGGGAAGGCGCTCCCAGAGCTTATGCTGGCCCACAGGCTGGCAGGCAGGGTAACTCTCAGGAGAGCAACCGGCCGCCTCGATGAGTTCGAGGTATTCGGTGCCGGTCAGCCCCACAACTCCCCGGGTCCCGCCTCCGGCCTGCGCCATTTCCTGCCAAGCCTTCCAAAATCCGGGAACGAACTCATTCATCATGACGCCGCCGTTCTCGCCGTCGCCAATCTGAGTCACGAGGGGTGGAATTGAAACTCCGCCCAGACTTTGTCGAGAGAGGGTTTTGGCTTCGTAGTAGGGTTGCATCTGAGCCACCAGCTTGGTATCGGATCCCTGGGTCTTTATCAAGGCCGTGAGCGCCACTGTTTCACCCTGCGAATTACGCGCCACCAGCCGATGCGGCAAGTGTTTGTAGCCGAGGGCCTGGCCCGCGGGCGTCTCCACCGAATGTTCCTGAACCAACAGCCAGCGGTATCCGCACTCCTTGAGCGCCTTGATATATTCGTAAAGCGTGTCAGGATGATTGGGCAAAGCCATCTCGGGCGGTGAAAATCCCTTCACGCGCGCCAGGGCGTCCCAGCCGAAGATGGCTGCAAAATGGTGCTGCCACGCCAGGATCTGAAGTTTGAGGTCGGGAATCGGCGTCGAGGGCGCTACCGCATGTCCCCACATGGTGCCGAGCCATTCGACATAAGGCTGATAGCGAGAATCGCACGTGATGCGCTTCAGATTATCCAGAATATCACCGCGTCCCATCTGGCGCAGTCCCCAAAGCAAAGCGCCTGAGTAATCCAGCATGACCCGCGGATTCAAGCCTTGATTGACTTGCTCCGGGATGATGTCCCCCATTCGTTTGTAACAGTTGGCGAAAGGTCCGGCGTCGTGATTGTCTCCTATGTCCGGATGTTCAAACATATACTGCAGATTGCTGATCAGCTGCCCGTCGCGTCCGGCAGGGATAATCGGCTGGTGCATGTGCAAGGCCACCGCAAACGCCGAGCCGATTTGGTCGAGGCGAATATTGGTGGACGGCAGGAAAACAGGTTTCCGGCTTTGGACTACTTCCAGAACCGTGCTCTCCCAGCCTGAGAAATTTGGAAGACCGTCGAGCACCTCCGCTAACGCGGGCAGTTCACTCCTCTGATTTGTAACGGTCATAACTTTTACCTCCCATCGAAGCCCTGATAAACTTTTCCCCGATCCTCATCATACCCGTTCGGGCAGCTTCGATCCAAGTGGACCATTTGCCATCGATGTGCAAATCGTAGCGCGGGCGAGACACCCGAGCTGCACGCCGGCCGGCGGTAGAATAATTTAATATTGGGGTAACAATCTCACGTCTGCGATTCGCCGGAACGCGCCGGCGCGCGGCACGCAATCCCATCTTGTAGATCGTTGCTGCGCCATCGATTAGTCATTTCCGACGACTCGAGATCTTCCGTATCGGTGCGCCAAGTTTATCATTTACATAAATGAAACCTTGTTATTAGGCACGAGCAGGCATGGCGAAAAGCGCGAAAACGCAGGGTCTCGACAAAACTTTTTCCCTCGCGAAGTCATCATATAGAATGTGCCACTAAGGCGGGGGTTCACAAACTCCTACTGCGTTACGTAATGTTGGGTCAACACCTGTGACTGCCTCTAATAAACCCGGCCTTCGTCTTCATGCTGAAAACCGAGCAACCCCCCCTTTTCCAAATTTGTTGAGATCTGGTGGAATGGCCCCAAACGGCGGCGCACATTCGTAACGGAAAATCCACCTGCGTTTAATACTAAAGACGCTGATCCCGTGCGAGTGTGAGGCGTCGGCGGCACCGCCGTCATCCTTCTATCAAAGGTCGATGACGGCTTCAGCAGAATCAGGGTAAGGGCGAATTTACTCTTAGTAAGGAGGAAGCAGTAATGCGCATCGCGCTATTATCCTGGGAATCTCTGCATTCGATTCTCGTGGGAGGAGTTGCCGCCCACGTCACCGAATTGGGAGCGGCCCTCGAAAGGAAGGGGCATGAGGTTCACGTGTTTACCCGCCTGGGTCCCGGCCAATCACATTATCAGCTCATTCATGGCGTGCACTACCACCGCTGCCCTTTTGCGTTACATTCCAACTTCGTCGAGGAAGTCAATAACATGTGCCGGTCTTTCGTCCATTACGTTTTGGCGACGGAAGATTTCCTGGGGCCCTTTGACATCGTGCACGCCCACGACTGGCTGACCGCCAACGCCATGATCTGGATTAAACAAGGCCGCCGCCGGAAATCGGTTCTGAGACCTTCCACTCGACAGAGTACGGACGTTGCGGAAACCACTTTTATGGCGGCCAGCCTGCCCGGGTTCGTACTCAAGAACGGGCTGCGACTTACTGGGCCGACCGTGTCATAACTGTCTCACGCGCTTTGAAGAAAGAAATCATATGGATGTACGAGGTCCCGGAGTGGAAGGTTCGTCCGATCTACAATGCTGTGAATCCGCTGCATTTTGAGGGCTGGCTGAATCCCGGTGAGGTGAAGGCCCGCTACGGAATTGGTCCCATGGATCCCACGGTTTTGTTTGTGGGACGCCTGGAACTTCAAAAGGGTCCCGATCTTCTTGTGGAAGCCATTCCGGGACTCCTGAAGCATTATCCGAGAGCCAAGTTTGTTTTTGCCGGAGACGGCGAAATGCGGCGGAGTCTTGAAAATCGTGCCGGGCAATTGGGTGTGGCACATGCCACGCGCTTCTTGGGATTCAAAAACGGCCGCGAACTGCCGGAACTTTATAAGGCCTGCGATGCGGTGTGCGTGCCCAGCCGCAACGAGCCCTTTGGGATTGTAGTGCTGGAAGGCTGGAGCGCCGGCAAACCGGTGGTGGTGACCCGAAACGGCGGGCCGGACGAGTATGTCTGGAACGAGGTGAACGGCCTTAAGATCTATCCGAATCCGAACTCGGTCGGCTGGGGGCTCGGCACGCTCTTCACCAACTTCGAGTGGGCTCGTTGGATGGGTCGCAACGGCAGGGCTGCGGTCGAATCCGGCTTCACCTGGGATCAGGTTGCCGACCGGGTGCTGGATGTTTACAGCCATTAACCGGCGCGCATCGTGGCGCGGACTTCCCGCCCGCTGTGTGACGGCCATGCAGCCCGCGCAGGGCCACTTCCAGGCTGGCCGTGCCACATCAATGCGATGCCCCCGTTTTCGTTCGCTCGGCCCAATATAGCCTACACTGGGGAACCACCTCGACAATTACCTGATCCCTGGGTAGGTGCGGTTCGCGAACCGCCCCTCCGACCCCATTTAACATCCACGCTCGGGAGGTGGTGTGTCTTTGCGTAATTCTTTTCGGCTTACGCCACAGATTGACGTCGCCCTCCGCCGCAACGCGCAGCATTCCGGCGAACCGCGTTACCCCTCCAGGCCGCAGTGACCCCAACCTTGTGCCACGAACCCTCAGCACAGCTCTGGTTGCGGCCACAGCCCACGATGTACTACTATGGTCAGGTACATTCTCGGCGCGCGAAGATGCTTCGCCTGAGGACTCGCACTGGCCGTAGCCCCCGGAATTTGAAATCTGGCCGCTGGGTGAGCTCAAGTGCTCAAGAAGGAGAATTTCCTTTATGAAGTGTTGGTTTTGCGAACAAGAGGCAAGAGGAGTCTGTGCGGCGTGCGGGCGAGCTCTCTGCCATCAGCACGCACATATTCACGACGAGATGACGCTTGCCAAGTCCGACACCAGTACAGGCTACAGCACCTACTATAACGTTTACGGGGCGCTAAAATGCGGGGATTGTCGCTTGGAGTGGAAGTCCTTCCAGCCCGGCAAGTAAGAATGGTATTGCCGGAACCGCTCTGGTTCGACTGGCGAACGCCCCGACCTGTCGGGGCGTTCGCCAATCTAAAGATCGGCGCTATCCCAAACTAGGGCAGTAGCTATTCGCCGAGAATTCTGCCGAGCTGAAGCGTCCTCATAGAGAGGCCACCGTGGAGAACAGCCAGGAGGAGTCTAAGCTGTCCCTTCAGGACAGTGCATCGCCTCACATAATCCCCGGCGAAGCGGGATGCAGCGAGCAGGGGAAAAGCGAGGAACGTGAAGGGCGCACCGGTTTCGAAGATGACCGCCAGGAAATTCAGGGCGGCGGTGAGGAAACAAGGGCAGTCCTGCTTCCTGTCAATCCCCATCTCGTCCATATTTACTGGGAGATTTCGGCTCGGGACCTCGAAGAAATTGGAGAGGTGTTCAGCCGGCTTGGTCCGCGAGTTCAGCCGGTGCTGAGGTTCTACACTACCGCCCAGGCGGGATTGGACAGCGTGAATTCCACGCACCGGTTTGAGGTTGTAATCGCCCTGGGAGCCGGAAAGTGGTACGTCCGCTTGGAGAATCCTGCCAATTCCTACTGCATCGACTTGGGGCTGCGTTTGCCAGGAGGCGCGTTCCATAGCCTGGCGCGGTCCAACGTGGCGGAGATGCCCAAGGCTTGCCCGTCGGACAGACTGGAAGAGCGCTATCTAGTCGTCGAAGCAGACCACCCGCCCGCAGAGGTGGTCGTTGCCCCCGAAGACCGCATCGCCGAATCGCGAACCGTGCCGGCACATGCTGAGCCGCAGAGCAGGGAAGAGGATTGGCCGGAACCGAGCGGTGCTTCGGCCCCTGTCTCTGTGTACGCAGAGCATCCAGCCGGGGAAGGGAGCGTGGCTGCTGATCAGAGGGTCGCCCCGAGCCGCCCTCCATACGACGAGTGGCAAGGCGATGGCGACATTGATCATGAACTTGAGGGTGCGAGGCTATCCGGGGCCTCACTACCCGAAGACATGGAACGACAACTTACGGAGTTCTACGAGCAGCGGCGGCGGGAGTGGATCTGGTGGGCGCCCGGAGTGAAAGGCAAGGAAGGATCCCAATCCGCAACCCATCAGTGCGCTGACCTCACGGAATTAAGTGAGCGGAGCTTTCGCGCGGGCCTATCGTCGGGGCAGAAGTCGCCATAAAGGAAATGTCAAAGGGTTATCTCGCCATCGTCTTTCACGCCCACTTGCCGTTCGTCCGGCATCCGGAGCATCAGGACTCACTCGAGGAGAACTGGTTCTATGAAGCCTTAACGGAAGTCTATCTTCCTTTGCTCTTGGTTCTCGAGAGTCTGGTCGAGGACGGCGTGGATTTTCGGCTGACATTTTCCTTTACGCCAACGCTCCTCTCGATGCTTTTGGATCCACTTCTCCAATCGCGTTACTTGCGGCGGCTGGAGCGCCTGATCGAACTGGCCGAGAAAGAGATCGAGCGAACGGCTCAGGCGCCGGAGTTCCAGCGCTTGGCTCGACTGTATCATCAGCGCTTCCTCGATCTTCGAAATGCTTTCGCTGACCGCTATGGGTCGAACCTGGTGGAGGCTTTCCGAAGGTTTCAAGCGCTGGGAAAAATCGAGCTCCTGGGTAGCGCCGCCACTCATGCCTATTTGCCTTTGCTGTCTGTGAATCCCTCCGCGGTGCGAGCGCAGGTCCAAACGGGAATCGCCTACGGCGAACAGGTATTGGGTCGAAGGCCTGAGGGCTTCTGGTTGCCTGAATGCGGTTATTCTCCGGAAGTGGGCCAAACGCTAAGCGATGAGGGCATCCGTTTCACCATCCTGGAAACTCACGGGTTGACGCGCGCTGAGCCTCGGCCGAAGTGGGGCGTATATGCCCCCATTTACTCTCCTTCGGGGCTGGCTGCCTTCGGGCGCGATCCGGAATCCTCGCGCCAGGTCTGGAGTTCCGCGGAAGGATATCCCGGCGACTACGACTATCGCGAGTTCTATCGCGACATCGCGTATGACCTGGAAATGGATTATCTACGTCCATACATTCATCCGGACGGTATTCGACTCGACACGGGAATCAAGTATTATCGCGTCACGGGAAAGACCAACCACAAGGAGCCGTACGATCCGGTGCGGGCGGAAAACAAAGCGAGGATTCACGCGGACAACTTCATTTTCAACCGCCAGAAGCAGGTTGAATACCTGGCTTCGGTTATGGATCGAACGCCGCTGATCGTGGCGCCTTACGACGCGGAACTGTTCGGTCATTGGTGGTATGAGGGCCCGGCCTGGGTGAATCACGTGGTGCGCAAGATCGCGAGCGGCCCGGGAACCCTGCGCCTGATAACGCTCTCCGAATATCTCGGGGAATACCCGATCAACCAGACCGCTGCCCCGGCCATTTCAAGCTGGGGGTACGAAGGTTTCAATGACGTGTGGCTGAACCGGAGTAATGACTGGATCTATCCTCATTTACATCGCGCTGCCCGCCTCATGGAGAAACTGTCGGACGGTCACCGTCGCCCGGGGTTGCTGGCCGCGCGCGCGCTGGCGCAGGCCAAGAGAGAACTGTTCCTGGCCCAGGCCAGCGATTGGGCGTTCATGATTAATTCCGGGGCCATGACGGAATATGCTACACGCAGAACCGAGCGTCATCTTTCTCGCTTCTTCCGGCTGGGTGAACAAATCCAAAACAACACTATCGACGAAAGTGTGCTCCGGGATTGGGAGGCACAAGACAATATCTTCTCGTCACTGCTCTGAAGATATCCGGGAGCGCGGGCATCCTGCCCGCCATTCGTGCCGCAATCGCACGCA
>JBEKLY010000357.1:0-19346 GCA_050010015.1 Terriglobia bacterium
CGTAAGCGTCGTCCGGCGCCGACGGGGCTAACGCGACGGCCGTACGCAGGTATCGGACCCCTTCCGGGAAGTTGGCGGATTGCACGTAGGCGTCACCCAGCAGACGGCAGAACTCCTCCGAGTTATGGAGTTGATCAGGAGCCTGGCGCAGGATACTGATCGCCCGGTCGTAAAAGCCCGCCCTGAAATAGGCGAGTGCCAGATTGAAGGTCGTCTGTGGAGATCGCGACCGAAGCTGTCTCGCGGCCTGGAATTCGTGGATCGCTTCCAAAGATCGGCCAAATCGCTCGTAGACCGAGCCGATATAAGTGTGTGCTGCGGACGGATCGCCGCTCAGAGCAACGGATCTTTTGAACGCCTCTGCGGCGGCATGAAGGTCCCCTCTTTGCAGCAGGGCGGCGCCTTGCTGGGCGAATTGTGCAGCTTTGGCGTCAGTCGTCCCGACTTCAACAGCCTCTGCCGCACGTTGGGTGAGGCAATAAACCGCGCAAAAGGCCAGCATCGCGGACAGTATCAGGACCCCACATTGATTCGGAGAAGTGGCTCGCAGAATGCCAACCTGCGCCAGCGGTGCGGACTGGAATATGGATCGTTGTTTCTTCACGTTTGACGCCGGTCGTTTAATCTCGAATCGTTCAGGTAAACCCCTATTGACCTAAGTGAAGCATCAGCCCCTTTAAGAGGATGTATACCAACACGGCGGCAACCCGTCAAGTTTTTTGCATTTTACTGCGTGATTTCCTGTCACAAGGCATGAAGGGAACTTCGCTAATCGTGTATACATATGACGCGGGTCTCACGGGGAGAATCTTAACTCGGCGTCGGTTCAGAAGCAGAAGGAATATAGTATATTGAACTTCGCGTCAACCGTAGTGGGACGGACGCTCTTTGGAAGCCGTTAGTGGTAGGGCAGGATGCAGCCGGGGCTGGCAAACACGGTGGCGGGACCTTAGCTGACTGCCTTTGGATGCCAGTATCGCCGGATCAACCCGGCAACCCGTTGTCCGAACTCCTCCGGTTCGGTGGCGAAGTTTACCGTGATGTGGTCCTCCATCAGCTGGCAGGCAGCTTCGACATCGCGCCGACAGATGGCTTCCGCCAGAAGTTGATGGCCGCCCGCGTCCCGCTCCCGCTCCAGGAGCACTTGTTGCAGGGAGATCACGCTTGAACTGCGTTTGTAGAAAGGCGACAGGAGTACCGCATTTCCCACCAGATGAAAGGGGCCGACCACGGCATTGAGGATCTTTTCTAGCTCATCGTTCGCGGCAATCTTCCAAATCTTGCGGTGAAATGCCACATCCAAGGCATCCTGTTCGGCAGGATCAAGGCCCGGACTTCTAAGTTTCTCGGCGATACTCCTCAGTTCCTCGATTTCCGCGTCAGTGGCCCTGGGAATAGCCTCGCGCAGGGCAAGTTGTTCCAGGCAAATTCGGATCGGCACAAGCCTCGCAATATGTTCCTCAGTGAAGACGGCCAGCGTCTTACCACGCTTGCGGTTGTCTAGTAAAAGGCCCTCTGTGGTCAGTCTGATCAGCGCTTGACGTACAACGCTTCGGCTGACGCCGAGGAGCGCCACCAGGGTGTTTTCCCTCAGATGTTCGGCCGGAGCGAATTCCCCAGCCGTAATACGCCCGCGCAGGTCACGGTAGGCACGCTCCGCGAGTGATTCGTCTTTATGTGTTGACCGCTTTCGCCGCTTGGAACTCCCGACGCGTTCTGCAGTTTTTGCCGTAGTCGAAGAAATCTCGGCCAAGTGTGTCCTCTCGCCCCTCACTCTAAACTCATCATGCCACAAGTATATACCAATGAACTCTTCAAGCGTGGATTGCCCATGCAACGGGCCTTGGAAGCGGGTCGTCCCCTCCAGATCGTGCATCCGCAACCGAGGATGGAACGTCGCACCCCTCACGACTCCTGGACAATAAGAATGCGATCCGGTTTCACTCCTGTGAGGCGCTGTATTCTTCCGCTTGGCCAGTGGATCTCCACCGAATCAATGGTCTCTCTCTTTCCCAGGCCGAAGTGTAGTCTCGGATCATGCGCTGAAAGGTAACTGCCTCCGCCTTTCACCTGATCTGTCTGGACCAGGTCTCCTGCGACAACCGTGACTTTCGCCCCCACTCCATTCCGGTTGCTCTTTGTTCCTACCAGTTTGAATTTAACCCAATGATTTCGATTTCCGAAATCGTTTCGTAACAGACTTGGCGGACCATTGTTGTTGCTTATAAGGATGTCCATGTCGCCGTCATTATCAAAGTCTCCCAACGCTAATCCTCGTCCCACCCGTGGTTCCGTGAGAGCCGGTTGGCGGTTGGTAGCGTCTACGAAATGCGCCCCCCGATTCTCAAGAAGCAGGTCCGGTTGCTTATAGGTCAGAGCATCCGAATAAGAAGCAATATCATCCATCACGTGACTGTTGGTGATGAAGATGTCCTGGTCGCCATCATTATCGTAGTCCAGGAATTTGACACCCCATCCACCGAGAAGAAACGTCGGTTCTGTCAAGCCGATTTGCGACGCTACGTCGGTAAATAACCCGTCGCCATCATTTCGATACAGGCTGGCGCCGTACTGCGAGAGAGCGGTGAGCAGGAGGTCCGGTTTTCCATCCCCGTCGAAGTCGCCAACGTCTACTCCCATTCCGGACTTGGCCTGTCCATCCTGGCTGTAAGCGACGCCGGAAAACGCCCCGACTTCATTGAAGGTCCCATCCCCATTGTTGTGGTACAAGAAATTAGGCGCCGTGTCGTTGGAAACGAAAATATCAACAAACCCATCGCCATCGAGGTCCGCCGCAACAACTCCCATGCCCTTGCCCTCGGCAACCGCAATGCCGGATTTCTCGCTGACGTCAGTGAAAGTCCCATCGCCGTTGTTGTGGTAGAGCTTGTTCCTCGTTCCCCGATAATTTGCGGGATGGCAGTAGGACCTTAACCCTTTGTCCCGTGCTCCGCACTGCACAGGGTTCGATAGGGTGTAATCCAGGTAGTTACTCACGAAGAGGTCCAGCCGGCCATCGTTGTCATAATCGAGGAAGGCTGCGCTCACGGCCCAATGTGCGCCGTTGCCAACGCCGGATGCTTCAGTCACATCCGTAAATGTCCCATCCCCATTGTTGTGGTACAGGATGCTGCGGCCAAAGCCTGTCACATAAAGATCTTCGTTCCCGTCGTTGTTATAGTCGCCGACGGCGACTCCCATGCCATAGATACCGCCACCATCCACGTGGGCGCTGGCAGTCACATCGGTGAAGGTCCCATCTTTATTGTTACGATACAAGGCATTGGAGATCCTTTGCCGGGAGCTAAATCCAGGCAGGGGGGCGCCGTTCACCAAATAGATATCCAGGTATCCATCGTTGTCGTAATCAAAAAAGGCGCAACCCGAACCCATGGTCTCGACCAGGTGCTTCTGCCCGGTCGCCGCGCTGGTATGCTTAAAGCGGATTCCTGCGGGAGATGTAACATCCCTGAAAATCACCCCTTCTTGTTCCGGTGTTGGCGCGACTGAGCGCGGCGCGGTTTTCGAAAAGATCCGGCTCAACCAACAGGGGATGGAGAGGCCAGCGCACAGCGCCGCCCGGCGCGTAAGTAAGTTTCCAGCCCGCGAATGACCGCCTCCGTTCACACGGTCGTATTGGGCTGCACTCCTATCGTCCCTTTCGTCTGTTGATCTTGCAGCCATGATCAGCGTTTCCATAGACCCCGCGTTCATGCGCTGTCGAGCCTCGCGATCACATTCTTCCTGGACCTCGCGGCTGAAGATTGTGCGGCGATGTTCTACTTCCTGTAGGTGAGCCGCGAGGCCCCGCTTGTTTCGGCTTCTTTTTCGCTCAAACTGCGAAACACCTCATATTCATTTTTGGCGAGTTCCGGTCGCTTTGAAGCTACGTAAACGCGACTCAAAAGGAAGTGTGCTTGAGCGCCATCCGGCTGTAATCGCACGGCTGTTTTCAAGTATTGCTCCGCTTCTGCATATTTCTTTTGGCGAAAATAATTCTCTCCCAATTTACGATAGGCGTCGGCATAATCGGGATTCGAGTCGATCGCCTGGTTTAACAGCCTGTGGCTCTGTTCGTAATCACCTTCCGAGCCCAAGATATCGCCCAGATGGTAAGCAGCCAGGGACAAATGGGGGTCCAGAGCGAGCGCCTGCTGGAAATACTTCTTCGCCTCGCTGAATTTTCCCATTGCCTTATACGTGAAACCCATCGAGTAGTATGCCCGCCCCAGCGTCGGCGCCAATCTGGCAGCTTTTTGAAACTCATCCAGCGCAGCCAGGAATTGTGCCTTGTTGAAATAAGCCTCTCCCAACAGCAGATGGGCAAGAGGCTCTTTAGGGAAGGATTTTGCATAGCGGTCGAAAGAAGACACTTTTCAAACGCCTCCACTGCTTGCGCGTCGTTTTGCGACGCATAAGCTTCTCCCAGGATGAAATAGGTCTGCGGAAACTTCGAATCGAACTCAAGCGCTCGGGATAAGGCGCGCTCCGCATCCGCGTATCGAGTCAAATTGTAGTAGACCGTCCCGAGGGCCTCGAATAGCTCAAACGTCGCAACGCCTTCCCGCTGAGCTTCCTCCAAAAGCGGCAACGCGTCGGCGTAACGCTCATTTTCCACGAGCAGGAGTCCCAGCCGAATATTGTCTCCTCCATGGAGCGGCACAGCCTTGGTAAGCTCCGTTTCGATCTCCAGAGCCTCCGAATCGCGCTTCAATTTGAAGTAGAGCCCGCATAAAGCAAGCAAAACCTCCCGGTCTCCGGGTTTTAGGGCGCGCGCCTTCTCATAGTAGGCGAGCGCCTGGGCAGACTCTTTGCGCCTGTCATAAATCGATCCCAGGTTATAGTCAGCAAAGAAGGAGAGGGCGCTATCCTGAGGGACGAGGTCCAGGGTCAGCTGAAACTCCTTGATCGCATCTTCAATTTTCCCGGCGCTGACATAGGTATTGGCCAAACTAAGGTGAGCAAGGGCGTATTGGGGCTGCAAGCGTATGGCTTCGCGCAGCGATTCCACAGCCTTCTCCCGATCTTTCTGCTGCAAATGAAGTAGCCCTAAGGCGAGATAGGCTTCTGCAAGATCCGGCTTCAGGCTGATGGCTTTCTGAAACATCTCTTGCGCCGGTTGGGGCTTCCTTTCAGCAGCGTAGATCCTCCCCAGCAATAGACAGGGTTCAGCCCACGTAGGAGCCAGATTCATTGCGGTTGACGATTCCTGCTCCGCCAACCCAAGTTGGCCGCCACTGAATAGCCTCAGGCCCTGCGCATAATGGGACTGAGCAGCTTGGTCCTGTGCCAGGCCAGACTGGCCAACCATCAGAATCAAGAGAATCAAGTGGTGAGGACGAATCCGATCCAGCCACGGGACCACAGTCCTAAACATGTTGTCGGTGGGGGAGCTCACAGAATGATTAAAGCACATCCGGGTAATCGCCCGCCAATCCTGGCTGGGAACTGGGTGGGTGTGGAAACCGATCATTGTTCTCCCCGCGATGGCTCCCAGTTAATGAGGCTCAGGAAACCTGCCGGACGCTACACCCTTGTTCCTTCCACGGTCAACGATTCTTGCGACGCATCTAATGTTCCCCAGGAAGATTCACTGGGCACTGAACTGTCCGACGAACGTCCAGTCTGATCGCCGTCGGGGGCCTTCCACGTTATTCTCACCCCCAGCTCCGATAACTCGATCCTTGAGCCAGACAAATCTGTCCACCAAAGCGTTTTCCGGCAACGGTGACTGCTCATGGTACCGCAGCGAACTTATGTCCAACTGCCAGACTGTCTTGAGGTCGGTAATCAGAATGATTTTGTCTTTTACCCAGACGGCGGAAGGGGAAACAGGATTGGGGTTTTCCCCCGGCAGAGGCTCCATGGCTTCCCAGCGCATTTGGGCAATGTTGTAGCGGAAGACCAGCCTGAAACTGGTGATCGGATCCTTTGGCTCTGCCTGATATTTCCCCCCAAACATCCAGATCGATTTCCCATCCGTCGCGCTGCTAAAGAAGCAGCGCAGAGGACCAGGCAAAGCAGGGAGCTGACTCCAACCCTTTTCAGGATGAGCGGTGTCGAGCACCGTAAAACTATTGACAGCCGTTTTTGAGGCGCAGCAACTACCCGCTGGATCCAACGGCTCGAACCGGGTCGTTCCTCCCAGCAAGAATAGTCGCTTCCCCACGCTCACAGCCGCGGCAAATAAACGATCCGCCGGCAAGGCGCCGGAATCTTTCCAGGCGTAACCGCCAGGGGTTTTGGCCAAGGTGTAGATCTTGCGACTGCTCTTAGTTCCAGTGTAGCCCCCCAGCACGAAGAGCGTGTTTCCAACCTCAACTGAAGCTGCGCCAGCCAAAGGTGTGGGGAGGTCCGGGAGCTTCTCCCAAACCTGGGTGATCGGGTCAAAGGCATGCGTATTCGCGGAATAATGTTTCTTGACCCAATGGCCCTTCGACCCCTCCCAAAAAGTGCCCCCGGCAATGACAAGCTTACCGTCAAGAACCCCGGCGGCATAATCTGAGGTTGGTTCCGGGAAGGGAGTGGCCTTGGTCCATCGCAGAGATAAACCATCCCAGGGTCCAGCCGCGCCATGCGGGGATAAACAGAGAATTACCGAGAAGAGCACACCGCCACAAACCAATACTCTGATCGCGTTCATGAATGCGAGACGCATGCGCTGCCTAAGCGCGTGGGTTCTCTGCATTGCTGCGGAGAATCGCGGACGCGCAGTTGTGCCCGGGAGCACCGGTGACGGACCCGCAGGGGTGCGTACCCGAACCGCACAGCCACAGTCCTTTGACGGGGCTCTGGTATTGGCACCAGCGAGGCAGGGGCCGACGATTCAACATCTGGTCCAGTGTCATATCGACGTGTCGAATGCTGGCATCCGTAATTCCCGTTTCTCGTTCTATATCGGTCGGGGTATAAAGTTTCCGCCACTCTACTGAGTCGCTGAAACCGGGAGCGTACGTATCCATAAGCGTAAGCAGGCGGCCCGTCATCTCCTCTCGCCGAGCATCCCACGAGGATCCATCAGCAAGACGAGACGGCGCCCAGCGCACCCAAGCCCCGAAAATGTGCTTCCCCGACGGCGCCTGCGAAGGCCAGTAGGCGGTGGGCAGTTGCAATGAGAGCGCCGGGTTCTGCGGGAGCCTGCCCGAGATGCAATTCTGCCACGACTTTTCCAAGTAGCTCAGTGAGGGAAGGATCCGCGCGGAAGCAGCGAATTTCGGGTTTTCCCGCTCTGCCTCCGGAAGGGCTAAGAATCGCGGCGGTTCCGACAAGACCGCCAGAAATTTCATGTAAGACGCCCTGGTGGTGATCTGGGATACGGATCTCCGGAACTCAGGGTCGAGGCTTGCGGGATCCAGCAATTTCAGGAATGTCCGCTTTGGATCGGCATTGGACACGACGAGAGTGGCCAAGAGACGCTCCCCAGTCTCGAGTTCAACTCCGGCTGCCGTGCCGTGATCGACTAAGATTCGGGCTACGTGGGCGTTGCAACGTATAGCTCCGCCATAAGCCCTCACCCGCTCCGCTAACACTTGTGTGATGCGTCCCATGCCGTCCCGAAGAAGCCCGCACTGGTTGTTAATGCCCACCCCGGAGGAAGCAGACTCTACAAACTCGGCCAGCGCGGAACCGGGATAGTTGGTTGGGCCGGCATCGTCCGCCCGAGCGAAAGCCATGCACACCTTTTCGTGCTCAAAGTAGCGGCAGATTGCGTCCCACAGGCTGCCATGTAAGAGTATGTCCAGCACTTCAGCATGTTGATGATCCGTCCATTTTCTTGTGAGCTCGAGCGGATCAGGTGGATCCTGGAGTAGAAAATCCTCGCAGATGACCAAAGCGCGGCGACAGAAGTCGCGATACCCATCATACGATCGGGCGTCGTGCAGACTGAATCGTGCCAATTCCCGCTTCGTCAATTCCGCATCCTGCCAGAGCACTACCCGGTCGTGGTCTGGAAAAAGTTGTACCAAGGCGGGATCCGGTGTAGCCAGGGGAAACGCATCCGCCGGAACTTCAAGCTCAGAACAGATCTTGGGACCCGGTCCGTGAGCGCCGTAGGCAAAAGTCGAAAACCGGAAACCCGGAACCAGTTCCTGCGTGACGCAGGCGCCCCCCACCTGGTCTGATCTCTCAAGCACCAGCACCTTCATCCCGGCCTTCGCCAGGTAAGCTGCACAGACGAGGCCGTTGTGTCCTCCGCCGATAACAATCGCATTCAGGCCCGTGACCGCCACGAATTATTCCCTCCATGGGAGATGATGCCCTGAGAGCTAGGGAAGAGGTCGAAACCAACGGCCAACCGGCCGCAAATTGGCTTCGTCCCTTGCGGGCTGCAGGAGAGTGAAAACGCATTGAACCATGTCACGGGAAAGGGCGTCAAGCGTCGGGCGCCGTCGGGAACTGGGACAAGAGGGCGTTTTAAGCCCGCCGTTATTGGCGACATCACCCCGGCCATTATAGCCTTGCATCCCGCGATCAGGAATATACGGCAGAACTCAGTATACAATATTAAGGACAAGGACAATTCAATGCCACTGGCAGAGCCAAAATTCATGACTGGCTTGGGAATGCGTAAATGCGCAGCAGCGGCTGTAGTTGACGCAAGGATGCCCTCTCGCCTACGGCATCGAGGAGAAGATAGTTCTTGACATTTGGTCTATGAATTTTGTATAAAACTCCTATCAATTCGGGCAGATTAATAGAAAATATGTATACAAAGACAGCGGTCCTTCTTATCGTTAGTTTTGGACAATGAACACGTGGCTTTCGGCAAGGCCCGCTTTGCGCGGTTCCACCCTTCATTTGCCCGCCCGGCAGGCGTGGTGCATAGGTGCGCGTGGCACTTTATAGAGCGGATCTTGAGGGGAAAGACTCCTAATCGGGCGTGAAGCTAAGAGTGAGGTGGGGGAAAATGCTGGTCCATGCGAGCCATTATCACCTCTGGTTGCGACTCGTAATGCTCAGCGCCCTGCTGCCTGCTTCTGCTTGGGGCGGCCAAACCGCCAACCCTGCCCTTTTCTCCCGGACCAAGATGCAGGAGGTAGAGCTAAAGGGGTTGCGGGTGTGGCTGGGAAAGCCGGTCCAGGTGACAGCGCAGGTGGGCTGGCAACAGAGCGGTCCGTGGTACGACACACACGGTAGCAACGGAGAACCAGCCAATGCACGTGGAGCCTCCTCGTGGGCATTCATACACCTGACGCCTTTTATGGCCAGGTTTCCCAGCGGGGAGTTGATCGTCACTTACACGCTCGACTCCGACACGGACTCCAACCCGGTGACGGTCAGCGGGTTTCAGATCTCCAAGGATGGGGGTGAGCATTGGGGCAGACGCTACAGCCTACTGATGCAGCACATGACGATGACTTTCGTGCCCAAGGCACCCGATTCACTCTTAGGCCTGCCCTCGGAAATGGTTCAACAAACCCTTGGAGATGATCTCGACTATCGTGGGCCGTACTACCTGTTCGAGCAGGGCGGGGAGCGCATGGTCATGGTCCCCGACGGTATTCGGGCGCTGAACTTTCCCTGGCCCGCCTACTTGTGGAGGAGCCCGCAACCAAGGGAGGACTGGCCGGTCGGAGCTCGCATCACCGGCAGCACGATAGAGATTGGAGGAAGGCTTCTGGGCACCGGCGACCTCGAGAAAAAGGGTGACAAGCTCTGGAGTGCAATTTTGTGGGCGTCCGAAGATGGTGGGTATACCTGGCGGTACTTCTCAACAATTGCCGAGCCTGACCGCTCACTGGCTTCGCAAAGATCCTATGAGGGCCCAACTGAGCCGAATGTGATGCTACTCGCCGATGGTGATTTGATGGCCGTATTCAGGGTGGGCAGCGGTCGACGATGGAATCTGCAGCGAGCCTATAGCCACGATGGAGGTCATACCTGGACGAAACCGGACGTCCTTCCCGCCTGGAGTGTTTCCCCCCAAATAAAGCGTATCGCGAACGGAACCATCGCCTTGTCGACCGGCCGGCCCGGAATACATTTATGGCTGTCTAACGACCCGCGGGGAACGACCTGGCAGAATATCGACATCGTCGCATACCATAATCGTTGGGCGCCGACGCCAACCGAGCGTATCTCTTCTTTCGAAATCAAATCATCCCCTTATCTTTCGGAAACGACGCAGTGGCAGACCTCGTCGTACACGGGGTTGGTCGAGGTGGCGCCTAATCGCTTGCTGCTTGCCTACGACCGAGATCCCGAACGAGCGCCGTCAGGTCCCGATGACCTCTCGCGCGTCTTTGTCTTGCCCATCGAAGTGGAACGAAAGTGAATTGGACTTGCGGGTTCCAGCCCGGCCCATGGGGCAAGGCTCGTAAGCAGCGACCGCCGTTTTTGAGTCTAACGTTCGGGTCTCACGAGTTTCGCCAAGGAGGAACCAATGCACGAATGGAAACCATATCGGCGCACAATCAACGTAATTCTCGGCATGTCGCTCGCGGCGGCGGCGTGGTTCATGACGATGGCCCCGGTGGCGCGAGCTCAGGTAGTCAACGCGACCATTGTTGGAACCGTTAAAGACACATCCGGAGGAGTCGTCCCCAATGCCAACGTTACGGTTACGAACGTCGCCACAGGCGTAAGCCGCAAAGCCACGACAAATGCTTCCGGCGATTACTCCGTTGAGCCTTTGGACCCCGGTCAATACACCGTCATGGCAGAGCTGCAAGGCTTTAAGAAGGCCGTGCTTACCGGAATCGTGCTAGAGGTGCATCAAACGGCGCGAATCGACATTGATTTGCAACCGGGCCAGCTCCTCCAAACCGTCACAATCTCGGGAGCGGCGCCGACGATCAATACGGAGAGCCAAGAAGTTGGCACAGTTGTTGACGAGAAGCGGATTCTCGACCTGCCGCTGAACGGCAGGAACTTCATGGAGTTGACGACACTCTCAGCCGGCATGAATGAGAGTAGCGGCGACTCCACCGCGGTAAGTTCATTGATGAACAAGGGGTATGCCCCCTCGGCAATGGGCCAGGTTCCTACCGAGAACAATTACCAGTTGGATGGAGCGGATAACAGGGAGGGATTTTTTAATTCCTACACTGTCGCCCCTTCGGTGGATGCAGTCCAGGAATTCAAGATGCAAATTGGCGAGTATTCGGCAGAATTTGGCCATGGCGCAGGCGCCGTGATCAATGTGGTGACCAAATCAGGGACCAACGAATTACACGGGACCGCCTTTGAATTCCTCCGCAATGATGTACTGGATTCAAAGAACTTTTTCGCTACCTCAACTCCGCCGTTGAAACGCAATCAGTTTGGATTTTCTATCGGGGGGCCAGTCATAAGGAACAAGGCGTTCTTTTTTCTGAACTATGAGGGCGAGCGCCAGGTAACTTCCAGTACCGATGTTTCAACAGTTCCGACCGACGCCATGAAGGGGGGCGACCTTTCAGCGCTAGGGGAGACGATAACGAATCCCGCCACGGGCACGGCGTTTGAGGGTGGAGTTATTCCGCCGAACCTCATTAGCCCAATCTCGCAAGCCGTACTAAATTACTACCCTGAACCGAATATCCCCGGAACCCTCGTAGCTAACTACATCATAAGTCCCCGGGCGGTAATCAATGCGGATTCCCCCCTTGGCAGGCTTGACTACACCATCTCTCAGAAGCACGCGCTGTCTGTGCGTTACGCCTTTCAGGACGTCCGAAATGACAGTGGAGGACCTTTCCCCCTCGTGGGTGGCCAGCAGCTACCGCAAGGATTTCACAATGGCGTGATTTCCCTGACAAGCAATTTCACCCCTACCTTTCTCAACCAGTTTCACTTTGGATTTGAACGAACACTTAACCTCTTGAAACTCGGCTTGGATTTCTGCGGTCAGGCGGCGTTTGAGGAGGGATTCCCGGAGTTGATCGGCCTGAGTCAGACGATCGTCTCTGGTACGTACGAGACCCAGGCATGGTGGCTGTTTAACAACAACTTCGAGTGGTATGACGGCGTCACATGGGTCCACGGCAAGCACACGGTGAAAGCCGGACTGGATATCGAACGGACCCGCGCCGACGACGAGTACGGCACACACCAGAACGGGGACTATTCTTTCAGCGGGCAATATACAGGAGATGGATTTGCCGACTTCTTGCTCGGTGACCCGGCCGGTCTCACGTTGCCACTCGTGCCCAACGCCACTAATCGGTTTCGCCGGACGGAAATGGCTTACTACGTTTTGGATGAGATCAAGGCGACGCCAAAACTATCGCTGAACATAGGCTTGCGTTACGAGTATTCGCAGGTACCGAAAGAGCTCGCGGGAGAGACTGCGGTTTTCGATCCTACGCTGGGCGGAGGTGAAGGTGGATTGCTTTACCCGAAGCAGAATACAAGCGCCGCGGCATTCTATAAGAACGTGAGACCCGACTTGCCGTTTGGATTTTTGAACCGCGAGACGATGTGGACTCCAGACAAACACAACCTTGCCCCGAGGTTCGGCTTCGCCTACCGTCCATTCGGCAGCACTAAGACCGTTGTTCGTGGCGGTTATGGCTGGATGTATGCCTCCCCCCAGATAGTAAACCTGGTCCAAAACTCCACCATAGCGCCGCCCAGTGCAGAATGGCCCAGCTTGGCAGGGAATTTGACGATCCCGAATCTGACATGGAATGGGCCCATTGGAGTAAGTCCCGCGTCCTACTTGAAAACTGCCACTTTCGGCGTGCTCACCGCCGACGAGCAGCATTACTTGACACCGTACGTTCAGCAATGGAGCCTGACTGCAGGTCAGGAACTTGGGCACTCGACGGGACTGGAGATTACGTATATTGGCTCGAAGACGACACATATGGAAGACCAGGTGGACATCAATCAAGCTACACCATCGGCCCTTCCACTTCAGCCTCGCCTGCCGTACCCCGCGTGGGGGCGGCTGTATGGGTACGTTTTTGGAAGCAATGCGAACTATAACGGACTGCTGGTTGCGGCAGAGCATCGTTTGGCTCACGGGTTGAGTTTCAAGACCTCCTGGACGTGGGGCAGGGACCTGACGGGCCTAGGGGGCCAGGATATTGGCGGCAACGGTGGCTACATGCAAAACTACTTCGATCGAAAGGCGGAGTACGGGCCGACGGTTGACGACGCAACCCATCGCTTCGTCGCGAGCTACATTTACGAACTGCCGTTCGGACCGAGCAAACGATTCGGCGGGAGCCTGAACGGGCTGGCAGCCAAAGCTCTAGGCGGCTGGGAGCTAAGTGGGGTCACGACCTTTGAGACAGGGTTCTACCTGCATTCCGCCGAGGTTAGCGGGGCAAACTGCAACGCCTCTCACGCCAATGACTGCCGCGCCGACCTGATCGGGAATCCCTATCTCGGAGGGAACGGCGTAGATACGCCGAAATGGAACGTAGCAGCCTTCGATTGGCCGTTGAACCCAGCCCATGCGCCCGAAGCGCCTCGGTTTGGCGATGCGGCGCCCACATTCCTGCAAGGCGACGGCTTGAACAATTTCGATATCGGGATACTGAAACACACGAGGTGGCAAGAGCGTTACGACGTGGAATTTCGGTTCGAGATGTTCAACGCTTTTAACCACCCCAACTTCGGCCCCCCGGACAGTAGCCCTCAAGATCCGCTTTTTGGGCGGACGTTTAGCGCGTTAGCCCCGAGAGAATTACAGTTCGGTCTTAAGTTTTACTGGTAGGGCCTGGCGAACGCTGTGTCACCTCAAATCGAGGCTGCGCAAGATCCGGCTACCGCTCGGGATGCCGATTAGGCAAGGGCGGCCATGCCTAACCGAGGCCACCGGATCACGCTCTGCTTGCCATCACGAGGCCTCGCACTTGTTCAGGGCGAGGCGGGTCCATGAACTGGCTGGAAAGCCAGCCCACAAGCAGGGAAACTGCCACGCCGATCGGCGCCATGTAGAAGAAGCTCCAATTGGACTTGAGGCTCAAGAGCGCTGTCGTCAGAGCGCCGGCCGCCGCCCCCAGGAGCGCCCCGCCTGCGGTTGCTCTGCGGCTCAATAGCCCAAGCAGAAAAATCCCCAAGATAGGACCCGAGACGAAGCTGCTCACTCGTGCGTAAGCGATAGCGAGTTCTCCGAGGTGTCCGGCAAGTGACGCCACCGCTGTGGCAGCGATTCCCCAGCAGGCAGTGAATACTCTTCCCGCATTGGCATAGTGCTGCTCAGTCCGCCGGGGGCGCAACACACGGGCATAGATATCGACCGTAGTGGCGGTTGAAAGTGCGTTGATTCCGGCGGACATTACACCCATCGAGGCTCCAAACAGGCCTGCAATGAGCAGGCCTGCCAGACCGGAGCTCAGCTCCCTGACTGCAAAGAAGGGCAGAATTGCATCCGGATTGCTCAATCCTGAAAGGTGCCCGGAGTTCTGCTGGTAGAAGACCCACAGAACCGCGCCGATAGCCAGCAGCAAGATCTCCATTGGGATGCTAAGGAAAGCATTCAACCAGACGGACTGTTCGGCGTCTTTCGCGGACCTCGTGGTAAAAAGCCTCTGTAGGACCGCTTGGTCCGTGGTCAGCGGTGCGAGGTTTAAAATGCATCCACCGAGGATACAAGCCCAAAATGAGGTGAGGACGTCCGGATTTGTGGAGAAGTTGAGCATGCGAAGTCGTCCGCCTACGCGTGCGAGGTGATAAGCTGCACCGATACCACCATCGATGCGACTAAATGCAACGAACAGCACAATCAGAATTGTAACGCCCACCGTACAAACCTGGATCATGTCGGTCCAGATCACTGCCTTCATGCCACCCAGCGTCGTGTACGCCGTGCTTATCACACCCATGAAGAGGACGCATTCCCACAAAGGGAGGTGGGTGACTAGCTTGATGATCAACGACGGGGCGTAGATGGCAATGGCAACGTGCATGCCTCGGAGGCACTGAAATAGAATGCTGGTAGTCACGCGCACCGGCAAATTGAAGCGTTTTTCCAGGTACTCATAAGCAGTGTACAAATTCAGGCTCGTGTAAAACGGAATGAACACCCGTATAACAACGGGGGCCATGAGGATGTACCCGAAGGTAAACCACATCACTTCGAAATTATGGTTGAAACACCAAGCAACGGATCCCATCACTGTGATCGCGCTAGTGTCAGATGCGATGATGGACATTCCCGCCGGGAACCAGCCAAAACTGCGGCTGCCCAGAAAATAATCCTTGGGTGTTGTCCTTCGCCGGTAGAAAGAACTGCCCAGGGCGGTGATCCCGGCGAGATACGCCAGCAGTATTAGGTAATCCAACCAGTGCATGAACCCTCTTGTCACAACTTCGAGACGATGCTGACCAGTGAGCCGCGCTGCTTAAGCTTTCAACATGCTGATGGTTTCGTATGGGACAGCCCACCCTTCGGCGAACCCTCGTCCGGATGCGCCAGTTCCTCGGAAGCGCTCAACTCGATTGCTAGGATTAGTCATGGGCGTACTCTCCGTCCGGCTCTAATCTCACGCGTTCATCAGTAGGATGTCGCGGGTGGAACGAAGCGACCCTGGCATGCTTGGGCAAGGGTGCGGTGAGCCAGCCTGGTGCCGGACACCGACACTATCGCTCGAGCTCCGCACGCCATACAGCTAACGCCCGCACAAAAGTTGCGAAAATCATGTATACAGTAGTGCAAACTATGGGTCAAGCATTTTCTTGCGATGTCGAGCGGCCCATCACGGCTCTGGACTGCGTCATGGGGAGCGGCGCTGTCTCAGCGAGGCACGCGCAAAAGCTGACGAAACGGACAATGCCTTGACATAATCGTACGCCTAATGTATACATCGACGTTGCTTCACCGACACGCAAGCGTGCTCGCGTGGCGGGCCTCGTGAGAGCAGCGAGAAGAATCTTGGTTCCTGTTAGCCGGCGCGAGCTGGATCTGATCGTCGCTAAGTAGGCCTCACAGCCTTTGCGGGGCCGCCGCGAGCACATAAACAGTAATGCCGTAGGCCACATCTCGGGGAAGGAGCGTTTGATCGCGGAGAATCAAATGGAGGTCCAATGAATGCATAAATCAACGATGTCAACCCGAGAACGCATGCTCGCGGCCTGCCGGCGCGAAGAGCACGACCATGTCCCCCTTTCAGTTCTTGTGGGACATGGATCGCTCTGGAAACGTTCCTACTACTGGCGTGACCAATGTGAGCGTGCGAAGGTGCTGCTTGAGCTGGGCCAAGACCCGTGCATCGATATCTGGATGCCCGACGTCGTCCCGCACCCCGACGTGAAGGTCAAAACTTGGCGCGATCGGAGAAACGGCGAGACTCTGCTGACCAAGGAATACCATACGCCCGCGGGAGTCCTCCGGCAAACCGTGCGGGAGACGGAGGACTGGTGTGCCGCTGAGCATGGCCCCTGGATTCCAACGACTTACGGCGATGAGAAACGCCACGAGTTCGGGATGCACCTGTTTGATGATTGGAATGTTTCGCGGCGTACGGAGCCCTGGGTGAAGGGTCCGGAGGATCTTCCCAAGCTCAAGTATGTCATTCGCCTTCCCGAGGGATGGATGCTGGACGAGTGGGCCATGGACGCCAGACGCGCCATGGATTTTGCCCACAAGCACGAGATCTTTACCACCGGTCGCCGCACGATTGTGGGAGATGCCTTTCAATGGTTTTGCGACATTCCCTGGTTCCTCATGCAAACTTACGATAACTCAGGTTTTGTCGAGGAGTTCTTTGCTATTTTTCAGTCCTGGGCCAAACGCCTGGTCGAGTTGGTACTGGACGTTGGAGTGGATTATGTGCAGTACCGCGGCTGGTACGAGGAGCCCATTCATTTTGGGGTAAGAGGCTTCCAGCGGTTCCTCGTTCCATTGATCGAGGATCAAGCCAGAATGGTAAATCAGGCTGGGAAGTTGTTCGGGTATTTGCTGCCTGCCGGTCTTGGGGTTTACGCCGACGTTTTGAAGAATATGGAGGCCGACGTCCTGATGGCGGTTGATCCGCGAATGCTTCAGGCGGGCGATTTGCGGGACTTGTATCACAAGGTGGGAAGGGACAAGAGCTTTTGGGGCGGTGTTGACTCTGAAGTCACGCTTTTTGGGGGCAAACCCGAGGAAATAGACCGAGCCGTGAAATGCGCTGTGGAGTCACTCAACGGGAACAATGGCCTGATTCTCTCTGCCTTGATTTGGAATGTCGTATCGGAAGACGCCTTTGCATACATGGTAGAGGCATGGAAGAAGTACCGAGAGAGCTAGCCAAAAAGAGCAAATTACTGCCTCCGGGTTAGCCTCGTGCGGCGGAACATACCCAAGGGTATACTGATCGCGCAGATCGCGGGTGAGGTTCTTCGCAGGCAGTGCAACGGTTCCTAAAAGGATTCCCGACAACACAACCAGAAGGATCCCCACCAATCTATCTTCAAATTGCATAATTCGCCAATCTAATCGGGTCATGCGTTACAGAATATTCTTCAAGTGCTCCAAGAAGTAGCCATAGTTCCCGTAGGGTGTGTCAGGTGTCGCACTGTGATCGAGCATAGGCACATAACCGCCATCATCGATGAGCCAGTTAATGCGTTTGAGTTCCGCGTCGATCGCTTCCGGACCAACCACGAGCACCCGCTTATCCACCCCGCCCCACATGCGAAGGTCACGGCCGTACTTCTTGCGAACTGCGACAACATCCATTCCAGCCTGTGCTTCAAAGGGGTAGAGAATGTCGATTCCGGCGTCCATCCATACTGGAATGAGTGGAGCGATATTGCCGTCGCTATCGAGCGCGAACAGCCGCACGCCGTGGCTGCGGCCAAAGTCCACTACCCTCCGATAGCGCGGGAGCATGAACTTTCGCGCCAACTGAGGAGAGATCAGGGGAGCAGTGTGATAGGCCATGTCTTCCCAGAAGGCAAAAACATCAATGTCTGTCTCTTCGAGTATCCGGGATAGCATGCCAACGAGGAAATCCGCCACGGCATCCAGCATCTCTTCGAGGAACGCGGGATCATCATAGAACAGCGTGCAGAGGTTCTCCACGCCCACCAGATTCCTGATCGGACCGAAGAAGCCTCCCCAACGGTCGGCGATAACCACAAAAGGGAGTTCTCGGTTGCGGTAGCGGCGTAATTGGGTGCGCCAGTCAGATCCGATTCTGTGGCCCAGATCTGGCTGCATCCGCTCCCGCCAGTACTTGCGGAAGTCGTCCCGGTTCTCCACTGGATAACGAATAAACTGCGGCATCGAACTCCGCGGGTTCTTCTTGAACTCCCGCATCACAATGCCTTGTGGGTCAACATAGGTTTCATACTCGTCGTCTTCGGCGAGGACTCGCCGCTCGAAGGGCGGTTGCGGCCAGAACCAATTTGCCTCTACAACCCAATTGTCGCATCCGAAGTCTGTTTTGCCCGCTACGTAGCCGCCCTCGTTTGCCCAGCGCTCTGCCGTCTCCGGCCAGGCCGGCCACATGAATTCGTAGAACGGCGCTCGATCGGTCTTGCGGTATTCGAGCGTCCCTCGAAAACGTTCAAGGGCATTCATAGACTCTATCCTCCGTGAACTGGCTCAACGGCGCCCATCGTCCTTTGCCGACAGAGAAACGGCAGCCGATTCAATCGCATTTGGCGTTTCCTCTACGCTGGAAGATCGCCCGTGCGGCTCAAACGCACTTTCATAAATCGCCGCCGCATCAGCGGCTGTCAGCCGGCGAGGGTTATTCTTCAATAATCTCTGCACTTGCATTGCTGCCTCCGCCATCCCCGGTACCGCCGAGCGGGGCACTCGCAAGTCCGCCAGACTCATCGGCACTCCACACTGCCGCGCGAGTTCATGAATTCGTGCTACTCCCCGGCGGGCGGTCTCAAGAGCGCTGCTTTGCTCCTCCGCGCCTAAGGCGATGGCAACCTCCGCAAAGCGTTCCGGCGAGGCAGGCAGATTGAAATTCATCACGTGCGGAAGCAGCACGGCGTTCGAGATCCCGTGTGCAATGTGGAACTCGCCCCCCAACGGATACGCCAGAGCGTGCACTCCTGCGGTATTTACCGGCCCCAGACATATCCCTCCGTACAAGCTACCCAAGGCTAAATGTTCCCGGGCCTCGATCCGAAGCCCGTCCGCTGCGGCGCGAGCCAGGTTACCGGCGATCAGCCGGATGCCTGCGAGAGCGTAGAGATCAATCATGGGATGCGCAAAGCGATTGGTGTACGCCTCGATGCAATGCGTCAGCGCATCCAGTCCTGTGGCCGCCGTGACCGCGGGTGGGACCGACAGCGTCAGCATGGGGTCAACGAAACTCGCATCGGGAACGAGGTAGGGGCTGACCACCATAAGCGTTTACTTAAGGCGCCGGGACTTCGAAAGCCGCGGAGCGGCGCCAGAAAGTAGCCCACGGCGTGAGCCGTGGGACGGAACGTGGCGTTAATATTCACAGCCCCGGAAGGGGCGA
>JBEKLY010000358.1:0-7672 GCA_050010015.1 Terriglobia bacterium
GACTGTGGACGGACGTAGCGCGGGCGTCCCGCCCGCGGTGGCGGGAGCGTCCCGCTCTCGCGCACGGGCAGGATGCCCGTGCGACGGCGGGCGAGACGCCCGCCCTACGACTTTCAGAGCAGTGCCGCAGCTGAACGGGAATTGCAGTTCAGTTCGAGAACGGTTATGCTCAATCTTCAGGATGAGCTTTCCGGGTTTACGCAACGATTAAGCGCCGGCCGTCTGTGGCTGCACAGAGCGCGCGTCTGCATGGACGCAGAAAGGAAAGTGCTATGTCTCTCCGCCCCATTAAACGAGTAGTGTTATCCAAGCCGACACTGGAAGGCGCGGGTGTGCACCTGCGCCGCGCGTTCGGCTTCGGCACCACCACCGACTTCGATCCTTTTCTTCTCCTCGACGACTTCCGCAATGACGTTCCCGCGGATTATCTGGCGGGCTTCCCGTGGCACCCTCATCGCGGCATCGAAACCGTCACTTACGTCCTGGCCGGAACGGTCGAGCACGGGGACAGCATGGGAAACAGCGGCGTCATTACTTCCGGCGACGTGCAATGGATGACCGCTGGCAGCGGCATCATTCACCAGGAAATGCCCAAGGGGGACCGCACGGGCCGCATGCATGGCTTCCAGCTATGGGCGAATCTTCCCTCGTCGCTCAAGATGACTCCGCCCCGCTACCAAGAAGTGAAGACCGGAGACATCCCGGAGGTCAAAGACGACGACGGCACGGAAGTCCGCATAGTGTGCGGAAGCTTCTGGGGCAAAAAAGGTCCGGTTGACGGAATCGCCGCCGACCCAACCTATCTCGATGTCTCAGTGCCTCCGGGCCGCAGGAAGGTTCTCCCCGTGGAGACCACGCGCCACGCCTTTGCCTACGTCTTCGCGGGCGGTGGGAAGTTTTGCAACGCCTCCGGCCCGCTGGCCGTTCCCACTGAGCCCGTGGGCTGGTTGGACACGGCGCCTCCTGCCGACGCCGAGAACCGTTCACTTATCCTCTTTGATCGCGGGGATGAAGTGGTCGTTCAGGCGGGCGATGACGGGATCAGGTTCTTGCTGATTTCGGGCCAGCCGCTCCAGGAGCCGGTGGCCTGGTATGGACCCATCGTGATGAATACTCAGGAACAGCTACGGCAGGCTTTCCAGGAACTTCAGGAAGGGACGTTTCTTAGGGGATGAAAGGTCGGCCGTTAAACTAGCCTAGATAATCCGACCCGTGCCTTGCGACACGGGCCGGATTTATTGCCCTCAGAGGGCGTGGCTAGAACGTAAGTTTCAAGCCAAACTCGATGACGCGCGGACCGCCCAGGCCGTACACCCCGGAGCCCAGCGTCACATGAGTATTACGCTGCCCGTAGGTCGTGCTGTTAGCGTAACCTGACGCCACGGAAGTGCCCGCCGCCTGAAGGACGCCGCTTAGAATGCTAGGAAATTGATCGAAGTTCTGCGAGTTGGTCACGTTGTAGAAGGTGACGCTAGGTTGCAGGGTGATCGACTCGTGGATCTTGGCGATGTATGTAAGGCCAAGATCTGCCGTAAACAGACTCCCGAGACCCACCTGCCCGGCGGGCGCGTCGGCCAGCGTCGGAGCGACCCCACCCAGTTGTTGCAATTGAGTTGTGGTAATCAGGCCGGCGCTAACCAGCGCTTGACCGGCGGGGGTTGGGTTCCCGGCATACTTGGAATTGTAAGCGTCGATGTATTTGTTAATATTGGATGGCGTTACGCTACGCCCGAAAGATCCCACGTTGGTGCCTGGGAGAACGTCTCCCGAAGTGCCGTCGCCGGTCAGATCAGATTGGAAGATTTGCCCGGGGTCAGGCGTAGCTGAGAATCCCGGAGTTAACGTCAAGGTTTCCGGCAACGAACTGTCGGCATGGGCAATCAGGCTCAACTGAAACCCGTGAACAAGGTTAAATATCCCGCCGAATGAGAACTGGTTGGTGCGATCCAGGGCACTCGGCCCGAAGTAGTGATTGTAGTTATCAAAGTCTGGAAGAGATCCGCCGAAGTCCTGATCCCTTGCCATCGAATTGAGGCGCGAGAGGGAGTAGGAAACCTGTAGATTCAGGCCCTTTACGCCCGGCATGGGGTTCCTCAGTTGCTGTTTCAGTGAGACATCCAGCCCGTTGTAGGTCGATCGCCCTATTGGCTCAAGCATCTCATTGTTGCCTAGAGCCGGATTCGCACCTGGAAAGGCATAGCCGGAATTGGGAAATCCGCCATTGTTGGCGTTGCCGGCGCTATCAAGGCCGTTGTTGGCATAGTCGGTTATCGCAGCACCGGCAGCGATAGCGCACCCGATGCCGCCTGGCCCGGCAGGGCAATTGAAAGATGCATTAGTGGCATTGATGGCGTTCAAGGCCGCGTTTTTGTCGAGGTAGCGAGCTGCCCCGACATGGTTGGTGTCATAGTACACGAGGTAGTGGAGCCCGCGGTTTCGCAAGTAATCGACACTGAGGATGGTTCCCGGCCGAAACTCGTGCTGGACCCCGAAATTGAGCTGGACGGAATAGGGCGTCCGGAAGTTCGGGGCGAACAAGAACAGGCCATCGCCGTTGCCGTCGTTGAGACTGTTCCCGACGTAGCTGGGATTAGCCGTCGCACCGGCCGCCAACGTCGCGGACTGGTAGGCTTGCTGCGCCGCGATGATTTGTGGGTACACAGAGCCAATTGGCTGTCCACAGAAGTTGGTAGTGTCACCACAGCTAAATTCATACGACCAGAATGCTCCCTTTTTGAGGCGGGCGGGGGCGTCAAACAACACGTTGTTCCACACCGTGTTCTCGTAATAGATTCCGCCCCCAGCGCGGATCACCGTCTTGCCCGTCTTCCAGGGGTCCCAGGCGATTCCAACCTGCGGCGCAAAATTCTTATTGGGCTGGTGGACTTGATCGCCCAGCCCTGGTCCGAACGCGTTGAGCGCGGGATCGCCACCCAGTTGTGAGTCGCTGCGGCCCGTATCTCGAATGTAGTGCAGTCCCAGGCTGATGTTGAGGTTCGGTCGAACCTTCCAATTATCAGCGATATACCAAGAGAAGCGCGTGTCGAACTGGCCGCCGGCAGGAAAACCAAACGTCGGAAGCGCCGTGTCATAGCCAACGCCATCGCCGAGGACAGCGCCATCAACCGGATAGTTCAGAGGGTTCGCAGCTCCCCCTGAGAATGGCCCGGATGCTGCCGCCGCCTGATCAGCGGCAGAGAAAGTGTCCCAGACCGCCGGCGCCAACTTCAGGAATGAGGCGAAGCCGCCACCCAGGATGCGGTTGACCTCGACTCCGTAGCGGATCATGTGCTTGCCTCGAATCGTGCTTCCATCGTACTTATACTCGTGATCATGCTGCTGCGTGACTTGGGGCGCCAGGAAGTTCGTTCCCGCGCAGAATTGGTCTTCGCCTCCATTCAGGCAAAACGGATCACCGCCAATGGCGAGCTCGGTTCCAGGCGCTGGATTGTAAATTCCCGATCCTGCCACCGCGTCGCCGAGCGCGTTGGCGAAGCGGAGAAACTCAAAACGGAAGCTGTGAGTGAATTTTCCAGTAACCCAATCAAAACCTGCAAGGTGGTCCTGAGCATTGTCGTGGTTCAGAAAAGGCTGAAAAGTGTTTGGGATGAACGGGACCACATTGCTGTTGATGTTGTAAGAGTATCGGTAGAACACCTTTAAGTTGTTAGTCGCCTGCCAGTCCAGTCGGCCAAACGCCTCGTGTTCCTTGAACGGCTGATTGATCGAACTGGAAAGCGGCGCGAAGGGTCCGCCGAGTTCGACAGGCGCCGCATAGTCCTGGCGGGAGCGCTCCCAGTCGAGAAAGAAGAAGAGTTTGTCTTTCTTGATGGCCCCCCCGACATTACCCCCGAACTGCTGGCGGCGGAAGAAAAGGTCTTCTGGAGCAACACGCGCAGCAAGGTTGTGCCAGCGCCCGTAATCGAATGCTTCACCGTGCAAGGCGTTGCTGCCCGAGCGAGTCGAGATGTTGACCGCGCCAGAAGAAGTCATGCCGCTAGACAAATCGAGCGAGGACTGCTCGACTTGAAATTCCTGAATGGCGCTGGCAGGAATGTTCATGGTGGTCGTACCCACGTTCTCGTCGCTGATGTCGCCGCCATCCACTTCAATGCGGGCCGTGCGCCCGTAGCGCCCGCCGAAGGAGATCGAAGAAAAGCCGTTCTTGGTGGGGTCGAAAACTGCGCCATCCTGAATTTGGACCCCAGGTTCAAGCTGCGCCAATTGCAGAAAATTGCGGCCGTTGATGGGCAAATTCTCGATCTGCTGTGTGGTGATGACGCCCTGCACGGTCGCCTGCTCCGTATTTACTTGGGCTCCTGTCGCCTGGACCTCGACCGTGGTGGTGGTCTCGCCCACACGCAGCGCCACGTTGCCGTTGGAAGTGTTGTTCACCTGCACCGTCAGATGGGTTTCGGTAGTCGTGAAACCCGGCGCGCCGACGCGGACCGTGTACTCGCCCGGAGTCAAGGGGCCGGACTCATAGAGCCCTGCCGAATTCGTGGCCAAGTCTATCTGTTGCCTTGTCGCATCGTTGATGACGGTAACGTGTGCGCTCGGCACGACGGCTCCGGTCTGGTCGGTAACCGTGCCGACAATGCTGCCAGTCGAGATGGTCGTCTGCGCCACCGCTCGGGCGGGGAGGATGGAAAGTAGAATCCATATCGTAACGAAGACGTAAAGGGTTTGTTTAGAAGCTCGCGAAACTCTTGACATGGTAAATTTCTCCCTTTGCTGACTCGCCAGGGGTAACACCTGGAGTCCGCGGATTATCGTTGCAGGTGGCTTAGTAGTTTGACTGGTATCGCTCGCCCTCGGTTAGCAACTTCCCTAGATTGCCACTAAATTGCCTTGGGGCCATAGAACCCCTTTGAACTGGAAAGTGATACACTTCGGGACAATCGACGAAACTACAATACTTGATCATTGCACTTAGAGTTCCAACTTTGCATTAATGCTAAGTACTTGATTAAACGCACTACAAGACAGATTCCGGCGCTCGCAGAATACCAAGAATGGTAGCGTTCTGCAAAAAATAATATAAGCTCTTGACACCACTGCCCTGCCAGAGCTGTTTCGTGATGTGCGCTAGGCTTCCTGGAATGTGCCGGGGTTGACCTTCATCAAACCTGCAGCTTCCGAAGATAAGGCACGCTGGCCTTCATTAGAGGCAGATCCATTTCGACAAAGTAGTTCTTGATTCCGCCCGTCTTTGCTGCGGTGAAGATCTTCTTCCAATCCAGACTGTCCTCACCTACCGGCGCTTCCTTGTGGTTCTTCGCATCCCATCCTTGCACGTGCATCGAGATGAAGCGCCCGGGATACTTGGTGAAGTACTCGGCGGCGTCGTAGCCCGCCGAGATTGTCGAGACCTGAAATTGGAACTTCACCAGCTTCTTATCCAGAAGCTTGAACAACAGGTCGTAAGTCCGCTGCCCGTTCACCTTGGTGAGTTCAAAGTCCTCATTGTGAAGGCCCTGCTGAATCCCAACTGCGGCGGCTTTCTCGCCCATGCGGTTGTATTCGTCCGCGGCCTTCTTCACGTCGTCCATCGTAGGGTGCTGCGGCCCCTCGAGGCTGGGCACCAGCATTTGGGTCAGGCCGACGGATTTGGCCCAGGCGATCCGGTCATCTTGATTCTTCCTCAGCTCACCGATGCCGAAATGAGAGCTGACACAGGTAAGGCCGGCATCATTGATGATTTTTCGAAGTTCGCCCCCCGAGTATTTGCCCAGGCCGGCGAACCCATCGTCGGAATAACCTAATGGCGAGCAGAGCTCGATGGCTCGAAACCCGGCCGCATGAAGCACCTTGAGCGTGCCGGGAAAGTCCTTCGCAATCATGTCCCTGACAGGATAAGTCTGGCACGCGATGGGCATGCCCAGAGGATTGGCGCTGAGCATCCCCGCGTTTGCAGAAAGAAACCCCGCCACCGCAACTCCGGTCGACGCCTTCTTGAAGAAATCCCTTCTTGAAATATTAGACATTCACACCTCCTTGCCCGATGAATTTGAATAAAGCATATTACAAGCCGTGGGATTATCTCACGAATGCCAGGCGATGAGGAGAAATCCTCGTTCCACATCATCGCTAGCCGGTGTGCGCCCTTCATCCACCCCTCAACACGCAGCCGTTCCCGCGAAAATGAAAATCTTCTTAGTAGGGGCGGTTCGCGAACCGCCCCTACGTTGCGCGGGCGGATTCCCGCGTTCGCGGGGATGGCTGAGCGCAGCGGGAGGTCTGCTAAGGCCTCGGCATCAGCCAATCTCACTCCGCCGGCGTGAGCACGATGTTTCTAAAAGCCACCCGCCCTTCCTCGCTGCCTTGAAGGTAAATGGGCCCCGGCGACCCTTCATGGCTATCGAGAGCTCCCCCTGTGATGCCTGGAATCTCTTTATGATCGATGACGGTCACACCATTCTGCACCACCGTAACAGTTCTCCCGATCGACGTGATATCAAAGGTCTGCCACACTCCGGACTTCCGGGCCTGCTCAGGCGTGGGGTCGAGGAATCCGTACACGCCGCCCGTGTGGTGGCTGGGAGGTTCAGCCTGTGAGTCGGTTTCAATCTGCACCTCATAACGGCCTCGCAGATAGACGCCGCTATTAGATTTGGGCCCGCAGTGAAACTCGATGTGCAACTTGAAATCCATGAACTTGGCCGTGGTAATGATCTCGGGGCCATGTCCATTGCTAACAAGCGTGCCGCCTTCGATCGTCCAGGTTTTGGCTCCTTTCGGATCGCTGAATCGCCATCCGGTGAAATCCTTGCCATCGAACAAAGTCACGGGCGTGCTCCATTTCGGGGCTCCTGCCCGCTTGAGCGACGGCGCCCGGCGGCCGATCCAGGTCCAGGAAACACCGCCAGAGCTCGTCGCCATGCCCGTCAGTTGGCCCCCTGCAAGCTTACCTTTGAAAGTCGTGTCGTTATCGAATCCCTCCTCTTCCTTGGGAGACACGAACTCGATCTCTCCCTCCTTGATCTCGGCCTTTGCGAGCGGGGTCGCATGCTCCGACACTCCTGTCATCACAACCTTCAGCTTCCCGTGCTCATCGGAGACTTCAATCCAGGACGGAAGCTCTCCCTTCGGCGTCTTGATGCTCAAATCCCAGCGCCCAACAAAGGCCTTGATCGCGGCCGCCGCACTCGAGGACCCGCCGGCCTGTGGGCTGGCGCCGTGAGAGTACACCGCAGACATACACACAATGACTAATAACAAGTTTAAATATACCAACTTATGGCTCATATCCATTCCTCCTCCGTGGTTGTAGTAGCGCAGACCTGCTGTGTAGGTCTGCGGCTCTTCCCTTCCCCGCAAAAAGCTGCGGACCTGAGAGGCAGGGTTGCACTACCCCGACAAGTCCTGCATGCTCTTCCCTGGGATCAAGGCTTCCGACAAGGCTTCCGACTGCTTGGCGAGTTTCAAGAGCTTCACCGAAGGGCACGCAGTCGCTATCATGTAATACGCCCGGGCGAGTCCCGGATATTCATTGAGGTCGGGGTAGTATATCACCTGAATATTCAGTTCGGCCAATGATAACGCCGTTCGGGGCGCACGACACAGAAGTTGCACGATTCGCGGGAGGAGTGAAAAAAGGGGTTGGGTTCTGTGCTCTGACAGCGTAGTATACTGTCAGAGAGGAGAACCCCATGTCTCACCCTTCGCAACT
>JBEKLY010000359.1:0-7657 GCA_050010015.1 Terriglobia bacterium
CAGGATGCGACGCTTTCTGACGTAAAGCAGTCCGTGGAAGAGGCGCGGCGTGTCTATGAATCCGTGAATCCTCGAGAGCGATCTGCCCAAGCCTATGACTACAATTGGAGCGGCATCTGGAGGCGCGAAAACGCGGGGCAGGTTCTGCTGCGAAGTCTGGAACTTTACGCGCCTCCGGACTACAACCATTTGTCCAATTCGATGCAGTCAGTGGTTTACCAATGGATGAGTCTGAAGATGAAAGGCGAGAGCCGATGACGGGAAGGCGCTAGGCCTGCAGGGTCCGATGTTATCTCGACTTGGGGGTGTCTTATGGCAAATAAGAGCTATTCGAGAAGAAGGTTTCTAGGAAATATCGCTGCCGGGTCCACAGGAACTGCCCTGGCCACCCTGCCTGGAGGTAAGAGTGCCAGCGCTGCCGGCGCTATCGCCGACCCGCCGTATCCGGTCACGATGGTGTCCTACCCGCTCTATGCGGCCGCTGGCCCGTTTCCCCTCGAGAACATTAAGATCGTAACGACGGATGAAATTCCGAAATCGCACGAAGAGAAACTACAGAGTTTCTCACCCACCCTCAAGCTGCATCAGTGCCGCAGCTTCGAGGAATTTCACCGCGAAGTCGTCGATGCACACGTCATCTTCGCCGACTTTACGCGGCAGGACTTCGCGAACGCCAAACAACTGCGCTGGATCCAAACTCGGGCGGCGGGCGTGGAAGAACTGGTAATCTGGCCAGAGCTTGTCGAAAGCCCCGTGGTCCTCACCAACATGCAGAAGATCTACTCCTTCGGGATTTCAGAAACGGTGATCGGACTCCTGCTTTCCCTGGCTCATGGTCTGAATAAGTACGCGGTCCAGACGAGTAATCATCTCTGGAAGCCCGTCGACTCCGCATTCATGCAGGCCATGTCGGCGCGTCGCTTTGGAAACGGCCGCGACCAACCATGGAACTTGAGCGATGATCTGAGGGAGATCAGCGGGCTCACCATGGGAGTAGTGGGGCTAGGTGGAATTGGGGGAGAATCGGCCTACCGCGCTCACTTCGGATTTGGCATCCGGATTCTGGCGGTGGACCCAAAGCCATTGCCCAAGCCCGCCTTTGTCGCAGAGCTTCACTCGCTCGATTGGCTGCCGAAAATGGTTCCGCAGGTGGATGTGCTGCTGTGCGCGGCGCCGCACACCAAGGAATCCGTCGGCATGATTAACGAATCCATCTTCCGCGCTATGAAGCCGACGGCTTATTTCATCAACGCGTCACGAGGCACCTTGGTGGACACGCCGGCGCTGGTGCGCGCCCTCAAGGAGGGCTGGATTGCCGGCGCGGGGCTCGACGTCACGGAACCGGAACCTCTGCCGCCCGAGCACCCCCTGTGGACCGCCGGCAACGTCCTCATCACCTCACATACTTCGGGCCACTCGGGCCCGTCCATCGTACGTGCGCTGGACCTGTTCTCCGAAAACGTCCGGCGTTACGTTAATGGCCTGCCGTTGTTGAATGTGGTGGATAAAGTACGGGGATATTAATTCCGAATTCCGAAGTTGCGAGGCTCTGTTGGAAAAAACCCCTCACCCGGCTCGCTACTCTCGCCACCCTCTCCCCAAGGGAGAGGGCTGAACGATCATCGTTGACGGCCCTCTCCCTTGGGGAGAGGGTGGCCCGCAGCCGGCGTAGTCATCAGTCGGTGCGGGACGGGTGAGGGGTTACTGCCGAAGAATCCAAACGCCCGGTCCGTTCACAGGGCTATTACGGCAGGCAATTCAGATTCAACAAGTTGGCCTAGGGGCGCCAAATTCAACTTCGGAATTCGGGCTGATATTCTGTTACGCGTCTATCATTCCCTCTGGTTCGTCGAACGACGGCGCCTTCGGAGCGATATGAAAATTCCAAGCCTGCGGTGGGTCATCGCCTTACTTTTGTTCACCGAGACCTTGCTCGCCTACACCGACCTTCAAGAGATGTCTGTGCTTGCGCCGGTGCTGGCCAAAACGATTGGGATGACCAATACCCAGTACGCGTTCGTGGCGCAGGGATTTCTTGTGTCATACACAGTCGCCTTTCTCCTGGGCGGATTAGTGATTGACAAGTTGGGAGTTCGCTGGGGGCTGGGCGCGAGTATCTTCTTCTGGTCAATTGCCAACGCGCTGCATGCACTGGCCAATACGCCCAATGAACTAGCCGCTTGCCGCTTCCTGCTGGGGGTGGCTTATCCCGCGGCATTTGTCGCGGCAGCGCGCGCCGTTTCGGAGTGGTACCCACCCCGTGAGCGCGCCTTGGTATATGGAATCTCGGTGAGCGGGGCCACGTTCGGAGCAATTGTGGCGTTCCCGTTAGTGGCTTGGCTGACCGCCCAGTGGACTTGGCGTGCGCCGTTTCTGGTTACCGGAGGCCTGGGCATCCTCTTGAGCCCTATTTGGCTCCTGGTTTATCGCCCCCCGGAACATCACCCTTGGGTTACGGAGAAGGAGCGTCAATACGTCAAATCCGTCAGCCCCGGCGAAAGACTCGAACCGGGATGGCGCTGGACGTCTCTCCTGAAAACCAGGACGTTCTGGGCAGTGGGAATCGGCAGGTTCATCAGTGACAGCGTCTGGGTTTTCTATGTGATCTGGTTTGCCAAATTCTTGACGGACGCTCAGGGATTGTCTATCCGGCAGATGGGGAAGGTCGGTTGGATCCCTTTTTTGTTCGCCGATATTGGCTTCATAGGCGGGGGTTGGCTATCGGGAAGATTGATAAAAGGGGGAATGGCCATTCGCCGGGCGCGGATCACGGTGCTGACCGGCGTCACGCTGATACGCGCGTTCACATTCATCCTGGCGGCTCGATATTCCACACCCATTTTGCTTCTCCTGGTCGGCATTTTCGTCCTGTGTACTACGGCCTGGCAGGTGAATCTGAGCGTGCTGTTGGTAGACTCATTTGATCCCCGCGTCATCGCCACGGCCTCGGGATTCACGACGAGCCTCGGCACCTTCAGCACCATATTGTTTACAGCGGGTGTCGGCTGGATCGTGCAACACTATTCTTACCGGCCGGTGTTTGTATTGCTTTCGGTGTTGAGTCTGGCCAGCTATGGCGCCGTCGTGCTCATTTTGGGAAGGACTGGCGCGTCCATGCAAGTCGAGAAATCGACAGTCGAAGGTGGCGCCGACCTCTAGAGCCTGCCCTGAGCAAAGCGAAGGGTCGGCAGATGCGGCCTGAGGGCCAGCGCTACGTGGAAACTAGTGTGCTAAGTCAAAAGTTCGTTGACAAAGTCTTTCTCATACGCGACCGTTCTTTAGAGCCCCGTCAGGGGCGGCATAGAGTAGCCCAGGGCGCAAGCCCTGGGTGAGACGCCCCTCACCCCGCCTTCGGCACCCCTCGCCCGCCGGGCGGGTGAGGGGACGGGGGTGAGGGTGGGCCCTCGCGACCCACGGCTTGCGCCGTGGGCTACTTGCTGCCGCCCGCTCCGCGGGCTGAATTCTTCAACGTGCTTCTGACTCAGGAAACTAGGAAACTAGCCCATTTTTCGATTCTTTGACTTGTGGATGGGATGTTATGGCTTCCATTAAACTTGTGGTCATCGACCAACCTGGAGCAGATCATCTTAAAGTGCTCGGGACGTTGCCCGAATCCATCACTGTTGATGTGTCGAATCAGGCCGCCTTGTTGCGGGAATCCGTGCAAGAAGCCGACGTCATCCTGAACGGGATCCCGGACGGCCACCTGCTTCGAGATATTTTCCCCCACGCGACTCGATTGCGCTGGGTGCATTCCCTTTCAGACGGTGTGGAGAAGATTCTGTTTCCGGAGTTAGTCGCGAGCCCTGCGATCCTCACGAACGCCCGAGGCGTGTTCAAGCAGGCTCTGGCGGAGTTCGTGATCGCGGCGGTACTCTATTTCGCCAAGGATTTTCGCCGCTTGATTCGAAGCCAGCAAGCCGGCATCTGGCAGCAGTTCGAAATGCAGGAAGCACATGGCAAGGTGATGGGCATCGTAGGTTACGGCGAGACAGGGCGGGCCTGCGCCGAGAGGGCTCGGCCACTGGGGATGAAGGTTCTGGGGCTGCGACGAAGGCCTGAGCTGTCGAGAGGAGATCCTTGGCTCGATGCCGTATTGGGCCCCGACGGACTTCACGGTCTTCTGGCGCAGTCTGACTATGTGGTGCTTGCGGCGCCCCACACGCCCCAGACTCGGAGGCTGATCGGAAAGGTCGAGCTTGCGGTCATGAAAGCCTCGGCGGTGTTAATCAATGTCGGTAGGGGGTCGTTAGTCGATGAGACAGCGCTCGTTGACGCCCTCGAACAAGGACGCATACGGGGGGCAGCCCTGGATGTTTACGAGACCGCGCCGCTCCCCTCCGCTCACCCCTTTTACCGATTGGAAAACGTGTTGTTATCTCCGCATTACGCCGATCATACCCCCGGGTTCAACGAGCGGGACATGGAATTCTTCACTCAAAACTTGCAGAGGTTCTTGAATGGTGAGCCACTAAGGAATGTTGTCGACAAGGAGGCGGGCTACTAGTATTACTCAATTCCCTCCGGAAATTCAGGCTGGCGGACTTAACCCAAACTCCAAAATTCCCAGGCTTCGTGAGAAGAAACCCCTCACCTGGCTCGCTACTCTCGCCACCCTCTCCCCAAGGGAGAGGGCTGAAATTCCATCATCGTTGACGGCCTTCTCCCTTGGGGAGAGGGTGGCCCGCAGCCGGCGTAGTCATCAGCCGGTGCGGGCCGGGTGAGGGGTCACTTCCGAAAACTCCAAACACCCGATCGGTTCTTGAGGTTATCGAGTTCACCTGGCAGCCCCAAGTTCAACTTCGAAACTTGGACTCAACCTTGGCGACGCCTCACCTAAATGCCTCCGGCCGTTCCGTCAAAAATTAAAGCGTGCATTCAAACTAATTTTCCGGTTCCCGTAGGACCAAGGCTGAATGTAGTCTTCTCTGGTTGCGTTGTATATCCCTACGGTTGATGGGGAAGAGAGATTCATCGAGGGTGTCGGCGTGAACGTCGGGTGATTCCAGGGATTGGCGATCTCGGCCGAGACTTCAAGGTTGGCGTGATCCCGGTGGCCCAACGGAAACTGTTTCACTATCGCCAGGTTCCAGGTGTTCGTCCCTGGTCCCTCAATTATATTGGGGGAGGAATTGCCCAAACGGCCCACGTTTTGGGGAGTACTCAGAGGACAACCTGCGCTCAGAAAATTAGGCTGATGATTAATTGTGCTCCCTCCAGGGCACACAAATGCCGCGGTATTGAAAAATGGAGCCGTAAGCCCGTTGCGTTGGCTGCGAGGGAAATTGCCGTTGGCAATGCGATCCGGAAGCTGCTCTCCCACCCCGGGACTCATGCCTGACGGATCGACGCCGGTGTAGTAGGGACTTAGCCACATACCGGTTTGGAATGCTGCCGCACCCGTCAGCCGCCATCCTCCTAAGACGCCATTCACGATCTTATTCGCGTTGGTCAGATAGGCTTCCCCGCGCCCCAAAGGCAGAGTCCAAACCCATCTAAAAAGCGCCTGTTGATGAAATTGAAGACTACAGTTCGTTTTAAAGCGGCTGCGAAAATAATATCCCCCTGACCCTATGGGGGGAACAGATGAAACATCCGTGTCATTTGTCTGCGTCACGTCGCCTAAGCACTTCTCCCAAGTCCATGACCCGTCGAAAAGCAGGCCGTGGGAGGTGGGACGTTTGACTTCTGTCTGGAAGCCGCTCACGCGCTGGAACCCACCGTTCTGGACAATGAAAATGTCATAAGCGTTGGGGATGGGACGCTCACTTTGCTGGAACGGTTGATGACTCGGCAGGGGCTGGTTGTAATCGGACGAATACATAAGCCCCGTCTCGAAATCTCCATAATAAGTTCCGCGGAAACCCCACTCCCGCCACTGGCGCTCCGTCGTCAGGCTGTATTCTTGCACCATCGTCATTTTGAGATTGGGATTGACGGTCGTATACGAGAGGGTTGCCGGATTGAGCGTCGAGGCGGGCCCCAGCCCCGCAAATGGATCGGGAAAGGCGAGGGTGGGTGTTAGAATTCCATTAACCAATGACTGAGTCGCGCTCTGGCTGCCCACAAAAGCCGACGAACTCGGTCCGCCAAAAAAACTCCCCGAGTTAATAGTGTTGACGGTATTAAAGCGATAGATACCGTATCCACCCCTGACCACGGTGTTTTCCTTGCCGCGGGGCCTCCAAGCAAAACCAAAGCGCGGCGAAAAATCGTCGTAGGGCGTGTTAACCAAAGATCGATTATGCGCCGGCCAGCCCGCCTGACTGGGGGTCAGGATTGGAACCTGGGCCTCAGGAAAGCTCGGAATAACAAGGTTCAAGGTATCGGCACTGGGAACGACTAAGGCTTGTTTCGAGATGTCATAGGCCGCAGTCTTGTTGTATTTTTCGTACGAGAAAGGTTGGATGTCGTAGCGCAAACCGTACTGAAGCGTCAGGTTGGGCTTTACCTTGAATGAGTCTTCCACATAGAGACCAAGCTCGTTCTGAAAAATATAACCCGACGAACTCCCGAGGGTTCGACTCATGGTGGATGGTTGGCCCAGCATGAAGTCCGCGAAGTCATAGCCGCTTAGCGCCCCGCTAAAACTGAATGAGGGGGGAGTGGGAGGGATGCTTGAGAAGACATCGCTGCGGTTGAACAGTACCCCCATCCTCAAGCGGTGATTTCCATAGAAATTCGAAAGGTTGTCAGTGATGCCTTTCACTTGGTCAACGTTTTTGCTGAAGCTAAGAGCTGATATTCCGCTGAAGTTGACAAAGCCTAATCCGGGAAGGCCATCCAGGCCAGCCGCATTTTGCAGACCCGCGGTCGATAGAACGCTCTGGGTGCCATACGGGTTCGAGAAAGCGAGCAGGGTGCGCGAAAAGCCAAACCTGAATTCATTCGTCGTTCGCGGACTAAGGATAAACGTATCGGTAAGGCCCGCAGTGCGGCCGGGGAATAATTGACTCTGGTTAAAATTGTTTGCAGCGCTAAAGCCGACTGTGGGTAACTCGCCGCGCAGACCCGTCCTGCCGAACCTTACAAAGAAAGTATGCCGCGACGAGAAATTGTAATCGACCCTCCCGTCCTCCTTGTCCCGTTCATACGGATGCAGGGCGTTTATAAAGTAGTTGTTAAGGAGTCCGTTGCCGGTCGGCGCCGACCAGAAGTTCTTGACAAAGTATTGGGCCACTGAACTGATTTGGTCGGAGGGAATCACGTTGCCCGGAAAAGGCTGGCCGGTAAGTGGATTCTTCACCGTAACCGTTACTCCCCCGTTGTACTGGTCGACAAACGTGGGGTCAAGTAACTGCGAAAAATTCCCTTGTTGCACCTGTGCCGTGGGGACGCTGAAAGTGGCAATGGGGCTGACCGTAACTGAGAGATTGGAAAATTTGAATTCCTCATAGCCAAGGTAGAAGAACGCCTTGTCCTTCTTGATGGGCCCGCCAAGACTTCCACCAAACGTGTTCCCATGAAACAACTGCTTCTGGGGCAAGAAAAATTGGCGCGCTTCGAGCGACTTGTCATCATAAAGCTCCCAGGCATCCCCATGGAATCGATTCGTTCCCTGGCGGGTGAGCATTTCCACCGTCGCGGGCGTTTTATACTCAGCCGGCGAATTAAAGGTGTCTACTTTCTCCTCATCGACAGCTTCGAGCGATGGGAG
>JBEKLY010000360.1:0-9404 GCA_050010015.1 Terriglobia bacterium
CCCGCCGGCCTTCACCGCTCCACGCCGCCCCTACTCTACGCGCACTCGAGCCGATTTTCATCTCTTTGGGTGGGCCCCGGCCCATCCCCACTCAGGATGACGGCGAAGGGCTCGGAATGACAACGGAATGGGTTTTTCCGCAGCTTCTTCATGCCAGAACTACCTACCTGAATATTGGCGCCACACTCCATCCAGGACAACACCCGCGCGGCCGTCATCTTGACATTGCCCTTGATGTGAGTGATGCTGAGCAAGACATTCCTCACATCAAGGCACGAGGTGATTATGGGCTCGAAGCGCAAGGGTACCGGCGTCTGCGATATTGTCAAAGGACGTCGCGTCGCGCTAGTTTTTCTTTTCTTCGCTGTTCTAGGTTTTGGCGCCGGCAAGGCTTTTGCGCAAACTCCGCCCGCGCCGCCCGCTGCGGACGACGCAAACACCTTCGCTTTTGGCGATCAGCAAGTGGGAACCCGCAGCGCACCGCAAGCCATACACCTTCAGAACACCGGCATTACCGTTCTTGTTATCACCAACATTCAAGCCACTGCGAACTTTGGTGAGACGGACGACTGCCGGCCCGCGGTGCCGGTGGGTGGACACTGTACGGTCCAGGTAACGTTCGACCCGACGACCACCGGGCCGCTCACGGGCACGATCACCGTCACCAGCAACGCCGCCAGCCCGCCTTTTGTGTTCAAACTGAACGGGAGAGGCCTTCTCACGGCGCCGGAAGTTTCTCCCTCGAACCTGAATTTTGGCGACCAATCGGTGGGTAACGCCAGCGCCCCGCAGGCGGTGACCTTTACAAACACAGGCGCCCTCGCATTGAGCATCACCGGCCTGAACATCTCGCATGGTTGGACGCAGAGCAACAACTGTCTTCCTTCCGTTCCTCCCAAGGGGAGTTGCACAGTGCAGGTGAGCTTCCGGCCCGGCTCCACAGGACCGGTTAACGGCGCGCTGACTTTCAGCGAGTACACGACGAACAGCCCGCAATCCGTGACCTTGAGCGGCACGGGGGTTGGCCCGCTGGTCAGGCTCTCGCCCGGTAACCTGAATTTCTCCGCCGATGCGGTTTCGACCACTACCGCCGCCCAATCCGTCACATTGAGCAATTCCGGCAACGGCCCTCTGAAGAACCTCGTCATTGCCGCCAGCGGCGACTTTGCGCAAAGCAACAATTGCGGCGGCTCACTCGATGCCTCAGGGAGTTGCACGATCAATGTCACCTTCACGCCCAAGGAACAGGGAAATCGAAAGGGAACGCTGACGTTCACCGACAACGCGCCGGACAGTCCTCAGAATCTCAGGCTGGATGGGTCGGTGGGCGCCGTCGCGGTGTGGCTGATCACCTCGAGCCTGGCATTTTCGAACCAAGCGGTTGGAACGTCCTCGCCGCCGGTCACCCTGGGCTTGATTGCACCTCAACCCTTGGACATCTCGAGCATCTCGGTTACCGGCGACAACAGCGACGACTTCAGCTTGAAGCAGAATTGCGGCAATTCGCTGGCGGCGAATACGCCCTGCCAGATTACCCTGACTTTCACTCCTAAAGAGGCGGGGGCGCGCAGCGCCAGCGTTTCGATTGCGGACAGCGCTTCCAACAGTCCACAAACGATTTCGCTGACGGGTACGGGTGTTGTTGCTGCGTCCGGCGCTACGGCACAGCAGTGATGTTTCCGACGTAGTCTGTCATTCCGAGGAGCCGCAGGCCTACGCCTACCGAAGGGCTTCGGCCCGCAGGCAGGCGACGAGGAATCTCGCAGTGCGTTGAAACCACTCAGAGCGAGATTCCTCGCGGAGTTTACCCTGAGCACCCCAGAGCGAGATTCCTTCACTTCGTTCAGGACAGGCTCTTCGCGGAGTTTACCCTGAGCGGCAGAGCGAGATTCTTCGCTCCGCTCAGAATGACAGCTTGAACGAGGTTCTCACACAGACTCTCACGCCGTGGGCTGCTTTCTGCCGCCGCTCCGCGGCTGCCGGTGGTTGTCACTCGATAGTTGTAGTTTGTCGTCTACGACTGAGAATCTCTTTTCTCCAGCATCTCTCTCACTTTTCGATAAGTCGCGAACATCTGGGGAAGGCGCGCGTAGGCCGCGACGCATTTCATCCACTGGGCATGGTCAATTGCGGGAGAGCCGGACATGACACGGCCCGGCTCGACGTCGCTGTGAATCCCGGACTGGGCGGAGACGATCACGCCATCGCCGATCGTCACGTGACCCGCGACTCCAACCTGGCCGGTGAGGATAACGTTCCGCCCCACTCTACTCGTGCCCGCGAGGCCCACTTGTCCGCAGAGAAGGGAATTCTCGCCCACCTCGCAGCCGTGGCCCACTTGCACGAGGTTATCGATCTTGGCGCCGCGATGGATGCGCGTCTCGCCCACCGCCGCCCGGTCGATACATGCGTAGGCTTGAATCTCGACGCCGTCCTCGATCACGGCGGTCCCCGTCTGCATGATCTTGTAATACGAGCCGTCGTCCTGGCGGGCGAAGCCGTAGCCATCAGTCCCGATGGCCGCGCCATTCTGCAGCGTCACGTCGTCGCCAACGCGCACGAATTCGCGCACCACCGCGTGAGAGTGAGCGAAAAAGCGATGCCCGATCCTGGCCCCGTGATAAACCACCACATGGCTCTTGAGCACGCAATCATCGCCAATCTCCACGCCTTCTTCGATCACCACGAAGGGCCCAATGGAGGGATCCCGTCCAAGTTTGACGTCAGGGGCGATGACGGCCGTGGGGTGAACGCCCGCGGAAGGGCGGTGTGGCGCATGGAAAAGCTCAAGCGCCTTGGCAAAAGCAAGGTAGGGATTCGCCGAGCGCAGGGCCGGCCGTCCACCCAGGTCCTCGCCCGGATTGGCAATGATGGCTGCCGCGCGCGTGGTTGTGAGCTTGCGGAGGTAATTGGGATTAGCAAGGAAGGTCAACTCACCGGGTCCGGCTTCGTCCATTCCCGCAACGCCCGAGATTTCGAGTTCTTCAGGACCATCAAGATGGCATTGAAGCCGCGCTGCAATTTCGCCGAGTTTCATTTTTTTCTCCTTTTCATAGCCGGTCCCGCCGATACCTTGAGGTGACGCAGGAAGGGTAGCAGCGGTGGGCGATTTAGGCAATATGTCACTTAGTTTTGGCAAGGTAAGTATGTCCCCAGTGTTTGAGAATTTCCGGGACTTTCCTCTTGCCACGGCGAAAGAAACGAGCTAACCTTTGGTGAGTATCGGTGCTGTTCCAGGAGATTCTATGAAGGACAATCAGCGCTCCGGGATACGAATTCCGGTTGTGTTGCCAGTAGAAGTGCACTGGAAGAGTCGCGGGGGCCGCACTCGCCGCGTAGAGGGAACGACCGGAAACATCAGCGGGAATGGGTTGTTCACCATCATCCCGGTCCGTCCTCCCTGCAAGACCACAGTGACGATGAGAGTGCACCTGCCTGCGAACATGACTCCCGTCCCTGTCGAGTTGCTCTGTAACGGCCGGGTTATCCGTTGGAACCGTTCTGGTGAAGCGAGGGGAGTGGGGGCGACCATTGATGAGTACGAATTCCGGCCCGCTCGCACCTAAGCCGTTTAACGCCGTTTGAACCGAGGGTGCCGGATTCCAGCATGTTCAGCCTTCAGGCACGGCGCCGTTCAATGAAAGCAGACTTCCAAGAATCAACCCATGACACCGGCGGCCAATCGGGACCGACTGGTGGGACGGACGAACCAGTGGCGCTGGGACGTGATTCCGGATGAGCGTGCGCAACAGCGCGAAGAAGAAGATCCGAGTTCTCATAGCAGACCGCGAAGGCATCTTCAGGTTTGGGTTGAAAGAACTCTTTGCGGTCGAGGATGACGTGCGCGTCGTCGCGCAAGCCCACACCCCATCGCAAGTCCTTGAACTGACCAAATCCCTACGCCCACACTTGCTCTTTGTTCAATCGGAGATCGTGACGGAAGCAGGCGGCAATCTGTTTTCAGAGCTTCGCCGCGATGTTCCAAAGTGCAAGATCGTGGTCACCTTCTCCAGCGTACCAACCGAAGAGCAGGGCATTCGGTACGTCCAACTGGGCGCCGCGGGCATCATTCTGAAGTCGGTTGAACCCTCGCTGTTCGTCAGGTGTGCGCGCAGAGTTGTATTCGACGACGAGGTGTGGTTGCCGCACAAGCAGGTGGCCACCATGGCAAAGTTCGTGGAGGCTACCGCAGCACAACCCTTGCGGCCTGTCGACACGCTTACACAGCGTGAGAAGACCATCATCAGCTACCTGATGCAAGGATGGCGCAACCGCGAGATTGCCGGGCATCTGAACATCACCGAACAGACGGTAAAGAACCACCTGCGATCGATCTACGACAAAGTTGGAGTTTCGGACCGGCTCGAGTTGGTGCTTTACGCCATCCATCAGAAGCTGCTGCTTCCCCCCGTGGAGCCGGCCGTGACCCCGGCCGACGCAAAGCCCGCCGAATAGACTCACTTAGAATCCGGAAGAAGTGGTGCAGGTACTCTTGCCTGCGAGACGGCGTGCTGGGCTCCGGCCATAGAGACAGGCAAGAGTGCTTGTCCCTCTCGCTTTTCGCCGCTACAGCTTATTCTCGTCTGTAGAAGGGAAGAGACATTCGGACCCAATGGCCAGCCATGCGGGGCCGGCTCTGTTTGCCTGGAATACGCTGTCCGACCCTATCAGAGACCGGGACCGCTCCGCAGCCCGCGGCTGGCCACGGGAGTTGGCGGCAGCGGGTTTCGCTACAAGAAGGAACCGGTAATCTAATATTCGATTGTCGCCGATCGCAGGCTGGAAGCAGCGGATGGCGCAAATAGCGGATGGGACTTGGCGAGTCAACGAACACCACCTATAATGTGGGAAACGTGGGGGGAAATCGGATGATTGCTCAGATCCTGAACCGGGAATTTGTTTTGCAGCAACTCGATGACGTTCAGAAGGTACTCCCGTCACTCCAGGCGGAACTCCAGCAGCCAACACCGCAACGCAAGGAACTTCTGGGCCTCGACGAGCGGTCGATCGTCTCGCTGCAGGAAGAGACCGCAGCAGCCGTCGAGCGCGAGCGAAAGGAATCAAGCGGGCAAACGGGAGATGCCAGCGAATTGCGCGCCGGTGCGGCCCCAATTGACGACTTCTCGTTTATTAGCTGCGACCCGCTGATCAGCAATCTCCAGTCGGCGCTGGAAAGCTATTTTGTCGAAGAGGAACAGGGCCGGCGGGTGGTGGAGTCGGGAGTTCAGGACGACAACCGCCGAGGCGGACGCGTCCCGTCGGTTACGGACCAAAGCATTGCCCGCTGGCAACCTCGCCGGACGAACGAAGGTCGACGCTTGTTCAACAAGTTCTCGACCCTGGATGCGGGCTGGGTGGCTTGCAAGACGGCGGAACGCTGGCGGGCGCGCAACGGCCCGCATCACTTTGTGCCCGAGCCGAAGGAGTCTCTAAAGGTCACGGACCGCGTGCGGCTTATCCTGGTGGGGGACTGGGCGACGGGCATTCCGCGCGCCCGGCAGGTAACGGCCGCCATTCGTGCCGAACTCGACCAGGGTAAGCGCGAGGGGCGGGAGCAGCACGTGATCCATCTTGGCGATACCTATTACGCGGGCTGGGGCGAAGAGTACCAGCGACGCTTCCTGCCCTATTGGCCCGTGGATGATTGGGAAGCCGATTCGATCGGGTCTTGGTCGTTGAATGGCAATCACGATATGTACTCCGGCGGCCACGGATATTATGAGGTGCTCCTCCAGGACCGGAGATTTCGCCGGCAAAACGGCTCGAGCGTGTTCAGCCTGCATAACGACAACTGGCAAATCCTCGGGCTGGACACCGCTTATTACGACCACGACCTCAAGGACCAGACCGGATGGATCCAGGAGCAGATTGACCGCTCGAATCGCAAAATGGTCTTTCTGAGCCATCACCAGCTCTTTAGCGCCTACGAAAAGGGCGGTCCCAAGTTGGAGGAAAAGTTGGCTGGTATTCTGGCGACGGGCCGGGTCCGCGTCTGGTTCTGGGGGCACGAACACCGCTGCGTGTTTTACAAGCCCTATCAGCACGTCGAGTTTGCCCGGTGCGTGGGACATGGCGGGGTGCCCGTTTACATGTGGCACGGAGCCAATGCCAAATATCCGGCGCCCGCCTTCTACGAGTACCGCGATCGCCTGCCGCGCAAGCTTGAACCCTGGGCCTACATGGGCTTTGCGGTGCTTGATTTCGAGGGGCCCAACATCAACGTCCGCTACATCAACGAGAACGGAAAACGGCACTACAATTCCAAGGCGGCTTGCGATGAGCAGCTATCGTGATCTCTTGTCGAAACTCGGAACCGCCGAAGCGCTGTTCGAGGCTAGGGACTTTGACACCGCGATCGAGGTGTTCACGGAATTGCTGCGGACACCACGCTTCCGGGTGAAGGCGGCGCGCGCCTTTCTCAACCTGTTCTCGTTTCAAGTCGGCGGCCAGGGCTTGGTGATCGAGCTTCCGACCATCGCGGAGGTGCTGCAGCTTTCGTTCGCGGCACTGTATCGAACGAAGGCCCGAAAGGAGACGGAGCACCGGCAGGAAGAGGTTCGGACCATTCTTCGCGACCGATATGCCCTGGTTTTGCCGGAAACGATCAAGTTGCTTCAAGTCCTCAAGGCGCCACTCGCGATTGCGACCGGTGGCGTAGAAGGATCTGACAAAAAGGGGGCTCTTCGCGGGTTAGCCGGAGCGCCCCAGATTGCCAGGCATGATCCTCGTCTCGGCGGCTTCTATAAGATCGGGCAAGCGGCTTCGGTTGGGCCTCATGGTGCCGGAGAAGCCCTTCCCGGTGCTCCTGTCGAGCCTACATCGGAAGCACCCTCTGCCCGCAAAAAGGGGCCGCCCCCTTCTACCGGAACCAAGCCGGCATCGGGCGGGGACGAGCCGCCGGAGCTAATCCGCCGTGTCCCCCACATGGATCTTCCAGACGGCGTACCCAGCAAAGCAGGTGACACCTTCGGGGTCGTCGTGTATGCCGATGACCAGCCGGAGCGCGAAGGGGAGGAGTCTGCCGAAATCGTGCTCGAGGGCGGCAAGGACGAATACAAACTTCAGGTGCTTCTCGCGGTGCCCCCCGGCATGTCGGTGGACGGCCCGGACTCGCTGCCGCTGACCATCACCGCAGCCGCGCCGCGCTCGACCGACGCCACATTTAAGGTCAAAGTCGACCAGCAAGTCCCGGCCGAATTGCCGCGCGCGATTACAGCGTACTTCAGCTACAATGGGCGGCCCTCCGGGCGCGTGACGGTGCTGATCGGCAAGCGCGAAGGCGAATTGGACCTGCCCCCGAATTCCATCCGCTTTCCGTTAACCGTCCGCCCGCCCGACCTCACTATCCGGATCATTGCCAAAGCAATCAATGACGATCGCCAATTCACCTGCATCGTCTCCACGCCGCACCTCGCCAAGTACAAACCCAGGGCGGACAAAGCGGGAGTTTCCGGAGACTGGACCCTCAAGAAAACGGCGCCCGACGTTGTTAACGGCGCGCTTCGGCGGGCTCGCGACCAAGGGGTTGGGCCCCGACAGCGAGTCGCCGCGCTGTGTGCTGCGGGGATCGATCTTTTCGATGCCAGTCCCGCCGTGTTTCAGGAGGTGTTTTGGAATCTCGTCGACGGCAGGAAGCCCCTCGAGACCATTCTCATCGTCTCTGAAGAGATGACATTCCCGTGGGAACTCATGATTCCCAACCGGAAGGGTGAAGAAGACTGGAAGTATCCCCTCGGCGCCGTGTTTCAGATCGGGCGCTGGATCACCCGCGCCCACGATGCGCCCCGGCAGGCCCTTGCGCTGTCGGACGCCTACGTCATCGCCCCCAAGTATATCGGTGATCGCGAGCTGAAGTCGGCCCCACAGGAAATCCAGACTCTCCAGGCGTGTCTCAGCGCCGCATTGTGCGAGGAGATCGAGCCGCCCGACGTCGATACCATCGACGACCGCCTGAAAGCTCGAGCCACCACGCTTCTGCATTTCATCTGTCACGGTGAGACCGTTCGGGCCGGCGATCCCGAAGCGCTGGACACCACCGACCAGTACATCGTTCTTGACAATGACAAGCCGCTGAGCGCCCGCGAGATTCGCGGGCTCGAAGGCTTTAAGGAAGCGTGCCGCCGCACTCATCCCCTGGTGTTCCTGAACGCCTGCGAGGTGGGCCGGCCGGCTCCGGCGCTCCTTGGGACGGGCGGGTTCGCGGACTCCTTCATCCGGCTAGACGCCAGCGGCATTATTGCCGCGCTTTGGGGCGTCAACGACACCATCGCCTCTAAGGTCGCGCAAGCCTTCTACGATCAACTGCGAGAGAAAAAGCGTGTCCGTTGCGCCGAGTTCTTCCGCGATGTCAGGAAGCTTGCTTACGACAGAAAAACCGGTGAGGACACCTATGCAGCCTACTGCTTTTATGGCGATCCCTGGGCTGAGGTAGTGATCGGCCAATAGGCGAACGAAGCGTACCTGGCGCAACTCAAAGGCAGATGCCTTTTGCGCGGCGCCCGCCACGGTTTTCAAGATTTGGAACAGTGCGGACTGGTCGCGCCACAGCTCATCGAAAGGGTTGCGCGTGGGGGGAGATCAACCGCATATACCGGGAGAGTTGGCAGCGCGGAGGCAGGCGCGGTTGGAGTCCCTCTGCGGCCCGTGGGGAGCAGTGCAGATTCCGATTCGCCGCAGCCTCGAGCAGGATTATCCCCAGTCCGTCGATAAGCAAGGTCGAGGGCGTTAGTACGCATGGCCCTGCGCCTCTACCCCGCACGCGACTGGACCCAGTCGGGGTAGGGGTAGGGCTTGCCCTACCCTCGTCGAGGCCGGCAGAAATGCGGGGACGGCAAGCCGTCCCCCTACGGAAGGTCGCCTCACGCTGCCAGAAATAATGGAGGCGCGGACTTTCCCGCGGCGCCGCGGGGCTGATCGCGACGCCGGGCCGATTTCCACGGGCAGTGGCCCGAGCCATGAAGGATCGGGTACAGCCTTTTTCGTAATCTCGAGCGCGCTCGAGAAACTCTTGATTTCACTCCGTTCACGGATAAACCCAGTTTTGCGGCGGTCTCCTTGACGGAAAGTTCTTCGACGTTGCGAAGGTAGAAAGCTGCGCACAAACGTGGGCTGAGGCCGGTGAGCGCGTCGTCCAGGATCCCGCCGAGTTCGCGTTGGGTGTAGTACTTCTCGGGATAGTTACTCCAATCCTCGCACTCGCGGCGGACCGCGCCACGATCAGATTCCACCACCTCATCGAACAACACTTGTCTTTCGCCGTGGCGCCTTCGAACATTCATCAAAGCCTGCGATTCAGACAGTAAGAAACCAGGCTGGGCAGCTGACCCGCGGTCGGTGTGTCAACCGGTCTGCCCGATCCGTCAACAGCGCTTTTGACGGCCTTTCCGACGCCCAGTTGTCCTCCT
>JBEKLY010000361.1:0-13750 GCA_050010015.1 Terriglobia bacterium
GCGCACGCTGCGGGCAGGATGCCCGCGCTCCCGGGTACTTCACGTTTTCTGGGCGCCCGTCGGCGGATGGGCATGAGCGACTGCCTTCTGCTTTCTCTCTTCTGGCTCCTGGCTCCTGACTCCTGACTCCTTCCTAAGTGCCACAACTTCGTCGAGGATACGCTGCGCCACGTCGAGTTTGCTCATCTTCTCGAGCGGCTTCGTGCGGCCATCCGGGAAAAGCAAAGTTGCGATGTTGGTGTCGACGTCAAACCCTGCGCCAGGTTGGGAAAGGTCGTTTGCCACGATGAAGTCGAGGCGTTTTTCGCGCAGTTTGGCGGCGGCGTTAGCCAGCAGGTTTTCAGTCTCCGCCGCGAACCCCACCACCACTTGTCCTGACCGCCGCCGGGGAGCCAGCATGGCCAGGATATCCGGCGTGGGCTCGAGCTTCAACGCCGGTATCCCGACCTGCTTCTTGAGCTTTTGGGGGTGAACCTCTACCGGGCGGAAATCCGCGACTGCGGCTGCCATCAGAGTCACCGTAGCCAGCTCGAAATGACGCAAGACCGCCTGCGCCATCTGCTCGGCCGTGCGGACGCAATCCACTTCCACCCCGGTAGGAGGATCGAGATGTGTAGGCCCGCTGACCAGGACTACCCGAGCCCCGCGGCGGCTGCCCGCTTCAGCCAGCGCATAACCCATCTTCCCAGAGGACCTGTTGCTGAGGTAGCGCACTTCATCCCAGGGTTCTTGGGTCGGCCCGGCTGTTACGAGCAGGTATTCCCCGTCCAAATCGTCCGCAACTCCGAGGGTCGCAAGCACTGCCTGTGCGATGCTCTCTATGGAAGTGAGGCGGCCCGCGCCGGTCATTCCGCACGCCAGATAGCCCTCATCAGGCGGCAAGACCTTCACGCCCCGCTCGCGCAGAATTTCCACGTTCTTCCGCGTGGCGGGATTCTCCCACATGTTCACATTCATAGCCGGGGCCGCGATCAGGGGGGCCTTGGTGGCGAGGCACAGGGTGGTGAGGAAATCGTCGGCAATGCCGTGGGCCATCTTCGCGAGCACGTTCGCGGTGGCGGGAACGATCACCAGGGCATCAATCGACTGCGCCACGGCGATATGCTCGATGGCGCTCTCGACGTTCGCGGCGCCTTCGGTTCCGCCCCCAAACATTTCTGTAATGACTTTTCTGCCGGAGAGCGCGGCAAAGGTGAGCGGAGCAACAAACTCGCAGGCGTTCCGGGTCATTACCACTTGAACTTCCACGCCCCGCTCTTGCAGCAGACGCAGGAGTTCCGCGGCCTTGTACGCGGCGATGCCGCCCGAAATCCCTAAAGCAACCTTCACAGTCGCACCGTAGGGGCAAACCTTGTGGTTGCCCAGGGCGGCCACAAGGACCGCCCTGCAGGGGTTCGGATTGAGAATTCAGGATTCAGGAGCCAAAGCTGTTGCAGATTCGAGCTTCGAAATTCAAGATCGAACCCGAATTCCCATGGCCTCGACCCAGAACCTAGTTTTTCGAGGCCATGGTTCCCAGCCCCCAGTGCTCGGTCCCTAGCCCCTAGTCCCCAGTCCCTAGCCCCTATTTCTTCGGCTTCTTATTCTTGTCATTCTCGCCGGCGGCAGGAGCGAGCAATTCAAAAGGCACCAGGCCGGCCGTCACTTCTAGCTGTGCCACTCTCGTTAATCGCTTTTCGCTGCTCTGAATAAGCGGGCGCGCGCCGGCCTGAAGCTGCCGGGCGCGTTTGGCAGCTACAAGAATATAGCGAAACTTACTATCGATCTTCTGAGGCAAATCCATCCGATTCATCCTCCAAATGTCCTGCAAATCTCTTCGGCGCGCACCGCCTGGGTATCTCGCCGCACTCGGCCGGCCTGGACTATCGCTCTGAGAGCCTGCGTGGCCCGCGGGAGACGGTCGTTGACGACCAGATAATCATATTCAGGCCAATGGCAGATTTCCTGGCGGGCTGCCGCCAACCGTCGTTCTACATCCTTGGGCGAATCCGAATGCCGAGCCGTCAAGCGCCGTTCCAACTCCTCGAAGGACGGAGGCAAGATGAAGACGCTGAGCGCTTCCGGCAAACGCTTCCGGACTTGTTGATGCCCCTGAACATCGATATCGAGCAATACATCGTGTCCGTCCGCCAAAATCCTCCCAAGCTGCGCCTTCGAGGTGCCGTAAAGGTGGCCAAAAACTTCGGCCCATTCGATAAACTCGTCCGCGGCGATCATCGTTTCGAAGCGCCGGCGGGTCACGAAAAAATAGTCCCGCCCCTCCTTCTCACCCTCGCGCCGCGGCCGCGTCGTATGGGAAACAGAAAACGCCAGATCGGGCAGAGAGGCAATCAGCCGTCTTACCAGAGTTGATTTTCCGGCACCCGACGGCGCCGAGATAACCAGAATGCTGCCGCGCCCGCAGGAAGATTCCTTTTTCCCCATCATTCGATGTTCTGAGCCTGCTCGCGCAGCTTCTCGATTTCGCTCTTCATCTCAATCGCCAGGCGCGCGACTTCGAGGCCGACTTCCGGCAAATCCGTAGTCTTCGAGAGAAGCGTATTCGCTTCCCGGTTCATCTCTTGCAAAAGGAAATCGAGCTTCTTGCCTACCTCGGGACTCTGCACGAGGAGCTGTTTGACTTGGGTAACATGGCTTCGGAAGCGAGTCAGCTCCTCGGTGGTGTCCGAGCGGGACGCCAGGTACGCAACCTCCGCCGCGAGGCGCGCCCCATCCAGTTCCGTGCTCCCCATCAAATCCCTCAAGCGGCTTTCCAGACGATGCTGGTAGAGCTTGGGAAGGCGCTCTGCCATTCGGGCAACATCATCGCTCAGCTCTTCAAGCCGGGCCAAACGGCCCTTGAGATCGCGACCCAAATCTTCCCCCTCGCGGCCGCGCATCTCGTTCAAGCTCACCAAAGCCTCCGTGGCCACACGCTCGAGGAGAACTCGGACGCGCTCCAGGTCTTCCGTAGAAAGCTCTCCGTTGCCCGCCGTAGCGAGACCAGGGACGCGCAGCAAGGCCACCAGATCCGGCTCGTTACTACAACCAAACACTTCGCGCAGCGTGTGGTAAGCTGCCACGTAAGCAGACAAGAGCTTGCGGTCAACCACCAATCCGGCGATGCCGGGCTGATCGAAACTGACGGTCACCTCCACATGGCCCCGCGTAATGTGATTCTTGATCAGGCGCCTCAACAGGGGATCCATGGACTCCAGCACCGAAGGAAAGCGGAGCTGCACGTCCAGAAAGCGGTGGTTGGTGCCACGGATGCTGACCGAGATCGAGTAGCCCCCCTCCTCAGCCTGAGCCTTACTGTAACCCGTCATGCTTCGAATCATATTGACTTGTCCGTTTTGCGGCAGCGATTCCGCGAGTGCGCCATCGCCAAATGCCCGAGGAAGGCTGCCTCTACATCGAATTGACTAACTCCGGATCCTGCCAAGCTGAGCGCCGCAAAGCACCGCCGCGCGGGGAACCTTCGCTCCGCCTCTCGAAAGTCTCGTCATTCCCGCCAGAGCGGGAATCCATTGTTGCCTGGACTGACGATGGGCCCCACTTTCGCGGGGGTGACGAGTCCTGAATTTCATCTCTATGGGTGGGCCCACGGCCCACGACCGCTTAGGATGACACTGCTAGATTCTTTCACACGTTCTCTTCCCTACGCAAGGGCTCACTACACTTCGTGATTTGAAAGTAGCGCCGACCTTCAGGTCGGCAACTGCTGGCCTAAAGGCCAGCGCTACGAGTCAAAGTAGGACACAACCCTACGGGTCAGCGTCCACAAATTGTAACTCGTGCAGCCTCTGGTAGATCCCGCCGCGGCTGATCAGGTCCTCGTGGCTCCCGATCTCCGTGATACTGCCACGGTCGAGGACAATAATCCGTTCCGCGCGCCGCACTGTCGAGAGGCGATGCGCAATCACCAGCACGGTGCGGCCCCTCATCAGGTTAGCCAGGGCCCGCTGAACCAGGAGTTCCGACTCTGTGTCGAGTTCGGAAGTGGCTTCGTCCAGAATGAGGATGGGTGGGTTCTTGAGGAGCGCCCGAGCGATAGCAATGCGCTGCCGCTGTCCCCCGGAAAGGCGTTGCCCGCGCTCCCCGATCACCGTCTGGTAACCCTCAGGCATCTCGAGGATAAACTCTTCCGCCAGAGCCGCGCGGGCGGCCTCGCGCGCCGCGTCCTCGCTGGCCAGTTGGCTGCCGTAACAGATGTTATTGTAAACGGTGTCGTTGAACAGGATGGTTTCCTGCGTCACGATGCCGATTTGCGCGCGTAGCGAGTTGAGTGTCAAGTCGCGCACATCGTGGCCATCAATCAGGATGCGGCCTCGGGTCACATCGAAAAACCTGGGAATGAGACTGGCCAAGGTGGTCTTGCCCGCGCCACTCGAGCCCACGATGGCCACAACCTCTCCCTGGCGGATTCGCAAGTCGATGTTGCGCAGCAGCGGCAAGCCCTCTTCGTAGTCGAAATCCACGTCCTGAAACTCAATCTGGCGCGCGAAAGGCGGCAGCACGGAGGCCCCGGGCTCGTCGTGGATGTCCGGGTGGAGGTCAAGATAGTGGAAGACCTGCTCGGAGGCGCCCACGGCCTGCGCGGCTGCGTTGTGGACGCCGGTCAGCCGTTTGATGGGTTCGTAAGTCTTGATCAGGGAATAGAGAAAGACCACAAAGCCACCCGTGGTCTGGGCGTGATGCATGATTTCGTTGCGCGCATAGAGCAGCAGGCCGGCCACCGTGATGGCGCCCAGAACTTCCATAATCGGCGAGGTTGCCGCCTGGGCACGCACCCAGCGCAAGCTCACCCGCAAGAGCCGGCGCGTGGCGGCCTTGAATTTCTCGACCTCCAAAAGCTCCATCCCGAAGGCCTTGACGATACGGATTCCGGAAAACGTCTCCTGAAGCACGTTGTTCAATTCTGCCATCTTGTCCTGGCTGGAGCGGCTCGAAATGCGAATATAGCGGCCAATGTTATGAGAGGGGAGCACCACCAGGGGCACCAGGATCAGCGAGCCCAAGGCCAGCTTCCAGTCGATGTAGAACAGCACTCCGAGTAAGCCAACGAGTGTAAAACTCTGCTTCAGGAAATCCGCGGCGGTTTGCGAGACCGCAAACTGAATTCGATCGATATCGCTGGTGACCGCGGACATCAAACGGCCCGTCGAGGTTCTTGTGAAGAAAGCCATCGACTGCTCGATGATCTTTGAATAGAGCAGATTGCGGAGGTCCCTCACCACGGAATGCCCAATGAAGTTAATGAAATAGGTCGCCAGGAATTCCGCCACCCCTTTGATCAGAGTCACCATGACCATCGAGATGGCCACGATGGTCCAGGCATTGTGAATCCAAGCCGGGAAGAACGTTTGCAAATAGATCGGCCTGCCGCCGAAAGGCCACTGGAACAGGACAATCTTGCCCGCATCCGCGCCGGGAGCCAGCACGCGGTCGAAAACCGGTTTAATGAGTAACGCCGTCAGCGCCTCGCAAGCCCCCACCAAGGCCATCAGCAGGAATGCGCCCAGGAAGCGGAACGAGTACGGCTTTAGAAAGGCGAGTAAGCGTTGGACTTGGGTCTTCACGTCAAAAGCCCTCGTTCGACCAAGCCCGTAGTATGCCCATCACGCAAGAGTTTAACCTCCCAGCGCAAATGAGTCAACCTAAAAGGCTAAGGCTAAAAGACTAAGTAAAGGTTAGCTGGTGTGTAAAAGCCACCGCTTCAAAGCGTTTCTCGTTGCACTCTCCTGGTGTGTGATCTGAATAAGGGCTGACGACTTACTGTATTTTCCGGCGGATCTTCTCCAGAGCCTCTTTGGCCAGTGTGTAGTCTGGTGACAGCTTGAGGGCCTGTTCCAAGTGGTGGCGCGCCTTGCCAAACATTTCCTTGGCCATGTATGCCCGGCCGAGGTTGTAATGGGGATAGTGGTAGGAGTCGTAGCGGCGAGACTGCAAGGCCCGTTCGAGCCACGGAATGGCCTCATCGTATTCGCCCTTTTCGATCAAGTAAGCGCCGATATCGTTGTAAGGGGTGCCGAATTCGGGATCAAGCTGAATAGCCTTTTTGCATTCGGCAATGGCGTCTTCGATTTTGCCCTGGAGGCGATGGGTCCAACCCAGAAAGGTAAAGGCCTCGGCAGTAGGATGCAAATCGAGGGAGCGCTTGTAGAGCTCGACGGCCATGTCGTAGTCTCCACCCATCTGGTACTGGTAGGCTTCCTTCAGCAAATCCCAGGCTGCTTGTAGCTCTTCCACGCCCATACGTATTCTCGAATACCCTGCCGCGACCGGGGGCAAGTTCCAGCGTGGCACTTGCGGGACCGGTGCGAGGTCCATGAGGTTTTAGTTAGCACAGCCGCTGAGGGATGTCAAATACTACGCTGACAAGTAGGGTAGGTGTTGGCCTCGGAATGGGAAGTGCGGGAATAAAAACAGAGACTAAATGTATACTGTTCTTGGGAAGGGGGAACGCGGCATGTTTATCAAAAAGGCGTCGGAGGTTCCTTGGTCTGAGGTCACGCCGAAATGGCTTTACTTGAATCGCAGGAAGTTCCTGGCGAGCGCATTGGGAGCGACCGCGGGGGCGCTGGTGGGAGAAAGCCTGAAACAGCTTGCCTGGCCGTCGCAAATGGTCCTGGCAGAGTCCAAGCTGAATGTGGCGGCGAAGAGTCCCTTCAGCACCACGGAGCAGGTGACACCTTTCAATGACGTGACCCATTACAACAATTTCTATGAATTTGGAACGGGGAAGGAAGACCCGGCAAAGTATGCCACCAATTTTCGAACCTCGCCTTGGAGCGTGAAGGTTTTCGGGTTGGTGGAGAAGCCTCGCACGTTTACCGTGGAGGAGTTGCAGCAACTGGCGCCGCTCGAGGAGCGCATTTACCGGCACCGCTGCGTGGAGGCGTGGTCGATCGTGGTGCCCTGGATCGGTTATTCCTTCAGCGCGTTGTTGAAGGAAGTGTCGCCCCAACCCATGGCGAAGTTCGTGGCGTTTGAAACTTACTACAGCTCCGGCCAAATGCCCTTGGGAAGCCGGGCGGGCATACAATTGCCCTACGTTGAGGGGCTTCGACTGGATGAAGCCATGCATCCGCTGGCCCTGCTCTGCTTCGGCATGTACGGCGAGACACTGCCCAATCAGGATGGCGCGCCGGTGCGCATGGTGCTGCCCTGGAAGTATGGGTTCAAAAGCATCAAATCGCTGGTGAAGATCAAGCTGGTGGAGAAACAGCCGCCCGCCACTTGGAATATAACGAATTCTTCGGAATACGGATTCTATTCCAACGTGAATCCCCACGTGGATCATCCGCGCTGGAGCCAGGCGAAGGAGCGCCGGCTGGGCGAGTTTTTCAGGCGCCCCACACTGATGTTCAACGGTTACGATCAGGTTGCGTCCCTGTATGCGGGAATGGACTTGAAAAAGTATTTCTAGCGCCGTGCGACCAAGGCTCAGGGGATAAGTCAGCCCGCCTTGGCGGGCGGCATAGTTTAGCCCACGGCGCGAGGACCTGTGAAGAAATCGATGGCTGTCATCCTGAGCGAAGCGAAGGATCCCAGCAGTTTCTTATGGTTCAGCGATTTACGAACAACTGCAGAGATCCTTCGCTGCGCTCAGGATGACACTTCCGAATTTCTTCACCCTGCCCCCTCCCCCGCTCGGCGGGGGAGGGGGTGTTGAAAGGGGTGGGACCGGTGGTCCCAGGGCTTCGCCCTGGGCTACATTATTCCGCCCCTGATGGGGCTAAGCACCACGCAAAGAGAGGGGTGAGGTTGGTTGTGCGAAGCCTTCTCAAAAGCAAGTGGCTGAAGCCTCCGATGTTCATCTTGTGCCTGGTGCCCGTCGGCCAGTTGGCCTGGCGGGCGCTCGACGGCCAACTCACAGCCAACCCCATCGAGTACATCACGCACCAGACGGGCGATTGGACAATTATCTTTATCGTCGCCACCCTGGCCGTTACGCCGGCGCGCAAGCTGTTGCGCTTGCCGGAACTCATCCGCTTCCGCCGCATGCTGGGGTTGTTTGCGTTCTTTTATGGCTTCCTCCACTTCGGCACATGGGTGGGACTGGACAAGTTTTTTGCCTGGGCGGATATGCTGGCCGACGTGCGTAAACGGCCTTTCATCACCATGGGATTCACGGGATTCGTGCTGATGATTCCCCTGGCTTTGACCTCGACGGCCGGGTGGATTCGACGCCTGGGAGGAAAGCGCTGGCTGGCGGTGCACCGGCTGATTTACGCGACAGCGGTTGCCGGCGTCGTGCATTACTATTGGCTGGTGAAGTCGGACGTGCGCAAGCCGCTGTTTTACGGCGCCCTGGTGACTTTGCTGTTACTCGTACGCGTCGGCTTCTGGCTGGCGGCGCGGCGCGCGAAACCAGCAGGTGAAACCCTCGAGCCGAAACTGACCACCGTCGAGACTGCATGACGAGGAGGTCGATGGGCCGCCGGCCAATAAAGCAGGCGTGTGCTCTGAAAATCGTAGCGCGGGCATCCTGCCCGCAAGTCCTTGCGGGGGCGAGACGCCCCCGCGACTGCGGGCGGGACGCCCGCACCACAGCTACGAGCAGCTGCTTTACATTTTGGGCAGAGGCGAATCGCGCAAGTCGCTGACCACGTGCGCCGGTTGCCAATCGTTTCCGCGGTAGACTTGGGTTACTTGTCCGCCCGGGCCAATGAGCACCGTGACCAGCGCGTGTACAATCTGGCCCCGATCCGTCCAGTATCGCAGGCCGAAGAACTCGGCGACTTTGCGAACCTGCTCCGGCGTGCCGGTGGCAAACTCCCACTGGTCAAATGAACGAAGCGTGCCTGCGTAGTTTCGGGCGTAGGCACGCAGGACGGCCGGCGTGTCAAACTCGGGGTCGATGCTGATGCTCAAGAGATGAGTGGAAGCAGCAAGCCTGGAATCGCTGCGGATTTGCTCGGCGATCTGCTCGAAGTTCCTGCTCATCAGGGGACAGTAATCGGGCAGCGGGCAGCGCGTGTAGATGAACGTCAGCAACACCGCCTTGCCATGGTACTGGCGGAAATGAATCCGCTTTCCGTCCTGGTTGACCAGCGAGAAGTCCGGCACTTCCTGCCCCAAAGGCGAAGGGATGGGCCCGGAAGGCGCAAGCGAGTTGCTCTCCGGCTTGCCCTCTTCAGTTACGACGAGGCCTTCCAGCCAGGAATGATCGCCCTGGATGACCAGGGTTGCGGTGATCGACTGGCCTGGTTTGAGTACTTTCAAAGCCCAGCGGTCCTTGACGACGAAGCTCATCGTCATGGCGCTCATGTACCCCAGAATGGCTTGGTGAGCCACCGCCACGGTGCCGGCATTCGCATCAACCGCCACTACTTTCCCGCGCAGATCGAACCGCTGTTGCGGCAGAGGTTTTTGCTCATGACATGATATCAGAAACGATATTATTGTCACAACAATAATATCAAACGTTAATAATTGCCTCCGCATTACGGAACCCCTGCTCTAAGAATCGTAGCGCGGGCGTCTCGCCCGCGGTCGCGGGAGCGTCCCGCTCCCGCGCACGGGCAGGATGCCCGCGCTACGTCCGTCAGCCGACGGGCACGACGGCTCTCGACTTCTTGCCCGATCAACCGATCACCTGATCAGTAGTGGAACCGGTAACGCAATTCCACATAAACCTGCCGCGGATCGTTCTGGTGAAATCCGCCAAAGGTCAGGCTGTTATCGAGCTGCACGCGCTTATCTCCCACATTCAGAGCGTTCACAGAAACGCTGAAATTCTCCCCGAAAGCTTTCCCAACCGCCAGGTCGACGGTCGCATGGGCAGGCAGATAGGGCCCCGGATACTGCGCGTTCGGCATCCCGTACAACCCGTTCGTGAATCCTGATCCGTAATAGACGTTTGTTGAGGCATAGGTATGCCAGGGAAGAGTCGTATTGTACCCGAAGTTCAAGGTATTCCTCTGGTCATGGTCTACGGGCGAAAACCCTGGTGGCACAGAGAAGATCAACCCTCCGGTAATGGGCGACGTTGCCTCCGCAATTTGGTTTGAATAGGCAAGGTGGAATCGGCCTCGATGCCACAGGCTGGGCGAGCGCAGCGTGAGTTCCCAACCATTGATCACGGCCGCATCCCAGGTGATCGGCCAGAAGAGATTCGATTCTCCGATATTATTGTGATCCAGCCAGTTCGTGGCCTTGGTTCGAAAATTATCCGCGTCCAGAGTCCAGCCGCGATAGGGAATCATCATGCCAAACTGATACTCTTTGTCCCGCTCGCCGTAGAGAGGAGCGAAGGTGAAATTCTGGCTGTTGGCCAAACCCAGGAGCGCACCGGTGGCGGTCACGAGCGGCGGAGCCTGGTAGTAGTGACCATAGAAGCCGCGAAAAACCCAATTCAATCGCGGAATTTTCACAGCAAAACCCGCACGCGGGTCCGTAGCATTCTCCGAAACGGTCCCGTTGAATTCAGTCTGGCGGACGCCAACGATGAGGGTCAACCACGGAGTCGCTTTGAATTTTTCGTTTATGAACTCGTCGGCCACAGCTCCGGTTACGCCGAAGGAAGAGGCGGGAAAGTTTTGGCTGCCATCCGTGAATTGGTTATTGAAGTAGTTGTACTGATGCTGGCCGAATCCGTAAACTCCGGCTTCGAGGTCGTTCCTCCTCGAGTTCGCGCTGACTTCCGCCTCGAGCCCTGCGTAGTTGGCCTTCTGGTTCACGGTCGAGCTTACCGGGTAGTCATTCGCGCCTCCACGGTAATCAGCGGCATTGTAGTGATAGAAGGGAGAAATCGTTAGCAGCAAATTGGAATTGAAGGTGTGAACCCAGGAGACGACAACGTAGCCGTCGGGTTCGCGTTCCGAGTCGCGCAAACCGTAACTGGGGGATTCGCCCGCGGCTTCCAGAATCCGATTCCCGGTGGATTTGGGATCAGGATCGATGGGGATCTGGTAGTAATCCTGACGCAGAGAAGTGACCAGGCGAAGCTGGTTCTTGGCATCAGGATTGAAGATGAACGTGGCGAATCCTCCGTAGCCGTTCTCCGCATCGTGAACAACCTGCGGAATCGGGGTCTCGAGTCCGTAATTGCTGCGGTTTCCGTTCAAGCTGACGTAGTAGGCAAACCGCTCGCTATGTCCTCCGCAACTGATTTGGTTGTCCGTTTGGTAAAAATTCCCAAAGCTCAAGCCGAGACTGCAATCATTATTGAATTCAAAGCCGGTTCGCGGCACGACGTTGAAGATCCCATACGTTCGGTCTCCGTAGTCGGCGTCGTAGCTGCCTCGAAAAACCTCGAGTTCGTCAATGTCCTTCGGGTCAATCTGCGGCCCCAAGTTGGCGGCGATGTTGGTATTGGGGATGGGGACGCCGTCAATCAGCCACTCCACCTGGTGGCCGCCTCGCACATGCAGCATATCGTGGGCTACATAGGCGGCGGGCACGTAGTCCGTGATCATTTGTAAGCCGTTGGTGCGGTCCGCTCCGGGAGTTTCGTCAATGCCTTGGCGGCTGAGCATGGTCGTCGGCGTGACGCTGTCCGTGGTCGCCTCCACGGGAGTTCCCAAAACGTTGACGGCTTGCTTCACACCTGCCACGGCGAGCGGGCAGTGCAACACCGGGCTCGTGTCGGACTGCACAATCACACTTTGTTGCAGGGACTGGAAACCCTGCGATGAGACCGTCACCGTGTAATTCCCGATGGGCACGGAAGTGAATGCAAATTCGCCGTTTTCGTCGGACTCTTGAGATTGGGCCCAATCCGAGTTTTGAGCCTTAAGCGTAACCTGCGCGCCGGGAATGGGGCGGTGTTGAGGATCGTGAACGACGCCGCGCACGGACCCGAAAATCGTGGCAAATGCGAAGCCGCCCAAAAGGAGAACGAAAGCGACCAGGCGTTGAGCCTGCCTCATAAAACCTCTTCTCTGAATTGGCGATGGCTGATAAACCCCTCTGCGGAGCGCATGACGATGCGCCCCGGAAGCAACGTTTGAGAAGGGCTGCGGACCTGCGAGACAAGGGCTCGCGCCACGCCTGCGAATGAAGAAGATGAGGTTTCTCGCTTTAACGACGCGTTGCGGTGCCCTGTCTGTCCGGCGCGAAGTCCAGAATTGAGCGATTGACGATGGTCGAATAGCTCAATCGGCAATCGTCAATCGAAAATCGGCAATCAGAGAGAAGCGCGAGGGGGTTGATCAGGAATCCGCGCGTGCGAGGGCAATAAGCTTGACCCTGAGGCGTCGTCGCGAAGACTCCAGGCTGCGATGGGATTCCACCAGGGGTGTTCGGTGGGAACATAAGTAAGAGTGCCGAGAATCGTGGCGATGTAACTGTCAGGAGATTGTATTCCGCACTGTCCGCCCGTACCCAGGCAGCATGCAGGAAGCCGGCGGGAAGTGTGCTGGTGAGCTGGGCACATGCAAGCTCCCGGTGGACATCCGCAGGCATCTGCCGGGGCCCGGGGCGAAGTCCACCGCACGCTTGGGGCGAGCAGCGCGGCCAGGGTCAGGATTGCCAGATACCTTGTCAGAGTGCGCATATTACTGGTTCGGAAAGCCCAAGCAACTACTTTATCAGATGCACTTGAGCTCATGGCGGTTCTTTTTCGGTAAGCCATGCCGACCAGCCATCCTGGATCCAAGGCGCTCCGCACACTCTTCGATTTCGGAGCAAGTGTTGCTTTTTGCCACATCAGAACCAGGTATCCCTCTAGCCGGATGGATTTTAGTCTATGCGATTCAACGGGATAGCAAAAAAACAAGCGATGGCGGTAGTCAAGCGCCACGGGCAGGGGACGACTTCGGGCGAAAAGTCAAGAATCTGTGGCGTTTTGACACACTCCAGCACGCGATCTGGTATCCAGGGCCGTCCAAACTTGCCCAGTCTGTCGTACAACTCTTTTATTTACAACGGAGTATATAACTTATTCTGACCTTGGCAGTCTTCGTGCCCACAATATACTCGACAATGCACTTGGAGTGTGTCGACAATGAGCAGGATTCTTGTCGTTGACGACGATCCGGAAAGCCGTGACCTGCTGTCCGAGGTCTTGGAAGCTAACGGGTATCCGCAGGTGGAAGCGGCAGCCGATGGGTTAGCGGCGCGAGAAGCTTTAGCTCGGGACAATGATTGCCCCATTATCATCGCCGATCTGCATATGCCTAACGAGTCGGGCTTAGATCTGCTTCGACATCTCAGGAAGCAAAATGCCAGGCACGAAATCATTCTCATGTCTTCCTTCTTTAGCCACACCGAAAGGAAACTAGCCCAGGACCTGGGCGCCTACGCATTGCTCGACAAACCCTTTCGGATTTCCGAACTGCTGGAGATTGTCTCCCAGCTTGCGGAAAAGAACTCGATCGGCATTTCCACTTAGGTGCACCGGCCAGACCGGTCACGAGGAGCATAAATGGATACAACCCAGAAAGTAATTGAGATCATTGCTCGAGAGCAGCATCTTGACCCGAGCAAAATCACCATAGATTCAAAGTTCGCGGAATTGGGAATAGACTCGCTCGACGGAGTCAATATTCTTTTCGCGCTGGAAGAGGAATTCAAGATCGATATTCCGGACGCCGTGGCGCAGAACATGCGCTCAGTCCGGCAGGTGGTGGACAGCCTGACACGGGTTTTGGAAGGCAAGGACATTTCCGATCTGGTGGCGTTGGCCAAGGGCGAAGCCCCATAAGCGTTTACTTAAGGCGCCGGGACTTCGAAAGCCGCGGAGCGGCGCCAGAAAGTAGCCCACGGCGTGAGCCGTGGGACGGAACGTGGCGTTAATATTCACAGCCCCGGAAAGGGGCGA
>JBEKLY010000362.1:0-7612 GCA_050010015.1 Terriglobia bacterium
CTTCGCCAATTGGGGTACAACGTCGAACTGACACCGCTAACCCCTGCACCGGCACCGACTTCACCCTAAAGGGGTCGGTGATCAGAACGACGATTTTCGACGGAGCCCTTCGCTTGTCATTCCGAGCGAAGCGAAGAATCTCGCTCTGCCGCTCGGGGTAAACTCCGCGAGGAATCTCGCTCTGATTTGTTTTCGAGGCAATGCGAGATACCTCCATGCCTTTGGCTCCTCGAAATGACAGGCGAGCAAGGTCGCCGTGAGAGTGATCCGGAGCGTTATTGAAGTCCCTGACACCCGCTGGTTCTTCCCCGCCAGCATCGCGGGTGGTGTTTTGATGGCACTCGCGTTGCGTTGCTGGAGGAACCGAGGCACATAGCCGCCAAGCGCACAACCGCGCGATCGGCCGTTCCGTTCCGCCCGGACCAACCACCAATACTACACCTTGGTTTTCCGAAGTGCTCTGAGCGCAGAGAGCACTTGCCTTAGCGCGGGGAATGGTCGAGGATAGCCTTCATGAAAACCTCCGCTCTCGAACCTCTGCGATATCTCGGTCCGGAAGAGATGCAGTCGATCCATGAGGCTGCGCTGCGGCTTCTCGAGCGCACGGGAATGTGGATCGATCACGTCCAGGCTGTGGAATACCTTCGCACGGCCGGCTGCCGGGTGGATATGGACTCACGGACCGTGAAGTTCCCCCCTGAGCAGGTGGAGGCCGCCATCGCCCGCATGCGCCGCAATTTTCAGGACCCCGGCCGGTGGCCCAAACGCCTTTCCGTTCGCTACTCCCAAGTGCGTTTCGATGTTCAGCCATTCCAGGTTCACGAAGACTTCACTGTGAGCGCGGGCGGGTTCTGCTGCTTCATCTGGGACATGGCCGGCGAGCGGCGTTACGCCACGCTCGAGGATGTTCGTCAATCGTTGAAGCTTGCCGATCAACTCGATCAGATTGCCTATACGGGGCTTCCGTGCTCCGCCCAAGACGTTCCGGTGGAAGTTCGGCCCGTGGTGATGGCGGCTGAATTAGCGAAGGCTACGCGCAAGTACGGAGGCATCGAGAGCTTCCAGCGCAAGGATGTGGGTTATATCACCCGCATCGGCGAGATTGTCGCCGGCAGTCGCGAGGCGCATCGACGGAATCCGATCCTGGTGGGTTATGCGGAGGCACGCACGCCCCTCTGCATCGATGCCGTGATGGCCGACGTGATGCTGGCGCATCTGGAACTCGGCTTGCCCCAGAGTCTCGACACCATGCCTAATGGCGGAGCGACGGCGCCGATGAGTCCGCCGGCGGTGCTGGCGCTGGGCACCGCGGAAACACTCGGCGGATTAGTGTTAGGGTACGCTGTCGATCCTGATGCGACGATGACCGTGGATGTGACGCCTGGTTATTGCGACATGCGCTCGATGCAGTACCGCTCGGCGGGCGGGGAGCGCGTGCCGCTGCTGGCGGCGCGTGTGCAACTGATCTCCGAGTATTACGGCTGTCCGTCCGGCGTGCATGCTGGCAAGACCGACGCGTGCGTGCCGGGCATCCAGGCAGCGGTTGAAAAATCCATTTCCATGTATGGGGCGGTGATGGCAGGCGCAATCGGCTTCGGCACGGTGGGTCAACTCGAGAATATGATCACCTTCTCGCCGTTGCAACTTGCCATCGACAATGAGATGGTCCGCTACGTGCGCCACGCCATTCGTGGCTTTGAGGTCAATGAGGAGACACTCGCGCTGGGCGTAATCGAGGAGTTGGGCCATGGCGGCCAGTCCTTTGACCACCCACACACGGTCCAGAATTTCCGCAAGCTCGAAATGCTCTCACCCTACTTCGACCTTTGCCGATGGGGATCGGGAGACAGCCTGGATCGCGAACGCTTCGAGAAGCGCGCCGCCGCGAAAGTGCGGCAGGCGCTGGCCGCGGAATGCGCTCCCGTTCTGACGCCCGATCAGGAAGCGGCCGTTGAAGAGGTGGTGAAAGAGGCAGCCGCGGATTATAAGGTGCGATACCCAATTTACTGAGGGTTACATGATATCGTGACGGACCAACCCCCCTCACCTGTCCGTCGGCTGCCGGATACCCTCTCCCCCAAGGGGGCGAGGGCATGAACTCGGGTTATTTCTCCCCTCGCCCCCTCGGGGGAGAGGGGCCGGGGGGTGAGGGGGAGATGTCACTAAGTTCTGCAATTTTCAGAAAGTGTCTTCAAAAACGACCCGGAGGTGCTTCATGCGTTCACTTGAGAGAGTCCGAGGGCTCATCGCGGGCCGGCCTGTTGACCATCTTCCTGTCCAGCCTGTCATCATGATGTTCGCAGCGAAGCATATGGGCATTCCCTTCATCGACTACACTCGCGACGGGCGGCAAATGGCCGCCGCACAGAGCAAGCTGGTTCACGACTTTGGCATCGATTGCCTGCTTACTTGCTCCGACCCGGCGCGCGAGGTGATCGACATCGACGGAGAGGGCAGCATAAAGTGGTTCCAGGATCAGGGCCCCGCGATCTGCGAAGAACGAGCCGCACTGCGGGACAAGTCGCGCTTGAAGACCTTTCGAATTCCCGACCCGCTGGGCGGGGGCCGAATGCACGATCGGATCAAAGCCATCGAGATAATGCACCAGGAATTCGGCGGCGAGGTCTCGCTCGTGGGCTGGGTGGAAGGACCGTTGGCGCTCGCCGCAGAGTTGCGCGGCTTGACTCGCGCCATGATGGATCTTCTCGACGACCCTGCTTTCATGAAGGACTTGCTCGATTTCACGGCGGAAGTGGCCGTGAATTATGCGGAGGCGCAGATTCAGGCCGGCGCCGACACGATCGGCATGAGCGACGCCGCAGCCAGCATGATGGGGCCGCAACATTACAGCGAGTTTCTGTTTCCGCGCCAACTGCGCGTCGTGGGATCCATTCGTCAGGCCCATCCGGAGGTCATCGTTCGGCTGCACATGTGCGGCAACACCGATCCCTTGATTCCCCAAATGAAGCAACTTCCGGTGCAAATCTTCGAACTGGACTCGCCCACGAACCTGGCTGTCGCACGCGCCTGCTTGGGACCGGATCGAGTGATTTTGGGGAATGTCTCAACCATCACGGATATGTTGGAAGGAACTCCCGACCAGGTTTATCAGGCGTCTCGCCGATGTCATGAGATCGCCGGGAAGGCGCACATCGTGGGTACCGGCTGCGAAGTGCCCCCTGCGACTCCACCGGATAATCTGCACGCAATGGTCCGATACTCGCAAGAACATTCGCCGGAGCAATTCGACACCAACGCTGCTGTGTGAGCTGAAGACAGTTCCTCCCCCGCGCCCGTCTCGGACGTGCTGGCACGAACGGCTCCGCATCTGCGGGTCCCTCGAAGCTGAGCGTTGGCGGAGTCTGGGAGCCTTTCGAAAGCAAGGCTCTGAGCGACTCCTGCTGAGAGTGCCGCGCGGGACGACTGGCCGGCACTCGGGTAGATTCTGCTTGGCTCGAATTCACGAAACAGCGTAGAATCCGGGCATGAAATTCCCCCGGTGCAGCGGCGTTCTTCTTCATCCAACCTCGCTGCCCGGAAGACTCGGAATTGGCGACCTCGGCCTTGGTGCGTATTGGTTCGCGGATTTCCTGGCCGGGGCCGGCCAGCGGATCTGGCAAGTGCTCCCTTTGGGTCCCACGGGTTACGGGGACTCACCTTACCAGTGTTTCTCAGCGTTTGCCGGCAATCCGCTGTTGGTCAGCCTCGAGAAACTGATTGCGGAGGGCGACCTCTCCCCGGATGATCTGGCTGTCGATCTCCCGGCGTTTCCCAGTCACCAGGTGGATTTCGGCGCGGTCGTGCGGCACCGGCTTCCACTCCTCAGACGGGCAGCACAAAACTTCCATGCCTCTGCTTCCGCAACGCGGCGCGAGGACTTCCAGGCGTTCTGCCGGCAGAATGCTGCGTGGCTCGACAACTTCGCCTTGTTCATGGCCTTGAAAGAAGCGCACGGCGGGGAAGCGGTGTGGAACAAATGGGAGCGTGACATCGCGGCGCGGCGACCGGAGGCGGTGGCGCGCTGGGTCGCCGCTCTGTCGGAACCAATAAACACGCAGAAATACGTTCAATACCACTTCTTCAAGCAGTGGTCAGATCTCAAGGCTTACTGCCACGAGCGGGCAATTCAGGTAATGGGTGACATTCCCATCTTCGTTGCTCATGACAGCGCGGATGTGTGGGCCCATCCGGAGCTGTTCCACCTCGACGAGGACGGAAACCCAAAGGTGCAGGCGGGAGTTCCTCCTGACTACTTCAGCGCCACCGGACAACTGTGGGGCAATCCGCTCTATCGCTGGGAGGCGATGGCGGAGACGGGCTATGCGTGGTGGATCGAGCGTTTTCGATCGACTCTGCGGCTGGTAGACATTGTGCGGCTTGACCACTTCCGCGGATTTGAAGCCTACTGGGAAGTTCCCGGCAACGAGAAGACGGCGATCAACGGCCGCTGGGTGAAGGCGCCGGGCGGCGAGTTGCTCGAGGCGGTGAATAAGACTCTTGGTGATCTCCCCATCGTTGCCGAGACACTGGGCGTGATCACGCCCGAGGTCGAGGCATTGCGCGACCGATTCGGTTTTCCGGGCATGGGCATCCTTCAGTTTGCCTTCGGCACGGACCCTCAGGCTCCCGAATTCAAACCGCACAATCTTCGCCGTCACCTTGTGGTCTATACCGGAACGCATGATAACGATACGACGATCGGATGGTGGACCTCGAGCGGCACGGGCGGCAGTACGCGGACGGCGGAGAACATCCGGGCAGAAAGAGAGTTCACGCTCAAGTATTTCGGGACAGACGGGCGGGAAATGAACTGGGTTTTCATCCGCGCTCTCTTGGCTTCAGTGGCCGATACGGCCATCGTTCCACTCCAGGATGTTTTGGGCTTGGACAGCACAGCGCGAATGAACTTGCCCGGTACGTCCAGCGGCAACTGGCGATGGCGAATTTCCGCAGACCAACTGAAACCCGAAATCGCGGAACGCTTGCGTGAGCTGACTGTGATCTATGACCGCACTGTACCAAAGGATCACGCGCCCGAAACGTAGCGCCGATTAGATCCCCATCCTTTGGCTGCCCGCGCCGTTGACCGGCTTGATCGTCCGGCCGATGCCGAGAAGACGAGCGTGTATATGGGCATTTTCAATTTCTTCATAACCATTCCTGAAATCACGGCCTCCCTTCTCTTTGGCTGGGTCATGTTGCACCTGCTCTACAACAATCGTCTGGCGGCCGTGCTGGTTGGCGGTGTCTTCTTGATTTTGGCGGCGCTCTTGATGAACCGCGTCCTCGATGTCACGCTCGTGGAAGAGCCAATGCCGAAAGCCGAGACGGTGATTACCAGCTAGTTATCTGGCCGGGAGCCGGTGGCGCGAATACGCCGGGTGAGGCGATCTGGGAATCGTGCGGTGCATTTCCTTGCGCTGATCGCGGATCAGGGCTAGTGTCAACATATGGGAAAGGTCAAAGAGTTCCGATTCGAGTTTGAGAAACCCGCCCCCACCCTTGACGATGAGGACGAGGAAACGCTTGCGGCCATCGATGAGGGGATCCAGGATGCAGATGCGGGCCGAACTGTGCCTGCGGAAGAGGTCCGCAAGCGATTGACCGAGTGGATTACCGCCTCCTCTACACGCAAAGAGCACTGAACGATCTCGCAGAGGCTATCGGCTGCATCGCCGAAGACGATGCTGAGGCTTCTTCGCGATTTGGCGCCTCTCTCCTAGATCATGTTGATTTGCTCGCTCGCGTTCCCCGCTTGGGGAGCGTTGTCCGCAGGCGATCGCGGGTACGCAAGTTGCTTCATAGCCCCATGCTCGTTTACTACCGAATCGACGAGAAGAAGCGACTTATTGAGATTCTTCATTTACGCCACGCGGCGCGGGTACCACCAAGACGATTACCGAGGAGACGACTGGGGGGCCATTCGCCGGTAGCGCGCGCGATGATTCTACTGTGCGCATCACAAAGAAGGATACTCCGAAGCCGCCACGGCGCCTTGATCCTTGCCGGTCTTATCGGATTCGTCTGCGGTGGTCGGGCGGCATCGCAGCCGCAGACAACCGCCGCGGGCGCGCCACAAGTCCAGAAGATTGATCCGCCCAACTGGTGGGTGGGGCCGCCCAGCCCGAGCACCTGTCGGACGGAACTGCCCTTACCGATCGGCTTGGCGACGGCCCCCCCCTTGCAAGTTCGCGACGGCAGGCTTGGAGCCATGCTGCCCGGGCGCACGGCGAGCATCTACGTCCCACTCTGAGTCGCGTTGCGAGACGCTGCCGAATGCCGAGGAGTTACACACCATTTGCGCCTTGAACTCGCGTGTAGCATCGGGCGATGACCTCCAGCATAGATTCCACAGTGCGCGCGTCTGCCCCTTCCACCGCATTGCATCACATGAAGTTCTTTGTGTGGTACGCGGAGAGGGTGCGGGCTTCCCCGGCGTCGAAACGGAGGCTTTGCAAGCGCTCGCGCCGGGCGCGATCCATTTCGCGATGCAGCGCGGCCACGCGGCGCGCGCCCTCCCGAACCTGACAGGGCGAGGTCCCCCTGCCTGCCAGAACCGTCAAGGCATCATGAACGTAGGGGCTAAGTCCGGAAACTGCCGCGAGCATGCGACTGCGATGCTCGACGGCGGCAGCCAGCGAGGCGCGGCGCTCGGGTTCCCGTTCCAGCACGTAGCGCAGATGCTCCATTCCGAAGGCCACGTGGCGCGCCTCGTCGCGGTGAGCGAGCCTTGCTAGTGTCGCCGTGACAGCCTCCGGAGCGTGCTCCTCAAGAAACTTAAGAAGTGTGAGGAATGTCCCCTCGCCCATCACGCAAAGCAGGAACGTCGCCGTGGTGAAATCCGGCTCTTCGACGAGAGTCTGGAGGGAGAGTTGGCTGCTGACGGCGGTTGTGCCCAATCCTCCACCGCCCGCCTCCGCCCGGCGGGTGAACGCCTCGGCATGACGAGCTTCATCCACAATCTGCACGGCGAGCACCTCCACAACCTCGCGGTAGTGGGGGTGAATGCGCGGGATGAAACGAGCGGGCACGTAGAGCGCCGCAAACTCATTCTCCGTGAGAAATGTCATGATCTGGCAGACCGCGGCTTCAACATCTTCAGGCAGCTTGGGAAGATTGTCCCAAGGGATGTCGCGCGCGGCGGACCATTGGTTTCCGACTGCCTGCTTATATATGCTCGACAGTTCCTGGGCCCAGACTTCTCGTTTATGGCGCAGGGTGAAAGCAAACTCCGGTCCCCCAGCCTCGATCCGCGCTCCGCGTGGCGCCAACCCCCAGTGGGGGTCGGCGGCCTCGGCAATGTCGCGGCCCGCAGCCATCAGTGGCGCAAGTCCCGCGCCGCGTTCGATGCGGTGAGTGTTCGGCCCCTTGCCCGCTCCCAGATAGCGATGGCCCTCTTTGCGGCACCACGCAGCAAGCCCCTCCGCCAACTCAGGCGAGTCTCCGCGCAGTTCCAGCAGTTCACCCACGGCCAGCTTCGCGAGTGCCCGCCTCAGCAGAACCGGCGCTCCCTCGTGAATTGTAAGATCCTCGAGGTCTAAATGCGCTTTAGGAAACCGCTCAGGCATAGAACTTGAAACGCTCCACGGCTCTTTCAAGCTGTACGTACCCG
>JBEKLY010000363.1:0-7608 GCA_050010015.1 Terriglobia bacterium
CCCTATCCCGCTTTATCCTCCCCGAGGACCAGGACATCCACTACCGGCACTTCAAACCGCTCTTGGAAACGGGCACGCCACAATCGTGGGAGCTGCGGCTGCTGAGAAAGGACGCCGCGCCCTTCTGGGCGCGGGTGGAGGCGACCACGGCGCAAGACGCCGACGGGGCATCCGTATGCCGCGCCGCGGTGAGTGACATCAACGAGAGCAGGCGAGCCGAAGACGCGCTGCGGAAGAGTGAGGAGAAGTATCGCCAGCTCTTCGAGTCCATGAGTGAGGGTTTCCTGCTGGTCGAAATGGTCCTCGGCGAGTCGGGCAAACCCGTCAGCTTCCGGTACCTCGACGCCAATCCTGCGTTGGAGAACCTGACCCGCCTAAAGCCGCAAGAGATCATTGGCAAAGATGTCCGCGAAGTCCTGCCCGGGATCGAGCCGCATTGGATCGAGGCTTTCGCCCAGGTTGCCATGACCGGCGAGCCGATGCACCTCGAGCAATTCAGCAAAGACCTCAACGGCTGGTTCGAGGTGCACGCTTACTCTCCTGAACGGGGCAAAACCGCCGTAATCTACACGAATGTCACCGAACGCAGAGTGGCACGGGAATCTCTGCGCGCCTCTCACGGGCGCTTCCAGGTCAAAATGACCCATTTGGCCCAACACGACTTTCTCACCGATCTGCCTAATCGATTGTTGCTGAACGATAGGATTACCCAGGCGATTTCGTTATCCCGCCGCCACAGCAAACCCTTTGCCGTGCTGTTTTTGGATTTGGACGGCTTCAAACACATCAACGACTCTCTGGGACATGAGATCGGCGACAAAGTGCTTCAGTTGGTTGCACAACGCGTGGTTGCTTGTCTGCGTGCCTCGGACACCGTAAGCCGCCACGGTGGGGATGAATTCGTGATATTGCTTTCAGAAGTCGCGGACGCGGGAGATGCGGCCTTCAGTGCGGAAAAGATACTCGCTGCGCTGGCGATGCCGCACGCCATCTCCGAGAGTAATGTCCATTTGAGCGCGTGCATTGGGATCAGTATCTACCCCCAAGACGGTCACGATGCAGATACCCTCATCAAGAATGCGGACGCCGCAATGTATCTGGCCAAGGGAGCGGGGAACAACAACTACCATTTCTTCGAGCAGAACATGAACGTCCGGGCCGTCGAGCGACAATTTCTCGAAAGCAGCCTGGGCCGCGCCCTGGAGCGGCAGGAGTTTTTGTTGCATTACCAGCCGATGGTAGATCTTGAGACAGGAGCAATTACCGGCGCCGAGGCGCTCATACGCTGGATGGACCCCGATCGAGGGCTTATCCCTCCGGCGCAGTTCGTGCCCTTCGCTGAAGACTGTGGCCTCATTGTGCCGATTGGCCGGTGGGTCCTGCACGAAGCATGCAGACAATCCCGAGCCTGGATGGATGCCGGCCTGCAGCCAATCACAGTGGCGGTCAACATCTCCGCGGTAGAGCTCCGGGCCAAGAACTTTCTCGAAGGCGTTTGCGGCATCCTGAAGGCGACTCGCCTGGAGCCGCGCTATCTCGGGCTCGAACTGACCGAAAGCGTTCTCATGCGGGATGACGAGTTCACTATCTCCGTGCTCTTGGCACTGAAAGCCAAGGGGGTGCAGCTCGCGGTTGATGACTTCGGCACCGGGAATTCCAGCTTGAACCATCTGAGGCGGTTTCCGATCGACACCCTAAAGATCGATCAGTCGTTCGTGCACGAGATTAGTACCAGCGCAAACGACGCCGCATTCCTCGGCGCAGTGATGAGCGTGGGCAAGACCCTGAAGAAACGAGTTGTCGCGGAGGGCGTAGAAAAGCGAGAGCAGCTAGAATTCCTTCAGACCGAGCGTTGTAACGAGGGGCAAGGCTACTATTTCAGCCCGGCTGTGGATGCTGAGCAATTCGCCCAGCTCCTTGGAACGGGCAAACCAGACTTTGAAATAACAGTGGGTTAACCACTCGCGGATCGTCAAACCATGCTGCTTTTGCCCGCCAAGCATGCTGCCAGAAGTGGAATGGGTGGAGTTATGCAGCCCTACCCACCAAGGAATCCCCGTCATCGATCAGCAACTGGATGACTCCACAACAGTGGATGCAAGTCGTGATGTGCTCACCGCGGGTGAATCTGGGGCCACGAGGAATCGTGGTCGAGCGCAGGCAGTCGGGACACTCCACGGCGTAGTGTCCGTCCCCATCCCATCTTGCGGGGACTGGTTTGTTGTCAACGTGCGGGGGAGCAGTTCGTAGAGGAGATTTTCTGGTCAGGTCTGAAATGGTTTGCAGGAGCTGCTCAAATCCGAATCCATTCTTGCGGTAGTAAGCGTCGGCGATCACTTCTTCTGGCATTTCATCGGCGGGCACGGCGCTGATGACAATGACGGGTATTTGAGGGAAGCGCTTGCGCACTACCTCAAGAAGCTCAATCCCTGACATGCGGGGCATGATGAGGTCGGAAATAATCAAATCCGGGAGTCCCGCCCGAAGTTTATCGAGCGCATCCAGACCGTCAACAGCCACTCGAACGACATACCCCGCAGCCACTAAGTATCCGGAGACAAGCCTTCGCACAAGAGGATCGTCGTCAACTAACAAGACCCGATTACTCTGTTGTCCCACCATGGTCGCCCCCTCAGCATCTTAGGATGGTAGCCTACATCCTCAACCCCTGGGCAGACACTGTCTATTCAATATTGCACACAGAGGAAGAATTACTCGAGAGCTTGGCTCAGTGACGAGCGACGGGTGGCAGAGCAATCGCCAATGTTGCGTGGCCTGGGCTTCGTCCAATTCATCGAGCAAGGCTGCTACTGCAGAACCCCTTTACTTGCAATTGGTTACAGGCAATCAAATTGCCCTGTCGATCTGGGCTGCAGATTACCTCCGGAAGCACAACTGTCGGCGTTTTAGACCGCTAGAACCCCATCCTGCAATGCTCCGCACCTTCACCACACTCTCTCCCACCATCTGGCCGCCTGAACCCCATTTGAGAATGAAGAGGCCCAATGATCTTCTCCGTGATGATCGTACGGGCTCTTCAGAGAAAGGAGCCCACCCTTGCGCTTCCAGGGCAAAAGTCGACTCGGATTTTTCCCGCTGCCATTGTGCGAAGCCCAGCGGATTCGTAAGTTCCTCTGGTTTTCAGATGCTCCGTCCTCTGCAATCGACCCGTGTGTTGGCGATGGCGTGGCGTTCGAGGTCATCACCAACGATGCTTAGGTCATTCGCTACGGCATCGAGCTTGATGCCTACCGCACAGAGCAAGCCAGGCAGAGGATCCCCAACATTGTCCAGGGAAATACGCTGGAAGTGCAGTGCTCTGTCGAGTGCTTTGGCCTCCTGTATTTGAATCCACCCTATGATTGGACACTGGGGCCGGCTGACAGTCGTCGCACCGAGCAGGCATTTCTGAGCCACACCTATCGTTGGCTGAAACCTGGCGGCGTGCCGCTGTTTGTCATTCCCGGGGACCGGCTGGCCGATTGCAGTCAGATTCTCTCCAAGCATTTTCGTGATGTCCGGGTTTACCGCCTTGAGGCACCGGAGTGTGTGCGCTATAAGCAGGTGATTGTCATCGGAGCACGACGAAGCCGGCGTGAGAGAGAGCGCCTTACGGACAGCGATATCACCAGAGCACGGCTTTACTACGCCGGCCTGGCCAGGAACCCATTCCAAATCCCGGTCCTGCCTTCCGAGCCCGAAGCTCAGTACGACGTGCCCGCGAGCGGACCGGCTCAACTGGTCTACCGTGGATTGCCTATGGACGAGGTCGAGGACCTGCTGCCACAGTCATCGGCGTACAGGCAGGCAGGACGTGCTCTTTTCGCTGAGCCCGTGTCTGCAGCCGGGCGTCCACTGACGCCGTTGCACGCTGGGCACGTAGGTCTCCTTGCCTGCTCAGGGCTCCTTAACGGCATCTTAGGATCAGGAGAGCAACGGCACATCGCTTTCTGGCAGGCTGTCAAGGTGGTGGACAAGACCGAGGAAGAAGAGGATGGCGTTATTACGGTACGAGAGAAGGAACGATTCTCAAATGAACTGTCGCTGGTCTATTCCACAGGCGAAATTGCCATTCTGAAATAACCCCCACTTCGACCGCAGTTCTCCGTGAGGTTTCGGTAAGAATGCGTAAGACGAGGAAGCTGGTTCGTGCATGCCGAATAAGCCTTCCTAGGTTCGGCCGCCGTACTGGCATTCGATCTGGGTCCGGCCTCTAGCGCTTCATGCAAGAACCGTGGTATATTCCGCACCAAGACTCTGAAGTCTGGGGCAGCGGGTACTCATAAGTGATTAGCGCCTTTTCTGCAGGAGACCTGATGAAGCGATCTGCAAAGTTGTTCATCCTGGTTGCGTGTGGTTGTTTCGCCGCAGTCGCCGCGCAGAGTGTGGCGAAGTCGCAAGGAACTAGCGAAGCTGCAGTCCGCGCCGAACTTGCGCGTTTGGAGGACGTCTGGAACCAGGCCCACTTGCACGGAGATGCTGAAGCGCTCGATCGGATATGGGCTGATGATCTCGAGGTTGCCGTGCCGCAGATGCCCGTATGGAAGAAAGCCGAACTGGTGGCGTTCGTTCGATCAGGGCGGATGAAGTTCTTACGATATGAGACCTCCGACGTGCATATTCGAATATACGGCGCTGCTGCCGTCGTGACCGGTCGCCTACAGCGCAAGCGAGCCATGGGCCAGCGCGAAGTTGATGACGACTGGCGTTTTACGAAAGTGTACGTCCGAGGGAGCGACGGTTGGCGCGTCGTAGCATTCCATGCATCGGAGGCCGCCGAACCGCGATCATAGACAGAGATCATAAGCCTGCCGCAACCAAGCTATCAACTCGGCATCGATCTCCTTGTTGGAGGCGAGCTTTAGGTCAAGATGCCAGCGATTCTTAGACACCTGTTCCGTCTTTGAAATCCTAGCGCTCCGAATTGGCTTTTCGGCCTTGATGGTCAGCAATAGATGTTCCTTGCGTGGATGCACCCCGACGAAAGCCGAGCCGCGAACCAGATGGATGGAGGTCTTCTTAACCTCTTTCTGGAATGGGCCGATCGCCGTTATTGCGGCCAATAGTTCGTTGTATAAGTGCCGCGCCATAGGGCTCGCGGCTACCAGGGCATCTTGCTTTTCCACCATAATTTCCCCTTTCCCTCGTTCCAGGTCCCTCTAGCGATCGTCAGCGCTCAGATGAACTTGCCGCGACCAGCCAGTGGCCAAAAATCCTTCGCGATTTCGCCCAGCGAGAAAGCGGTTTTTCGGTAATTTTCGACTGCCGCTCCGGCCTGGCCGAAGAGGATGGTTTCCGGCCAGGTGGGAAGTATTCTACTCCAGGTAGGGGCTATGCAGGCTAAAACGCCCTGTCCGCAATCAAGGCATCTCATAAACCTTGTAAGCATTGACCTCCTCCGTGGCAGCTTTTGTCCACCGGCGACCCGAGACCTCCGGACGTAGCGCTCGGATGCACCCCCAGTTGAACACTCGTGCACCACGCACTCTGGGATCGGCCTCATCTAACTCCATCATGTGCTGCGGGTTGTATGCCGGGCCATGCACGTAAAGTAGAAGTTTCTCTGCCCAGTTGATTTCGTCACGCCAGTCGTCTGATGATGGCGCCGTCGTAACACCCTTCAGGCGACCCACGTAGACTTCGATGTGCGCGCGATCCTCTTGCGAGCCCCCGCCAAAGTTGTGTTCCTCGATCGTACCCGTCCGGCGAACCCATTCCGATCTTTTCTTCAGTGAACCCTGCCTTTTATACTCAGTATCGTTAAGCGCGACACTGATAGTGGAGTTCTGATATGGGGGGATGATGGCATCACAAGGTAAGCGCAACAGCAAGTCAGCACGGGACAGCGGGGTCCGTCGCACACTGGAGCGTTTGAAGCCGGATGAGGCTGCACTGGTTTTGCGGCGACTGCTGGAGGTACATCCCGATCTTGCGGGCGAAGCCGAGGAGATAGCACGATCGCTGCTCCACGAGGTCGAGTACGAGGAGATCGCGGCGCAGATTGAAGATGAAATACGGGCGCTGGATTATGACGACCTTAATGCACGTGCGGGCCGTCACGAGTGGGGCTACGTCGAGCCCACTGAGGCGGCCTGGGAAATTCTCGAAGAAACGGTGGAGCCCTTCCGCGAGGATATGAAGCGCCACCTAGAGTTGGGACTGGAAGCGGAGGCGCTGGAAATCTGCAAAGGCCTGGTGCTGGGCTGCTATCGGCTCAGCGAACGTGCGGGGGGCGACGTTTTAGAATGGGCGCCCGACTTCCCGGTGGAGGCGGCCGGCCACACCCTGGAAGTCTGGTATACGGGAGGAGACGACCCCAAGAATCGCCGACGTTGCGAAAGAAAGCGCTCTTCGCTTCCTGCGGATTTCCTGGGCCTGATTCCCAAGTGGGTTCCCATGATCGAGCGTGTCGCGAAGGAGACGAAGTGACTTCACCGCCCCTCGGGCTATCGAGGTTTGATCCTTACCAGGGGTTGCCGTACCAGGCTGGTGGTTGGGTATGCGTCCGGTGATCCGTGTCCTTTCCTAAGCGTCCGAAGGTGGCCGTGTTGTGTCTGTGCGGTGTGCCCAGGCGACATCGGTTAGCGATGGCGACTGGCTGCAGCGGATCGTTGGAAGGCTGCTTAAGGGGTAAAGAGGCCGCCGGCTTCGATTTCGGAGAGGCATTCTTCCAGGGAGAGAAGTTGGGCAATTTCCCACCACTGTCCAGTGTGGCGGAAGTAGGCCAGGTTGAACCGCTCGTTGTCGGCGTACTGAAGTCGGGCGAACTTCGACTCGAAGAAGGGTGAAAGAGCGCGGGGTCCGGGCGAACAATAGCGGGAGCAGAAGTAAAAGAAGGGACCTCGCCAGCGGGCGTGAAAGTCCACCAGGTAGTTCAACTCGGTTTCCCTCGGAGGCGGCTGGATATAGCGAGGCTTCAAGGTCGAATCGATCAGCGCTTGGGCGCGGCGCTCGACTTCGTGTTGGAGGTCGGCAGGCACGGGCTTTTTAGATCGTCGAAAGGCCCCCGCCGGATCATAGACCCAAGTCCAGCCCGAGGGTCGTCGGGAACGGGTCACGGAGGTTATCCCCCTTCCTTTCCGTACACCGCGGAGTGGGCGGCTTGCCATTGGTCCGGGAGTAGTTCAGCCAGTCGGCTGTGGGGATGAGCGCCGATGCGTTCGAAGATATCGCGCAGGTAAGCGAAGGGATCGAGTCCGAGTCGCTTGCAGGTCGCGATGAGACTGCTGAGCACGGCGGCGGTTCGTCCGCCGTTATCGCTGCCATAGAACGTCCAGTTGCGGCGACCGACGGCGATGCCACGCAGGCTGCGCTCGGCACCGTTATTGTCGATCTCCAGATCGCCGTCCTCGCAGTAGCGGATCAGCGCCTTCCAATTCGACAGCGTGTAGGCGATGGCCTCGCCCTCGGGACTCTTGGGCAGCACCTGCGACCGCTCGCGCTCCAGGTAGGTGTGGATGTCATCCAATATCGGTTTCGACTTCTTTTTGTTCGGCGTCAATTACTTTTGTCCATCAGCGACAACTATTTTTCCCTATCAACGACAATTACCTCATTCCTTCTTGGCGTCATCTCCCCGCGCCTCGGGTGGGCTGCCCGGAGGCGGAG
>JBEKLY010000364.1:0-7574 GCA_050010015.1 Terriglobia bacterium
CCCTCCAGGCGCGGGCGTACGAACTGATCTGTGCGTTCCCAGTAACCGGAAACTGAGCATGGCAGTATCCCTCAAGGAATCAGTAGGATATCCCTCGAAGGCTGTTGGAACTTCGGTCTAAAGCTACGATTGCTGTATTCAGCCGGTCACGTTCACGTTTCAACTCTTTCACGATAGCCTGGATATCCAAAAATTCCTCCGTGGGTATCTTATTTCATGCTTAAGCCGTAGATCAGAGTACGATGGCCTCAGAAAACCGTCGAGGACAGGTATTCCAACTTTCATTTCACGTTCCTCATATCGGGCGAACCGAGCCTCACGGCCAGCATCGAGATAGACCCTCCGTCCATGCCTTCGATCGGGAAGGTAATGACGTCGCCCTGCTGCCGGGTCGCAAGCACGTAGAGAAGCGGCAGGTAGTGATCCGGTGTTGGGATGGAAAGCACGGCGTCTTGGCCGAGTCCCTCATAGTCGAGGACGAACGCTCGGTCTGTTTGTGGTCGATTCGTGGGTTCACGTAGTGGGCAGACTTCTTCCGCTCGACCTTCACCTTATCTCCGCCGCGGCGATCCCGAGTCTGGAGGATTGCCGATGGGTGCCGGAAAGTGGTCCCCACTTCCAACCGACCTGCCAACTAGAAATCGCGTGTCCAGCGAATTGTCAGCAAGTTAGCGCCGAAGTTGTTGCCGGTCATGATCTGCTCGATGTAATACGTTCGCTGGAGGTCTATCGATAAGCGCCCCGCTTTGGGAAAGTTCACATAAATCGTACCGGTCACCAGCGGCCAGGTCAGTGGGCCATAGGCCGGCGGCTCGCCGCTGATTTCGCCCAGGCCGGTCGAGCGATCGAAGTTGCCAGTGAGGCGCAGACCAAAAAACTTGTTTGGCTTGGCTTCCACGCCAGCCTGAATCACGCGGTCCACTTCTTGATCGCGCAGGAAGTCGTTGAGCGGCGGCGTGCCACGCGCGTAGACGATATCCCCCGCGGCGAACATGCTGTCGTAGGTAAATCCACCAAAAATGGAAAATCGGTCGTTCAGGGCATAAGACAGAGTTGTCGTATTCGAGTGAATATTGTCCTGAAAACTCGCATCAATCAGCTTGTCGGTGGCGAGATTCAGATCGTCTTCGAGGGTGACCTTAGCCACCGGCTGGTACCGAAAGATCAGATGTCCGGCCACTTCGGTGTGAGGTGTAATCGCCGTGTAAGACGAGCCGTTATCGAAGGTGTGGAAATCGCCCCTGACGCTGAACGTTTTCGACGGCTGGTAGCCGAAACTGAGTTCGGGCCAAGCGGTCTTGGTGCGCAGCGAAGTGGCCGGATCACCCACGCCGTCTTCGAGCGATTCCACATCCGCTTTGAGCAGGCGAATGCCGGGCCGCAAGGTGAGCGAATGGGTGGGTGTAAAAAGCATGCTGAAGTCGAAATCACTCAGCCCATCACGCCAGACGAAGGAATCCGTTCCGGAGGAGGGCGTTGTGATCGTGGTTAGAGGCGCGGTAGGCGTCGGGCTGCCGATAGTGCTGAACAGGCTTCCGAAATTCCCCAAGGTGTTGGTGGAAAACCGCGAGTAGCGATAGTCCACTATGATATCCCACCAGTCTTTGGCTTTGTACGTAAAGCTCTGATACAGAATGTTGTCCGGTTCGGTCACCGTATCCCGCGCCGTCTGGCTCACCGAATAGGGCTCGAGCGTGCCGGAACTGTTGGGAGCGGTGCCGTTGTAAGACTGGTCGAGAGTGGCCGGCCCCTGATAGCGGTAATAGATATACCCGCCGCGCCACTCGAAGTTCTTGAGCGGCTTCCCCGTGTACGTAAACTCGCTTATGGGAGTGGTGAGTCGCCGGTACTCGGACTGGGAAAGGTTGGTCAGCGGCTCGGTGGTCGAACTGGCCACGGGATTGATGCTCAGCTCCGGCGAGTTCACATTGTTCAGGCTCAGGAATTCCGTGAACGTCTGATATCCGAGGTTGTAGTGAAAGGTCCAGGCGCGGTGGGTGTAGTCAATGCCCCCCGTGAAGCGATTGGTGTTGTCGTCGATGGGCGCGTAAAGGTAATAAGGATTGGCACGCGCAAAGGTGCCCCAGAAGCCCGGCGAATCGAAGAAATCCAGAGACTCGGTGGTGAAAGTGGGACCGCTGTCGGTAGTACGATAATAGTTGAAGTTAAAGCGTAGATTGTTGGTGGCGTGCAGCGTGAAGTCCGCCGAGCCGAACTTGCGCACAGTTCCCCAATCGTGGTTATCCGTGAGACCCGTCGAGAGCCCCGAGCCCACGGCGGCGATTGGCAGCACCAGGTTGTCGTTCTGATTCCAGTAGTAGTAGCTCTGCCGCCAGTTCGCACGGAAGTCGTAGAGTCCGGTTTTGCTGACGGTTAGCTGCCCGGTTTCGAAAGGTTCGCCACCCAGCCCGGTCATGGAGAGCGAATAGCTGTCGGCAAAGGGATTCGCACCCTTTTGGGCCTCGCCGAACATATTGAAGTCCAGCAGGCGAAAGCCCTTTTGCAGGTCAGAGAGCTCCTGGAACATGGGGACATATCCCTTCACGTCGTCGAAACGGTAGCCCACCGTGGCTGACCCCTGGGTGTTGAACCCACCGAAGTTCAAGGGAGTTTCGCTGCTGTCCTGCGCCAGCAGTCTGCCGCCGCAAAACAGCAGCGTCACAAAAGCGATTAGTAGGCGATTTCCAGGTCTCATGAGGCCTCCCGTCATCGCAAATAGTCCGGGTCAAAATTCGAGCCGTGGATGGTTACGTGGCAGCGGGTGCACTCGCCACTAGCCTGGAACCCCAGACGCGAGTGCGGAACCCCGGCTTGGGTGTGAAACCCGGTGTGGCATTGCAGGCAGAGTTGCCGGCCTTCTCGTCGCACCAGCATCATGCGGTTGGTGCTGCCGTGTGGATTGTGGCAGATCACGCAGCCCGAGACCCTCACGGCTGGGTGCTCGTAGACGTAAGGCCCGCGCTTCTCGACATGACAATTGACGCACGTCTCCCAGTTGGTCTCATTCATGCTCGCGCGGTTGATGCTGCCGTGCGGATTGTGGCAGTCCGTGCATTTCATCAGTTGCTCGGGTACTCGGTGATGCACGGGCAGGGCAAACAGCGCCTGGATGTTGCCGTGGCAGCCATAACAGAGAGTGGGCTGGGACTCCTTCAACAGGTTGTTGTGCAGCCAGCGCACGGTGTCCGGGATCTCGGGAACCTCGAAGAAGGCGGCCTGCGCGTAAGGAAGGCCGCCTTGGCTCTGCGCCTTGACCTCCTTGACCAGATGAGACACATGACACTAGTCGCAGGACACACCCGCCGCTATGTGCTGGGACTCGTCGAACATCTCCTGGTGATGGCTTGTAATGTGGCAGCTCAGGCAGCGTTCCGAATTCTCCTTAGGGGAAGCGTGGAAGGAGAATATTAACTTGGTGCCGGCAAGCTGTTTGGCAGGGTCGCCGCCCGCGTCCTGTTCAGCCTCGGCATGAGCCTTGCCCGGCCCATGGCACACCTCGCAACCGGAAACACCACCAGGGTGCGGAGCGGCAGCAGCAGTCGCCGCCCCCGGCTTTCCGGTCAGCGTCATCAAGTAGTCCACGAGCTGGTTGATTTGCGCGTCCGGCATGTCGGAGGGCAGGGGCGGCATAACGCTGCCGGCGCGCCGTTGCTGCATGCGCTCGAGCAATTGCGGCCGCGTACGACGCTCCCCAACATCATCGAGCGCCCCTCCGCTCGTGCCGCCCTGGCCTCCAATCGAGTGGCAGCCCGCGCACATCATGTCGTCGTAAATCTTCTTCCCCGCCGACGCCGAGGGAGAAAGTCCGGTGGTAGAAACGAAAGGAGAAGCCGGCAGTTTCTCCCCGAAGTGGGCGTGAGGAGTCTTCACAAAGGACTGCGCCTCTGCGCGATGACAGCCAGCGCATGTCTCCCATCCGACATAATCGCTTGGCTTTCCCTCAGAAGTCGCTTGCCGGGCCACCGACGGCCCCTTCGCAGCCTCTGGCATCCTTTGGGCGAAAACTTGTCGGGTTAGCATGCTGAATGAAGATGCCAGCGCCAAACCTACGAGCAGCCGAGTGAGTATGGTTCTAGGTGGGGAATTCATCACTCACTGTCCCTCCTTGACGGGATCCATGCTGTTCTCTGGCAACTAAGCAGAAATGAAGGAAACCGTTTTCTCTGGCCCTCATTACCTTGAAGGCATTCTCTATCTCAGCGAAGGGCTAGCGATGTCTTGTCGGTGCCAGTGTCGTGACGTGGAGGAATTCGATAGCGCACACCATTCGGTGCAGTCGGTCCGCAGTCCCAAATGGGAGTTTGATCAACGTGAGGGTTGTCCTTCACATCTGTTTTTCGACGCCCTTAGCTATGACTACAGCTAGTTTTAGATTCCCCTGTGGCTAGAATGGTTGCAGACATCACAAAGACTCCATCGCCTCATCCCCTCGATTCTGACTGCACCCCTGGTTGGAGGAACCATGTGAGCCAAGCTCACCTGGCGGGGACCGCGAAGATAATGAATTCTCCGTTCTGCCGCTCTTCCCCGGTCGGCAACCCTTTCCCGCTCAGGTTTCCTGCGAAACTACCCTTGCAGCTTGGCTACCCGCGGTGCCGGACGCTGTGGTTCTTAAGCTAATGAGTATCATTCACACGACCGCAACATCGCGGCCCTGGCTCGTTTCTACCGCCAGATGGCACGGCCCCGTAATCCACGCAGTTAGTTAGCCGAGTGGGTACTTCCGAGTCGCCGGTTTGCAGATTCGGAGTTGACAAACCCTCCTCGCCATTGCTAGTTTGCAAATTGCGGAACACAGGACGCACCCCGTCCGCGGAAAGGGATTATCCCACCTGAGCTCCTGAGTATTCTCAGTGTCAGCCTCTCTTCTGCCCGTCAAAGCGGACGCCGGGCGACAAAGGAGGAGGCGTATGCCAGCTGAATTACCCCCGAATCCGAATATCGAATACTTGAGGAAGCAGGCGAAGGCCTTGCTGCGTGACTTCCGCCAGGGAGAGCCGGACGCCATCGAGAGGTTTGCTGCTCTGCAGTTGAACGCGCCGCCAAAGCTCTCGGATGCACAACATCTTATTGCGCGCGACTACGGTTTCGACAGTTGGTCGGTGCTGAAGGAGAGGGTGGAATCATTGGCCGAGAAAACCGCGGACCCGCTGGAGCTCGCAAAAAAGGCGTTTCAGGAAGACAATGCCGCCACGGTGCGACGGTTGCTTCAGCTTCATCCCCGACTCAGGGCCATGCTCTACGACCCCATCGCCGCCTTTGACTCGCCGCCAATTACCCGGGTTCGTAGCCGCGCAATGTTGGATGTCCTTCTCGAGGCAGGTGCGGACATCAATGCGAAGAGCCGGTGGTGGGCAGGAGGATTTGGCCTGCTCGACTGTGCGAGTCCCGAGTTAGCGGCTTACGCCATCCAGCGCGGTGCGGAAGTGACCGTTCACGCCGCCGCTCGACTGGGTATGCTCGGAAACCTCAAGCGACTCATCTCCGCCAATCCCGAGCTAGTTCATGCCAAGGGTGGAGACGGGCAAACGCCCCTCCACTTTGCTACGACCATTGAGATCGCGGAGTATTTACTCGATCAGGGCGCGGATCTTGACGCACGCGACGTGGACCACGAGTCTACGCCTGCGCAATACATGGTGCGCTCCCGCCCCAAGATCGCCCGGTATTTGATTGAACGCGGCTGCAGGACAGACATCCTGATGGCGGCCGCTCTCGGCGATGCTGACCTTGTCCTCAAACATCTTGATGCCAACCCAGAATCTATCCGTATACGGGTCAGCGATGAGTATTTCCCAATGGTTGGCGGGGAGACAGGCGGTACCATCTATCAATGGGAGTTGGGATGGTACGTCTCAGCCTGCCAAGTCGCAAAATCGTTTGGTCATTCTGACTTATTCCGACTTTTGACGGAGCGAAGCCCCGCCGATGAGAAGTTGCTCAACGCGTGCTGGTTACATGACAGGGGAATGGTAGAGTCGTTGCTTACCCAAAACCCCGCTTTAGGGGCGAGCCTGTCCGCCGCCAGCCGGCGTCATTTAGCGCACGCCGCACGCAACGACGATCTTCCCGCTGTCCGCCTGATGCTCGTGGCCGGTCTTCCGGTAAATGCTGTGAGCCAGCATCACGCTACGGCACTTCACTGGGCAGCTTGGCACGGCAATGCGGAGATGGTTCAACTGATCCTGGGGCATCAACCGGACCTTGAAGACATCGGGAACGACTTCCAGTCCACACCTCTTGGTTGGGCCGTTCATGGTTCGGAGAACGGCTGGCATAAGGACACAGGCGATTACGCCTCTACGGTAGTGACTTTGATCCAAGCCGGCGCGAAGGTTCCGGAAACGATCAAAGGTACCGAGGTAGTAAGGAAGCTCCTCGAAAAGTACAAGACTGTGTAAGTCTGGGATTGAGGCCGAGGGGCGACCTGCGTGGAGCCGCGTGCCAAAAGCATCTGGTGCGTCGAGGCCGTGGCGTCGTTTTCGTGAAACTCACTCCACCGCTATCCGGCAACGAAGCCAGCTGTTTGAACTCGAAACGCGCAGGAATGATTACCCTGAGTCTTCGTACCCGTCCGGTGAACCCACCTTCCGCAGTTGAAGCCTCCTGACCGATAATTCCGTGACAATCGATCTGCAAGACGACGCTGCGCACCGTCCTGACAGCACTGGAGCCCGTGGGATGCCGAGTTTCCCGGCGGCTATAAATGCGTATCTATGCACGGTGTCATGCGATACGCGCCGCTCGTTCGACGGGTTGTCGACCTGTACACGCGCTACTTCCCTCCCCTCACACCTTCAGGCCAAACGCCCCAGTTAGGCCGGATTGGGCCTGAAGAACGCCCTTCCCACGCCGAAACCCCCAGCCATGCGCTGGGATAGTCGATGGGAAGCCGACCTTCATTCATAATCCGCTCGTGGCGATATCGAACACCTGAAAACCTCTGGTGGGGAGGGGAAATTTCACAAGGAATCAGCGGCAGTGCCATCGGTAAACACGCCGTTAGGGAAGACCTATTCGTTTGACAGATGTGCACGGCCAGATTGTGGAACCTCTACTGACGTGATTTTGACAAGCCGAGGGCCGGTCACTACTACCACTGGGTCATCCAGCGTAAAGATCTCAGTGCTCGATCAGCCATTTGAGGACACGCGAATTGAAATCCTCCAGACGTTCCCAGTGGAAGGCATGACCTGCAAAGTCGTAAAAGTAAAGATCGCAATCTGGAATGAGTTGGGCAACTTCTTCCGACATCCAGATCGGCGTGAAAGCATCGTCCCGCCCGTCAATCACCAGGCAGGGACACTGGATGCTGGTAAGCTCATGCAGAACGTTATGCTCCATGCAGGCCGCGGCTTGACCTTCCAGCCCGTGCAGGGGCTGCGGCAAAGGGTCCAGTGCAGCCCGAAGGCGATCCTTCACCATCTGCTCATGGAACGCATCATCGTCCCAGGATTGCTTGGCGAAAATTAACAGTTGGATGTACCTCAAGAACTCCTCCGGGCGAAGCCGGGCTTTCGAGTAGGCCAGATGCTGAAAAACATCGCGGGTGTAACGGTCGCATCGCGCCCACG
>JBEKLY010000365.1:0-7527 GCA_050010015.1 Terriglobia bacterium
AGCGGCGTGGGCCGTCGCCCATCGCCTTTGCCGCGTCGTGTGGAAGATTTTGCATGACAAGGTCCGTTACGTCGAGCAGGGAGTGAACCGCGATCCCAAGGCCCGCGCCCATCGCGCTCGCAGGTTGGCTCGTGCACTTCGCCAATTGGGGTACAACGTCGAACTGACACCCCTAACCCCTGCACCGGCACCGACTTCACCCTAAAGGGGTCGGTGATCACAACGACGATTTTCGACGGAGCCCTTCGCTTGTCATTCTGAGCGGAGCGAAGAATCTCGCTCCGGGTGCTCAGGGTAAACTCCGCGAGGAATCTTGCTCTGAGTGTTTTCAAGGGCAGAGCGAGATTCCTCGTCGCCTCCGGCTCCTAGGAATGACAGCAGAACGAGGTCTCACAGAGACTCTTTAGCCCCGCCGCCGCAAGGCCTTGATAATCAATTCCCTTCCCGCGCCCCGGTCGTCATTCCCGCGAAAGCGGGAATCCATTGTGTCCCGGACCGAAAATGGACCCCCGCTTTCGTGGGGGCGACGTCGTAGGTGAGTTTCATTCGCTCGGGTGGGACACAGGCCTATGGGTACTCCGCCGCAAGCTGAAGTACTCCCGGGCGTGCAGTTACTCTCTTCCGGGCCCTCCGAGCGCGTGCGGCAGTCCAACACCGGCTTGCATATTGGCGTGGTCGACGGGGACGTCAACGTCAAGATACCACGGAACGGCGAGTGTGCCCCATCTTGCCGGCCGGAACGACCATCGCATGATGACCCTCGTCGCCTTTTCAACCAAGGAGGGTATGCCCTTCAGAATCTCTGAATCGATCACTTTGCCTTCGGCGCTTACCAGCAAGCGCAGCCGAACGGAGGAATCCGTTGCGGTGCTTTTCCCGGGCCCTGTCAAGACCTCAGGAGGCTTCACTTGACGGCCGAAGTCCGATTCCGCTTGGGTGGGAACGAGGTCCATCCGGTTTGTGCGGAGAGAGAAATTCACCTCCAACTTCGTCTCGAAAGCGGTGGGACTGCTCCCGCCCCTTGCCACATACGGACGGTAGCGCCAGCCGGCAACAGAATTGAGGACAGCTGCGGCCAAGAGCGGGTTGCCGCTCAGGACGTGCGCATTCACAATTTTGCCTTCGGTGTCGACCGTGAGCCGCACGCGGACTCGGCCCTGAATGTAATTCACTTTGGCCAGGACGGGGTACCCTGGAGGGATTTGCGACAGGAGCAAGCGGGACGCTTCTTTGGCGCCCAGTTCCGGTAAGTGCTGTTCTTCTCCAAGCGGCTCAGCGCGTGCGGGTAACATCCCAAATACGCAAAACAACACAATTCCGAGGCCTTGACTGGAACGACAGGCCGTTTGGAGAAAGCTAGCCATCGGATTCAAATATCACCTGAGCAACCACGAATCGCCCAGCGTGTGAGATCGATACCGCAGTCCGGACAACTCCCATTTGACGCGCGATTTCCTCCGCTTGACCTCTCAGGATCAACTCCGGCTTCCCGCTCGCGGTGTGGGTTATTTCTACGTCGACCCACCGCACGCCGTGGCTCCAGCCCGTCCCCAGGGCCTTAAAAGCCGCCTCTTTGGCCGCAAAGCGCGCTGCGAACCGCTCCGCCGAGTCCTTGAACCTTTTGCAGTAGTCAATCTCCGCCGGCGTGCATACGCGGTTCGCAAAACGTTCGCCGTGCTTCAGGAGAGCTTCTTCGACCCGAGAAGTCTCCATGATGTCAACACCAGTGCCGACGATCATGTGCCACAAGCCGGGGCTGACTCGAAGTCCAGACCGTTCATTGCGAAGCGCTGGCGGTTGTCTGAAGGCTCGCTGCGCGCTCGTAGGCCCGGACGGTGTAGTAGACTGCCTTGTCGAAAAACTGGCCTAAAAGACGCTGGAGGTCCAACGCCTGATAAAGATCTATGGCAGAGTCAACCAAACCGGCGACTCGAATATAGTCTCGTAGATGATACTTCGTCAAGGTGAGGGCGTAGACAACTTCGCTCAGCGGCACTCCCTCACTGTGGCGTTGCTTCCCCAGCTCAGTGTATCTCGCTTCGATATCCTCTTCGGCCTTGCTGTTCAGCCACAAGCCGAGGTCCTTGTACACGTTATAGGTGCGAAGATGTATGGCGTCCCGGGAGAATTTGTGGTAGGCGGCCGTACGCGGGTTGGACTGAAGATCTTCAACCAAAGCGCGGGTCAACTCATCTGCATGGTGTTCAATCATACGCACCAGGCGATCCGGTAACATCGTTTTCCTTTCCCGGTAATTTGGATGTCTCAGCTTCGCTCTAGGGTTGCAGTAGTCGAGTGAGCAGTCGCAGAGCGAGGCGGGTTTCCCTTCAACATCTGTAGCCCTCCTCTTACTAAAGAAGAGGTTCTCTCGGCCTAAGTCACAGGCTTAGTTGCACTATTGGTTGGAAGGCCCCCTTAAGCCAACGCTAGCATACCAGAGTGGCGCACAAGGTTCAACTGGCGTGTGCTATATTCGACTCTTGGGTCACCCAACATCACATCTCGTCTCGCGAGGCGAGTTGGCCTGGATCGAGCACGCGCTCCTCTCACGTTATCCCTGGCTGATCCACGCCTTTTGTACTCGCCGTGGTGGGGTGAGCCGCGGTCCCTCTGCCGGCCTCAATCTGGGATTCACGAAGGGTGAACCAAAGGTTCGAGTGCAGAAGAACCGGGACCTTTTTTTTCGTCAGCTTGGCGCAGAACGCTTCGCTCTGGCGTCGCTTCGGCAAGTCCATTCCACGGTTGTCTATCAAGTCGGCCAAGCAAGCGGAGGCGAACTCGAGTACCTCTTGCCCGGGAACCCGTCGGCTGAGCAATTCGGCCTCGCCCAACCTGAGGGTGACGCACTACTGACTGATCAAGCGGGCATCCTCCTGTCAGTGCGAACTGCCGACTGCCTGCCGGTGCTCCTCGTGGACCCAAACCGCCGGTCCGTGGCAGCAGTGCACGCCGGGTGGCGCGGGGCGCTGGGGCGGATCATCGAAAAAGCAGTGGGAGAGATGCGCCGCGTGTACGGTTCGGAGCCCTCACGCCTGCTCGCCGTCCTGGGCCCTTCCATACGGGCGTGTTGTTACGAGGTGGGAAAAGATGTGGAAGAGGCCTTTCAGGGGCGCTTCCCGAACGCGGATAAGTTTTTTCGCAAGCGGGCCGGACACCCGGCGTCCCGTCCCGAACCTCGCTCCCTCTCGTTCCTGAACATGCAACCACCAGGGCACAGTGCCGATCCAAACCCCTCAGTGCATCTTGACTTGGTTGCCGTAGCAGAAGATCAACTCCGTGGAGCGGGGCTCGCGCCGCGCCATGTCGCCGCGGTCGAATTCTGCACCGCTTGCCACCCGGACCTCTTTTATTCCTACCGCCGCGACGGAAGCGGCACGGGGCGCATGGCGGCAGTGATCGGAATTCGGCCTGAAAACCTGCGCTAACCGCGCGCGAACCACCCCTGCCCCCTCCTTATCAAGGAGGGGAACCGACTCCCCTCCTCGTTGAGGAGGGGGTTAGGGGGTGGTGCCGCCGTTTCGCATTCCTTTCAACCGAAGCTGCCCGCAGGCGGCGCCGATATCCTGTCCGCGTGAAATGCGAATGTAGGTTGGAATCCCGTGTCCCACCAGGATTTGCTGGAAGGCCAGGACTCTCCCCATAGGAGAAGCACTATAGGGAAGCTCGGAGCCGGAGTTGTAGGGAATAAGATTAACCTTGGCGCGCATTCCGCGCAGTAGTTCGCTTACGCGTTCGCCGTCGGCGTCAGCATCGTTAAAGCCGTCCAGAAGAACGTACTCGAAGTTCACGAACTCGCGGGGTCGCAGCGGGTAGGTCCGGCAGGCGTGCAGGAGGTCGCGCAGCGGGTATTTCCGGTTGATCGGCATAAGCTCCGTTCGCTGCTCCTCGGTCGAAGCGTTCAGTGAGACGGCCAGTTTGGGGCGCCTCGGGTCGCGCGCCATCTCGCTGATCTTCGGAACGATGCCCGAGGTGGAGATGGTAATGCGACGCAGCGGAATGCCAAAGCCTTGAGGGTCGGCGAGTATATGCACAGCTTTCATCACTTGCGCAAGATTGAGGAGCGGCTCGCCCATTCCCATGAAGACCAGATTGAGCCGCGTGCCAGGGAGAATCTCGCGAGCTTTTACCACCGCCAGCACCTGCCCGAGAAGTTCTCCCGCCGAGAGATTGCGCTGCAACCCCAGGAGCGCGGTGAAGCAGAATCGGCAATCCACGGCGCAGCCCGCTTGGCTCGAGAGGCAGAGCGTGACCCGCTGCTCCTCCGGCATATACACGGTCTCAATGAGCGTGCTGTCTTGAAGACGAAGCAAGAAGCGGGACGCGCCATCCGTCGACGTGAACACCGCTTGGACACGGGGGTAGTCGACATCGTATTGAGCTGCCAGGGCTGCTTTGAAATCTTTGTCGAGGTCCGTCAAGGAGGCAATACCCGTTGCCCGGCGGCGGTATAGGGCGTGATAGAGCTGGCGGCCGCGATACGGCGCTTTCCCCAAGGACTGCGCCAGTCGCTCCAACTCCTGGCGATCAAGCCCCACAAGGTTTTCGATTTCCGTGTTCATCGGACGCCCCGGTCTCAACTCATGCTATCATTCTGGCGGTCATGAGTCCACGCAGGGCCAATCCCGAACTCATTGGTCGACGGAGAGAAGCGCTCCAGCGGGCAGGCTACGCGGAGGTCCTGGAACGAGGAATCGAGGCGGCTACACTGGATTCCGTCGTGGCCAGAGCGGAGTCGAGCAAGGGTGGGGCACTCTATTACTTCCCAACCAAGGAAGACCTCCTCTTCGGCGTCCTGGAGTGGCTGTTGCGCCAATTGAACCGCAGCCTGGACGAGGTCGTGCATTCTCAGGAACCGGCGCGCACGCGCCTCGGAGCGGAACTGGAGGTCTTGTTTCATAGCACCGAGGTTAATCGCAAGCTTTACCTGGTCTTTTTCGATTTTGTCAGCCGCGGGGCACGTTTCCAGCGATTTCGTAAGCTCTTTTCGGAGTTTTTCGAGAGGTGCCGGCAGCGAGATCGGAAAATCGTGGAAGACGGCATCAACGAACACGAGTTCCGCCGGGTAAATCCTCTGGAGGCGGCTTCCACTATTCGTGCCCTCGTCGACGGTTACTGTCTGCAATGGCTATTGGGCCCCGAGGACGTGCCGGTGGACGTGTATCGCGACCGCTGCCGGGGGGTGTTGGGGACGTACCTCTTGGGGGGACCCAAAAGCCGGGAGACGTGACCACCTACATTGCCAAGCGGGATGCTGAACAACGCCCGCGGTGTCGTCCTGAGGAGTTCCGAATTGCGGGGCGACGAAGGATCTCCGCAGTTCGTTGAAACAACAACTGCCCGGATTCTTCCTCTTCGCTTTGCTCAGAGTCAGAATGACAGCCCCAGGATTTCAAATGGCGGCGCGGATAATATCAGCCCTCTTCATGCTCTTCTTAGTCGTTGGAGTCCCGATCCTCTCCCTATCCACAGCGCGCGATCACCGGCTTCGTCAGATGGCACGGCTGGAGCTTTACATCTCGGCGGCGATTTCGCAGTGGGTCCTGGCGGTCGTGGGAGTAGTCGTCTTTTTCCTCGGCTCTCTGAGTGCGTTTTCCATAGGCTTCGCAACGCTCGCCGTCGCCCCCGGTTTCATCTCCGCAGGCGCCTTGGTTGCACTGTCCGTGGCTGGCATTCTCCTCAGCCTCTTCCTGGAGCGCCACGGGTGGTGGCCGCAAGAAAGTGAACTCACCTACCTCTTGATCCCCAAGACGCGCCAAGAGAGAGCCTGGTCGCTGCTTCTGCTGGTTCCCACAGCTGCTCTCTGCGAGGAATTCTTGTATCGCGGCTTGCTTCTCGCTCAAGTCAGTCAATGGCTGCGTTCCGGTGTCTTAGCATGCGCTGTTTCATCACTGGCGTTTGGACTGGCTCACGTTTATCAAGGTTGGAGCGGGATGATACGAGCGTCTTTGTTAGGAGCCCTGCTTGCCTATCCCGTCATTCATTTCGGCAGTCTCTATCCTTCCATGCTCGCGCATGGACTGATCGACGCTCTGGCTTTGTTGTGGCTGGGTCCAAAGTTCCTTGGAGGAGAGAATAGGGAACCGAATAGGGATCAGGGGCTAGGGATCAGGGATTAACGAAAACCAAAACAGTGAATCGGCAGCGACGGAGGCACAGGGAACAGCGTGGCTTGGGGCGCTGTTCCCTATTCCCTGTCCTCAAGCTCCGCCGTCGGAGACAGGCGCCAGCTTATAGGATATTTCAGCGTCCTCGAGTAGCTCGTCCGCAACTTTCAGGCAGGCTACACGGAGGCACTTGTTATCCAGGCAGGTCGGGCAATTCACAATGATGCGATCAAAAAGATAATCGGCGAGCTCTTGTTCGCCAAGAGTGTGGGACATATGATGGGTCCTCCGAAATATAGCGAGACCTGAGAGACAGTCTTAGTCTCTCGCCCCCAGCGCATTATACGTCTGTTCAAGAAGCGAAACCACTACTTAAATCCATCTCTCTCGCAATCCGTCGATAAGGAAGGGCGAGGGTGGCCGGCGTGCATGGTCATGCGCCCTTATGGCGCGCGCGGCTGGACCCGCACGGTGTAAGGTTAGGGCTTGCCCTCGTCGGGACCAGCGGAAATGCGGGGACGGCAAGTCGTCCCCCTACAGCAGGACGGTTATCGCCGGATTGGGGGTCGTAAATCGATCTGGAGTTACAGCCGGAAACCGGCTAAAATGAAAAAGTTATGGATGAGCGCGAATTCTTCGATGAAAAAGAGAGTCTGAAGCCCGCCACCCTCTCCTGCCTACATTGCCACCAGGCGGAGGCGTACGAGATTCGCTGGCTGGTGCGAACCAAAAAGAATAGACTACCTGGCCACGCCGATGAACGAGACCGGGCGCGGTTCGCCAAAGCCAGGGACTACATGATCCGGCGAGACGACATGGTTCAATGCAAGAATCCCCGCTGCCGGAAGCGTTTCGAGATTTCCGGCATCCAGTCGGTGGTCTTTATGTAAGCGCGCTCTTCCTATTTGACCTGCGCCACGTCGTGCAGGGTAGGCAGAGTTGAAGCGTCCCACCCTCCGCCCAGCGCTTCGATGAGGAGGACGCTGGCGCTCATACGGCGGGTCAGAATGTTCACGGCTTGCACTTGGTCCTGAAGCAGAATGGCTTGTTCCGTGATTACCGTGAGGTAGTTGACGGTCCCCGCTTTGTACTGATAGGTCGAGATATCGAGGGCATTCTGGGCGGCTTTCACTGCCTGGTCCTCAGCCTCCGCTTCGTCCTCAAGCACCCGTAAAGCCGCCACGTTATCCTCGACTTGTTGGAAAGCCGCGAGAACGGTCTGGCGATAATTGGCCACCGTAGCGTCGTAGGCAGCAATGTTCTGATTCAGCGTGGCTCGGCGCTTGCCGGCATCGTAGACCGTCTCCGCCAAACCTGGCCCTACGGACCAGAATCGGCTGGGCCAGGAGATCCAATGTTTGAATGATGTGCTTTCAAGGCCTACCGGCGCGCTATTCGTGGTGAGACCGATGGACGGGTAAAA
>JBEKLY010000366.1:0-7526 GCA_050010015.1 Terriglobia bacterium
AGTGGCCTCAGGCGTCCCTCCACGGCATCACAAAGCAGGTCACCCCAGGTTTCTTCCACTTCCCCTTTTACGATCGTCACGCCCTCGTCCATAAGCTGCTGGATGTCGGGCGGGATCGCCGGCAGTAAAGCCAGATAACCGCTGACGTGAAACCCTCCGATCATGACCGTCAGACCCGCACGCCGGAAGACCCGAGCCAAGTCGGCAGCGCGCGGGAACTGGTTGGTTTGAACGCCTACCAGGCAAACGATGGTTTTGGTTTTCTGATCGCGTTGTGAACGGCAGATCCGCTTCACCGGAACGCGGTCCACGGTCTCGTCGAGAACGTGAATTCTCACCCGGAGGAATTCTCCAAGCCGCTTCTGTTTGATCACATCCTCCGTCAGCGCCGTCAGGCAAGCAAGCGTATTGCTCGGCAGCACGCCACGCCAATGTCGCACAACGTAGCCATCATCATCATACTGGGTGGGTTTGATCAAATACACGTTTAGGTTTCTCAACATGGCCTGACCTCCATGAGGGTTGGGAAAGTCGGTGCCGCAATTTCAAGCCAACTCCTGTGCGGCTTTTACGGGGGCCCGCGGTTAGCTCTTTCCCCGTCCTGGGTAGCTGGCAGTGAATTCCCCGATCATCCAGGTTCAATGGTAACCGGTTGAGACTTGAACTGTCTGTGCAATATGGAACAGCCCCGCCACAGGTAGATCCTCGGCGTGGGCTCCCATCCGTCTTTGATGGTGTGAATTACTGCGTCCCCGCAAATGGCCGGGACTTGACCGCATCTTAAGCCGGAGACTACCCTCTGGTGGGTGGCAAGGTTATCTCGAACCAACTCGGAGCGATATAAGGTGTGGATCGCCGTTTTGTCCACGACGACAGCAGGCGATCATGTTGGCGGAGGATTGCATTGTGGCGGAGGTGTACTGAGCAATTCGCTCGCAAGCTCATGCGATTGGCGGCTCAGCGTTGACCCCCGACCACATTCAGAACCGTGGCAGGGGATCATCATGATCGCCCGCATGTGGCTTTCACAGGGTTTCCAAAGAATCCCGAAGGCGACAATATCCCAATATCACCAGCGTTCGGAGCGGACCGCGTGGGCAGCGGTTTCGTCGCGGAGATACTTCCAAGTACTCGTAAAGGCGTCCCTCCGGTACCAGCCGCTGGGAAAACGCCCCTCGCGGAAAACGCGACCTTGGGCATGGATTATCCGCGACCAATCCTGCAACTGCAATGCCATCACAACTTCCTCAAAGGGGAGAACGGGAGGGTCAGGGGCTGCACGTTTACAATCGGGGATTCATCCAGCCCCATGGCAGTCCGCTGCGTGATGGTGAGAAAGTCTCTTCCGAGCACGCCGTCGCTCACCCCGAACTTTAGATTGCCCCGGCGGATTCAGCAGGTTCCAGGCAGTTTTATCGAGCGTTCACAGTTGGTAGGGAAAAAGCGGTTCAGAGTACGGAGGGTGTTACAGCTGGGCGGTGGTCCCCCACGAGATTTTCGATAGCTGCACAGAGCTCGCTGCCATTAATCGGCTTGGAGATATACCCGTCCATGCCGGCTAGTAAACAGCGCTCCCGGTCCCCCTTCATCGCGTGTGCCGTCACGGCAATAATGGGGAGGTGTTTCCCCGACCGGGTCTCCTCTCGACGGATGGCGCAGGTGGTTTCGAATCCATCCATACCCGGCATCTGCACGTCCATCAGCACCAAGTCGAAGCGATCTCTCCTTAGGACCTCGACCGCCGCCTGGCCGCTGCTGACGGCCACTACCGCGTGGCCGTGCTTTTCGACCAAGCGGACTCCCAGGAGCCGGTTCACAGGATTGTCCTCAACGACCAGCACTCGCAGACTGCGTCTGCCTTCCGCGGGCGGTGGGGGAGCGCCGAGGGGAGCGCGCTCCGGGCGATCCGCGGGCGTCTGGACCACGCCCAGGCATACCGTAAGGTGAAAAGTGCTGCCCCTGCCCAACTCACTTTCCACCCAGACCTTCCCGCCCATCATGCTGACGAGTTGGGAGGTGATGGTTAATCCCAGTCCCGTTCCCCCGTATTGCCGGGTGGAGGAAGCATCCGCCTGGACGAAAGCTTCAAAGATCGTCCGCTGCTTCTCCTTGGGGATGCCAATCCCCGTATCCTCGACGCTAATGTGCAGGGTTATTTGCTCTGGCGTCTCCGACAGCTTCCCCACCCTGACCACAACCTCACCCATTTCCGTAAACTTGATGGCGTTTCCAATAAGATTCATGAGGATCTGGCGCAACCGACCAGGATCTCCAAGGACCATGGCAGGAAGGTCAGGCGCGAAAGTGGACCCGAGTTGCAAGGACTTCGCGGCGGCTCTGACGGCCAACACCTTCGTGAGGGCGTCAACGGTGTCCTTCAGGCTGAATGGGACGCGTTCGAGACTCAGTTTCCGCGCTTCAATTTTGGAGAAATCCAGGATGTCGTTGATCACGTCCAACAGTAATTCGGCAGAGGCTTTAGCGGTAGTTAAATACTCTCTTTGCTCCGCGTCCAGGTTGGTGTCCAGTGCCAGATCGGTCATACCGATAACACCGTTCATGGGTGTCCGGATTTCATGACTCATGTTGGCGAGGAACTCGCTCTTGGCCTGGTTGGCGGCCTCGGCAGCCTCCGTGGCCCTTTGCAACTCGGCCATCACCTGCTTACGTTCATCAATATCGCGGGCGTTGACGACGAGCGCCTGAACCGCGGGATTGCCTAGCAGATTCTGTCCCGTGAACTCATACCACCGCCATGAGCCATCCTTGTGCCGGTACCGGCACTCGCCCTCGACCTTGGAGTCCGGCCGCCGCAGGGCTTCAGCCAGTGACTTCCGAGTGGCTTCGAGGAATTCCGGGTGCATCAGCTCGAAAATGTTGCGGCCCTCCAGTTCGTCCTCGGAATACCCCAGCACCCGAGGGGTGGATGAAGCGGCGTACTTGACGGTGCCGGTATGGTCCAGAAGGAGTATCGCATCAGAACTGTTCTCGACCAGCGCGCGGAAGCGGGCTTCGCTGGCTCGCAAGGTCTCCTCCGCCCTTTTGCGATCGGTTATGTCAACGATGGTCCCCTCAATGACCTCCCCTTCCTCCTCGTTTGCTTCCACCAGGGTGACGTTGGCAAGCGCCCAAATGGGAGTACCATCCTTGCGCCGGAAGCGCATCTCATAATTCGTGAGTGCCTTTTGCTCCCGCAATAAACGCGTCATCTCGCGTCGATCGGACAGAGTAAAGTAAAGTGCCTGCGTTCGCTGGGTTTTCAATTCTTCCGCGGAAGTGTAGCCGAGGAGGTTAACCAGTGATTGGTTGCATTCCAAAATCCGGCCCTCAAGATCGTTGCGTAACACCCCTGCCCAATTTCGCTCCACAAATCGGCGATAGCGCCGTTCCGAAGCGCGCAAGGCTTCCTCGGCCCGCTTGCGATCGGTAATGTCTTCCATGTGGGTGATGAAATGGGCGGGGGCGCCGTGTGCGTTTTTCACGACCGAGATCTTCAATTGGAACCAGATGGCGGTCCCGTTCTTGTGCACATAGCGCTTCTGCAATTCCACGGAAGAAGCCGATTCTTGCATAAACTGTTTCATCGCGCGTCGCGAGCGCTCCATGTCGTCAGGGTGGGTGAGGTTCTGCCACGCTCCCTCCAGCAATTCCTTCCGGGAGTAGCCCAACATTTCGCAGAGTGCCGCATTCGCCTGCAAGAAGCGGCCATCGAGCGCGGTCAGGCACATTCCGTAGGGAGCCTCCTCAAAGGCGGTCCGGAAGCGTTCTTCGCTCTCGCACTGGGCTTCTTCGGCGCGCCTCCGGTCCGTCGTATCCTGCTTGATGGCGATAAAGCTGGTCACTTCGCCGCGGGGGTCCCGCACGGGAGTGATGCTCATCTCTTCCCGGTAGAGGGAGCCATCTTTGCGCCGGTTGATGAGTTCCCCCCGCCAGGCCTGGCCGGTGACGATGGTCTTCCACAGGTTCTGGTAGAAGGCCGGTTCCTGATTGCCGGATTTCAGAAGGCGTGCGCTTTGACCCATCACCTCGTCGCCGCGGTAACCGGTCGTGCGCGTAAAGGCGGGATTAACGTATTGAATGACTCCCTCGGTGTTCGTGATCATGACCGCTTCCGAGGCCTGCTCGATGGCCGCCGCCAAGTTGACTCTCTCCGCCTCGGCCCGCTGGTTGAGCGCCGCGCGCCACTCGGTTCGCGCCAGCACCTCGAAGCGGCTGCACGCCGCGGCATAGAATGCAACGGTTGCGGCAAGGCTGATCACCACAACCGTCGTTGCGTGAGATTGCCATAGAGTTTGATGTGGGAAAGCTAAGGCTTTGGTCAACTCATAGAGGGTCGCCGCGGTGGCGGCGAGTATGAAAGGTTTGACCAGCGAACGGACGGGGGCAAGGGGCGGATACCACTTTGGTGCGTCCTTGTGTAGATCGACCGCAGGGTCACCGAACACGCTCTGAAATCCAGACTCCAAGGCTCCGGGAATTCCTTCGATCGCTGTTGCTTTCGCCGGGACATTCAGGTGAGCGCGATGGAGTTTCCGTGACAAGATGGCTCTTGCTTTGGGTGCAGGATCATATTTCCAACGCGAACACCGCTCCCGATTTGGGGACGAGCGTCGATAGTCCCACCAAGGTGTTATCGGCAGGTTAAGCGGTCCCTTGAGGTCTCAGATGACTTGTAGTCCCGTCACCTTGATTCGCAACGAACTGAAATGGAACTGCCCAAGCGCAGCTTCCGCAGAACCGGCTCCCTCCAGACGTGGTTCGAGGAAATGGTCCTCCCTCGTCGCTAGCCTTGATCGGTAGTGACTTAGCCCGTCACGATTCGGCATCGCCCCAGCCCTCCACCTTTGGGCCGAGTCACTCCCGATCAAGGCTAGCGACCAGGCAGGGCTAATGGGCGAAGTCCGGAGATAACTTCAGAGCCATACCGGAGTTGGCATTGCACAAACGGCGTAAAGTCACGCACAGGCTTTCAGTAGGTCCGACATGCTCCTGCAGGGCTTTCCCGGAAAATCGCAGACGTCGAGGTCTGCGATTCCCCGGCTTCAGTCCCCGATCCAGGTGCCCCTTCGACTTCCCCCTGGATTCATGGTTGACCTTTACCACCATACCCTGACTCGTACAGCCTCAGTTCGTACAACGTGCCGCCGCTGTTGGCGAGACCGGCGGGGCTGCCGTTGCCTCCGTAGATGGCTATTCCGATGAGCTTGTTCCCGTCCAGCACCACGCCGTCATCGGGGTTCACGCCATCCCAATTGGCGCCCGTTGTAGGATTCGTTGCACTGAAAGTGTGCAGAACCTCAAAGAATCCATCAGGTCGGATGCTGTAAATCACACCGTTGCCGTTCATCCCGCCGTAATCGGCGTTCGAGTAGAGCGTCCTGTCCGGCCCGAGAGCTAGCGGGCCATCCGGACCGGCCCCATCCCAATTCGCACCGGCGGTGGTGGCGCTGAAGTCGTGCACAACGTCGACCATCCCGGGCGCCCGCAGGGAATAGCGGAACACAACGCCATTACCATTGCTTCCGCCGTAACCCGCCGCACCGTAGAAGACGCCAGGTTCTGCCTCAACCAGTGGCTCGTAGCAGTCAGCGCCATCCGTGTTCTCGCCGTTCGCGTCTGTCTGGCTGAAAGTATAGAGCACCTGGAAGGGGCTCCCCGAAGTCGCCATCCGGAACAAGATTCCGGAGGGCAGCGGTGCGCCGGAGGGCGTCGACGTGCCCGGCCACACCCCGCAACCATAGAGGAATCCGTCCTGCGCTTGCAGCAGCGAGGCTGCGTGACCCTCGCCTTGGACGAACTGATGGATGACTTTGAAGTTGTTACCCCAGCGATCCATCACCCAGGCGACGCCGCACCCTTTCACAAACGGCGCGATGCCACAACTATTCTCTCCGCCCAGCCGAGTGGTGCCGTAGAGATTACCATCCCTGCCGACTACGATGGTGCGCAGCGGTGCCCCACCGTCAGCGTTATGCCCGTTCGCATCCAAGGCGCTGAAGGTGTGCAGCACGGTGAACGTTCCCGACGCGGTGATCTCGAAGACCGTGCCGGTGCCGTTCTGGCCTCCGTCATAGGCCATACCATAGAACACATCGTCGGGACCGCGCGTCAGTCCATTGCCCGGAGAGGCTCCGTCCGCGTTGTCTCCATTCGCATCCGTCGCGCTGAAGGTATGCAGGACGGTGTACTGATGCGAGTCCGGGTCGAACCGATAGATGACGCCGGTGCCATACTGGCCACCGTCGGTAGTCATCCCGTAAATGGCGCCGTCCGGACCCACAGCCGGCGTGGTGTCCGGTTGAGACCCCAGAGCGCTCGTGGAGGTATTAGCGGCTGGAGCTTCGAACAGGTAGAGCGTCGAGAAATTTGCCTCCTGCGCGAGCGCGCTGGAAGCAGTCGCTGCAGCCGCCAGGAGTACCACCAAGACGGCGCCCCGGTTAATCGATCGATTTTGCATGAGTCGTCCTCCTAAGATGTAAATTTTGGTTTGTAATCCCTGCCTGTTTCGACGGTGCGTAGTACTGTTCGCCAAATCAGGTTTTAGCCCTTCAATAGGTAATGCGAAGAAACATCACAAAAAGGGACACGATTCTTAGCGCAGCCCCGAAGGGGCGGCCCAGCACAGCCCCGGCCAGCGGAGGTGTGAAGAAATTCGGAATGTGTCATCCTGAGCGCAGCGAAGGATCTCTGCAGTTGTTCGTAAATCATTGAATCTCACCAGACTGCGGAGATCCTTCGCTTCGCTCAGGATAACAAACGTCGATTCTTTCACACCTCCGCTGGCCTGGGCTGTGCTGGGCCGCCCTTTCAGGGCTGAGAGACCGCAGGCAATGACCAACCCAGATTTAGGACACTATCGATTGGGCGGGTAACCGGCTGAGAAACAGGGATTCTGCTATAATCGGACACAAGGGAAATCACAAAGGTGTGTCCATGGTAGAGGCCAGCGAAATCACGCAGCTCCTGGCCCGATTCCGGCTGGGGGACCGCGAGGCGGAATCGCAACTGCTGCCGCTTGTTTACGGAGAGCTTCGGCGTCAGGCGCGAGCCTGCCTTGCCCGCGAACGCTCCGATCACACCCTCTCACCGACGGCATTGGTCCATGAGGCTTTCTTGAGGCTGGCAGAGGGAGGTCAACCGGCTTGGCAGGACCGTGCCCACTTCTTCGCCGTCGCCAGCCGCCTGATGCGCCAGATTCTGGTGGACCACGCTCGACGGCACCATGCGGCAAAACGGGGCAGATCCGGGGAGAGAATCCCTCTTGAGGAAGCGCTTACCTTCTCAAACGAAAAGTCGGCCGGACTGCTAGCGCTCGACGATGCTCTTGGCCGTCTGGCGCAGAACGATGAACGCCAGTGCCGGATTGTGGAAATGAAATTCTTTGCAGGCCTGAGTGTGGAAGAGATTGCGGAGGTCTTGCGCGTTTCACCGAGAACCGTAAAGCGCGAGTGGACGATGGCCCGCGCCTGGCTGCATAAGGAAATCAGTCGGTGAAGAACATGGACCGGCAGCGCTGGGCACAGATC
>JBEKLY010000367.1:0-13335 GCA_050010015.1 Terriglobia bacterium
ACACTTCCCAATCGTCCAACTCCTCAAAGACCGCCAGCGTTTGGCTCATAGACCCGAAGCATAACTGAACCCCAGACCGAAAGCAATCCTTAAGTAAACGCTTATGAGGGCAAGCCCTACCCCTACCCACTACGCTAGAATCGGCACAATGGCGGCTTGCACCTCGCCGGTGACTCGCGCGCTCGTTTCCTCAACGAACACGTTCACCTCGCTGCGCACACCAAACTCCTCGAGGTAAATGCCGGGCTCGATCGAAAAACTAATCCCAGGGATGATGGGGCGCGTGTCTCGCGTCTCGAAGTTATCGATATTGGCTCCGTTGGCGTGAACGTCTTCGCCGATGGAGTGTCCCGTCCGATGCACGAAGTTCGGCCCGTATCCGCGGCGCGTGATAATCTCGCGCGCCACATCATCCACTTCGAATCCGTGAATGGTTCGCCCGCTCGTCATGGCAGCCTGCACAAAGCTCACGGCGGCGTCCCGCGCTTCCTTTACGATCTCGAAGACGTCAACGTAGCGGCGAGGAACTTCTGCGCCCACGAATCCAGTCCAAGTGATGTCGAAGTACACCGCGCCAGGCCTGTTCATCTTTCCCCAAACATCCAGCAGCACGAAATCATCAGCGCCAATCGGCGCCGAGTTCTCGCGCTCAGGCATGTAATGCGGGTTGGCGGAGTTTCGGTTGGCCGCCGCCACGGGCCCTTCATCCATGATCACGCCGCCGGCCTCAAAGATGCGCCGCATTTCCTGCTGCACGTCGTACTCGCTGATTCTCTTTCCCGATCGCACGGCATCACGGATGGCAGCGAAACCCGCCCGCACCGCGGCGTGCACCACCTTGCCCGCCTCCAGGTGCGACGCCAGGGCTTCCGGCGACCATCGCGCCTCAAACAACTGCACCAGGTCAGCGGATGAAATCACTTCCACGCCGCATTCCCTCACCAGTTCAATCGTCCCCGCGTCCACGAGGCCCACGTAAGGGATGTTGTTGAGAGGCGAGTATTGCATGGCAATCCGCCTCTTGCCATTCAGCATGCTCTTCAGACCTTCGTGCTGTTCCTTCCAGGTGGAGTACTCGACCTCGCGGCCGGGCAAGCCGTCCAGATTGTGCCGCTCCACGCGATGAATCAACTTGCTCGGATCGCCCTCGGCGGGAATCAGGTAGAACCACCGCCGCGTACACATGGGCGGATTAATCTTCAGCACGCGGTAGGCAATGGGATCGCGACGATGGTGGTCGTAAAACAACCAACCGTCCAGGCCGTTTTCACGAAGTGTCGATTGAATCAGCTCGAGTTCCATGGTCCCTCGCAAGAGTTGTCAGTCGTCAGTCGTCCGTTATCCTTTGTCCGTTGTCGCTGCGCGATACCCCGCCCCACTGTCATTCCGAGCGCAAGCGAGGAATCTCGCACCGGTATTCTCTTGAACCTCCCGCATTTCAGCATCAATGCGCAACAAGGCAGAGCCAGATTCCTCGCTGCCATGAAAATAGCAAACCCGGACCCCCTCACCCGACTCGCGCCGGCTGGTGAAAGCGCCGTCGCGACCCACCCTCTCCCCCAAGGGGGAGAGGGCATTTTCATGACAAGTGGTGAGCCGAAGGATCATGAATTCTGCGCTCGGAATGACGGCGACGACGCAGGTGCCGAGAGCTGATGGCTGATAGCTGACTGCTCGTTTCCACTCGTCACGACTCCTTGAAAAACGGTTTCCACTGTTCCTCGCGCGGCGCCGCGGTAAGCAGGCTCACACCGATCAAGCACAGCAGCGAAGCCGCCAACGCAGGAAAGATCATGGGGACGCGCGCGTCTAAGCCGAACACCTTCCACACCACCGCCACCAAAGTGCCCGCGACAATCGAACTCAGTCCGCCGGCGGTGGTGGTGCGCTTCCAGAAGAAGGCCGCCACAATCGCGGGTGTCAGTCCTGCCCCATACACATCGTAAGCATAGACTGCGGTCGCCAGCACCGAGGGCTGAAAACTCTGCGCCAGCGCAATGACTCCAAGCACGACCACGGTCATGCGGGAAAGCAACAGCAAGGTTCGGTCGCTTGCGTCCTTCCGGGACAAGCGTTGGAACACGTCATGAACCACGTTGGTCGCCGGCGAAAACAGGTAGTTGTTTCCTGTGGAAAGGACCTTGGCAAATACGGCGCCGAGAAAGATGGCTCCCACCAGCGGTGTGACTCCGTGGCGGGCGGCGTAGGGCACGATCCCCCAAGCCGGAATCGCTCCGGACTCTATATCATTTCGGAAAAGCACTCCTCCCACCATGGCCAGAAGCACGATCACTGTCTCCAGGAACAGAGTCCCTCCGATCCAACCCACTACTGAGAGGCGTGCGTCACGTTCGCTGCGGGCCGAAAAAAACTTCTGGTACGAACTTTGATTTCCCACCATGAGCGTGAAGGAGGGCAAGAAATAGCCGAGCACCTCGCCCCACGTCATGCCGCCCCGAATTGTGAAGTGATCGGGCGGCAACGCAGCGTGCACCGCGCTCCAACCGCCTACGCGATGAAGCATCGCCGGCAAAGCAATGATGCATCCTGCCGTGACGAGCACCCCAATCGCCACGTCCGTATAAGCGACCGACGACATTCCCGCCAGCGCCGTGAACAAAATCACGAAGCCAGCCAGGATGAAGGTGCCCGTCCTTTCACTGACTCCGAAAGCGAGATTCAGAATTCGCCCGCCGCCGCGGAACTGATAGCTGACGATGGCGGTGTAGGAGACAATGATGCACAGCGTCCCCAGCACGCGCGCAATGGGACTGTACCTGACCTCGAGGAGATCGGGTACCGTGTACTGTGCAAAGGCCCGCGCGCGCCCGGCAATGAAGTAGACCACCAGCAAGCCGGCCCAACCACCCGCCGGCAACCAGAGCGACGCCAGGCCCCTGCGATATGCGAACTCCGCTCCTCCGAAAAGGCTTCCCGCTCCGATCCACGAGCACAGGAGCGTAAACACCAGCACCGCCGCCGAAAGCCTGCGGTCCGCCACCATGAAATCCGCATGGCTCTTCAGCTTGAGCATGCGCGTGATGCTTACCGTAAGCAAGACGAGCACGATCAGGGATAAGGCTGTGGCGTAGAGCATGGGCAGTGGTCAGTAACCAATTTTCAGTTGTGAATTGTCCGTTGTTGCGGCGGAGATCGATCGAACTCCTCTCCGTCTCGGAGTACGCCTGAGAGTGTAACACGAGCGCCAGAAGGGCGGGTACAATGGCGGTGCTTCGTTCGAACGCAGTCTGGCGGACACTCGGAATCTGGTAGTGTCTCAGTTTGAGTTTGTGGCGGCTAGCTTAGCTCGTCCAAGGGCGGCGTAAAGCCGCCGCTACGCCAAACCGAAGCACGACCCGGACTTTCTGACTATTGACAAGCGCAAGAAACATAGGCTAGCATCTTGACGCGCGGATGGGGCCGGTCCACATTGTGGGGTGGACGAATTGTCGCCCCGAGGCCCGCGTAGCGCTGACCTTCAGGTCAGCGTTCCCGGAGATCGCCATCAACCTGCTGACTTGAGGCTCTCGCTACAAGAATTCCGGGAACAAAGCGAGAATGTCTATGAAAACAAAGGAACGGTGCAGAAATCAACCACCCCTGACCCCTCCTTATCCAAGGAGGGGAATTAATCGGCGCCCCTCCTCGGATGAGGAGGGGTCAGGGGGGGTGGGACTGCGCGGCCTCGGCACGAAACGGGGTTTGTGATAACGAAAACGACGGAACAAAGCGAGAATGTCTATGAAAACAAAGAACAATGTCAAAAAGTCGCTGGCGGGCCGGGACCGAAGGCGCAGGTCCGTCAGATTGCAGGCCCAGGCCTGTACCACCGGGACGAGAAGAAATCCGCGGGCCAGGATTGAGGTATGCCTGAGTATCTGGTAGAGTTCCCACCGCGGCGATCGTGCGGCAGCTTGAGATCACGCCGCCGCACGATCGGAACCGAAACCACTGCCGCATGATGCGGAAAGGACTGCGTATGCCCAGGATGAATCGAGCACATGACCCCAAAGACCTCTCGATCCTTGCGAAGTGCCCTACGGGAATTCAGGGCCTTGATGAGATCACCAACGGCGGTTTGCCCAAGGGCCGGCCGACTCTCGTCTGTGGCGCCGCTGGATGTGGCAAGACGATGCTCGCTATGGAGTTCGTCCTCCGGGGCGCGCTCACCTACGGAGAACCGGGGGTCGTCATGGCGTTCGAGGAGAACGCCGAGGAGCTCGCCACAAACTTCGCGTCGCTCGGTTACAACCTGAACGCCCTCGTGGCAAAAAAGAAGATACTCCTCGACAACGTCTCCATCGAGCGGAGTGAAATCGAAGAGACCGGCGAGTACGACCTCGAGGGACTGTTCGTCCGGCTAGGACACGCCATCGACACGATCGGGGCCCAACGGGTGGTCCTCGACACCGTCGAAGCGCTCTTTGCAGGATTCTCCAACATCTCCATTCTGCGGGCCGAGCTGCGGCGTCTCTTCAGGTGGCTTAAGGACAAGGGCGTGACCGCCATCATCACCGGTGAACGCGGCGAGGGGACGCTCACCCGCCACGGTCTCGAGGAGTACGTCGCCGACTGTGTCATCGTGCTGGACCACCGGGTGGAAGAACAGACGTCGACACGGCGGATGCGCATTCTGAAGTACCGCGGCACGGCCCACGGCACCAACGAGTACCCGTTTCTCATTGACGAGGAGCGCATCACGGTGCTCCCCGTGACCTCGATGGGGCTTGCGCATGCGGTGTCCGAAAAGAGGGTATCGTCAGGAATTCCGCGGCTCGATAGCATGCTGGGCGGGAAAGGATACTACCAGGGGAGCAGCGTGCTGGTTTCAGGGACTTCGGGGACGGGGAAGAGCAGCACCGCGGCGGCGTTCGCCCACGCAACGTGCGAGCGCGGTGAGCGGTGCCTGATCTTCGCCTTTGAGGAGTCCCCCCACCAGATTATCCGGAACATGCGTTCGATCGGGTATGACCTCGGACGGTGGGTGAAGAATGGAAAGCTGCAGATCCAGGCCACCCGTCCGTCGTATTCGGGGCTCGAAACCCACCTGGCGCGAATGCACAAGCAGGTCGCCGACTTCAATCCCGCCGTGGTGGTGATTGACCCGATCACGAACTTCATCTCGGTGGGGCAGGAAGATGAGGTCAAGGCGATGCTGATGCGCCTCATCGACATGCTGAAGACCCAGGGAATCACCACGCTTTTCACAAACCTCACACGCGGCGCTCAGCTCGAGCACACGGACGCGGCGATCTCGTCGCTCATGGACACCTGGATACTGCTGCGCGATATCGAGACAGCGGGCGAGCGAAACCGCGGGATCTACGTACTGAAGTCGCGGGGGATGGCGCACTCGAACCAGATCCGTGAGTTCATATTGACAAGCCACGGGATCGAGTTGCGGGATGTGTCGCTTTTGGGCGGCGGGTTCTACATGGGGGCGTCGCGGGTTGAAAACGAGTCCCAAGAGCGGGCGGCAGCGGCGGCGCGGAAGCTTGAGCTCGCCCGCGCCGAGCAGGCGAATCGCCGTAAGAAGGTGCTGATCGAAGGGCAGATTGCCGCGCTCACGGTGGAGTTGGATTCCGAGGAAGACGATTACCGGCGGCTGCTGGCCGAACAGGCGAATCACGCGCGGCGCGACGCGCAAGACCTTGCAGAGTTGGCCAAGGCGCGCAAGTCCGACTCCGCGCAGCGGCTGCGAAGCCCCAAAGGGGCGCTCTAGCGAAGCCCAGGCCAACGGGCCATAGGCGTTAGCCTAATGGCTTAGCTCGCGCTACGTAGCACTCACTGGCAGCTTCCAGAGGCCCGGAGGGCCGATAGAGAGTAGCCCATGGCGTAAGGACCTGTGAAAAAATCGATGGCTGTCATCCTGAGCGAAGCGAAGGATCCCAGCAGTTTCTTATGGTTCAGCGATTTACGAACAACTGCAGAGATCCTTCGCTGCGCTCAGGATGACACTTCCGAATTTCTTCATCTGGCGCCGCTCCGCGGCTCAAGGCGCGGCGTTGACCCAGGCCGTTGGCCTGGGCTGCGATAGATCGCCCCTTTGGGGCTTAAGGCGTGGGAGGCACCATGAACCAGAAGACAGTGGAGCAGACAGAGGCGGAGCAATGGAATCTGCGCCTCTATGTCGCGGGGCAGACATCGCGATCGCTCACGGCGTTCGCGAACCTCAAGAAGATCTGCGAGGAACACCTCAAGGGGCAGTACACCATTGAGGTGATCGACCTCTTGAAGAACCCAAAACTCGCCAAGGGTGACCAGATCCTGGCGCTCCCCACGCTCGTGCGCAAGCTCCCCAAGCCGGTGAGAAAGATCATTGGTGATCTGTCGAACACGGAGCGGGTGCTCGTGGGGCTCGACCTGCGGTCCGTGTGAGCTCACAGCCGTCGAGAAAGAGAGGGAATCCATGGCAGAGCAGAAGTCCGTACCGGCCAACGAGAGCTTCGAGAAGGCGCTGCATAGCGGGGAAAAGCTCAGGTATACCCTGCGCCTTTACGTGGCCGGGGTTACGCCCCGATCAGCCAACGCCATCAAGAACATCAAGAAGATATGTGAAGAGCACCTGCATGGGCGCTACGACCTGCAGGTGATTGACGTCTATCAGCATCCGACGCTCGCCGAGGGCGAACAGATCATCGCCGCGCCTACACTGATCAAGAAGCTGCCACTGCCCCTGCGCCGGTTCATTGGCGACATGTCGGATACCGAGAAAATCCTCGTCGGCCTCGACCTTCGGCCGGCGGCCGGGAAATGAGGGGAAAGTCTATGCCCGAACATTTGGAAAAGGCCCTCCCGGAATCGGTCGCGGAGCTCAAGGCGCGGCTGGCCGAGGCCGAAGAGACGCTGAGGGCCATACGCGAGGGTGAAGTCGACGCGGTGGTTGTTTCCGGCGCGGGGGGAGAGCAGGTCTACTCGCTGGTCGGGGCCGAGTCGGTTTACCGGCAGATCGTCGACACGATGAAGGAGGCCGCCGTCACGGTCGCTCTCGACGGCACGATTCTGTACGCCAACGGCCGTTTCGGAGAGTTCGTCAAGCAGCCGGTGGAGCAGGTTGTTGGTCACGACTTGCGCCAATTCGTGGCCGCAGGCGACCGCGCCGCGGTGGAGGCAATTCTGACCCAGAGCCGAGAAGTGCCGGTGAGGCAGCGATTGGTGTTCACCGCGTCCGATGGCACGGCCGTCGCGGCTCATATCTCGCCCAACGTGCTCGATGTCCCGCACGGCCGCAGCATCTGCATCGTGGCCACCGACCTGACCGAACTGGAGAACTCGAGCGAGCTGGTCGCCAGGCTACGCCTGCAGCAGGGCGCGTTGCGTGAGAGCGAGGAGCGCCTCCGGGAGGCGCTAGCAGACGCCGTTGCGGCCAGGGCAATGACGGAGGAGACGAACCGCGAACTGCTCGGCGAAATCGCTGATCGCAAGCGGGCGGAAGAGGCCCTGCGCAAGCGCGAAGAAGAAAACCGTCTTCTCGCCGACCTCCTCGAGAATTCCGACCAGCCCTTTGCGGTTGGCTATACCGACGGGCGGCTCGGAATCCTCAACGGAGCTTTTGAGCGCCTCACCGGCTTTAGTCGCGCAGAGCTCTCGACAACGGATTGGGCGTACACGCTAACCCCGTCCGAATGGCGGGAAATCGAACGCGCCAAGCTGGAGGAGCTTCACCGCACGGGCCAGCCCATCCGTTACGAGAAGGAGTATATACGCAAGGATGGTTCGCGCGTCCCGATCGAGCTTCTTGTTCACCTCCGCAGGAATGATGAGGGGCAGCCTGCCTTCTACTATTCTTTCCTCACCGACCTTACGGCGCGCAAGCAGGCGGAGGCGGCGCTGCGCGAAAGCGAGAGCCGTGAGCGAGCGCGGGCCGCGGAATTTGAAGCCCTGATGGAAGCCGCGCCGGTGGGCATCTTCGTGTCCAAGGATACCAAGTGTAGCTGGATGTCCGGCAATCAAGCGGCTTACGATCTGTTGCGCAGGCCGCGCGGCAGCAATCTTTCGAAGTCGGGGCCGGAGGACCAGAAACCCGTGAACTTCCGGGCGATGAGAGACGGGAAAGAGATCCCGCCGGCTGATTTGGTGATGCAGAAGGCGGCCGCCACCGGCCAAACGTTCCGGAATCGCGAAATGGACTTTGAATTCGAGGACGGAGCCACCGTCAACGTCCTCGGCAACGTCGTGCCGCTGCTGGACGAGAAGGGATGCCCACGCGGCGCCGTTGGAGCATTCGTCGACATCACCGGCCTTAAGCGGGCGGAAGAAGCGCTGCAAGCCTCTGAGCAGCGGTTCCGACTGCTCGCCGAGGCCATGCCGCAAATTATATGGACCGCGGACACCACGGGCGCCAGGGACTATTACAACGCGAACGCCCTCGACTACACCGGGGTGGAGGCGAGCCAGCTTGAAGGCTGGAACTGGACGTCCATCATACATCCCAGTGACTTGGAAGAAGCTCTGGCCGCGTGGCGGCGGGCGGTTGCGACCCGAGACGTTTACGAAACTGAGCACCGCATACGGCGTACGGATGGCGAGTTCCGCTGGCACCTGACTCGCGCCGTGCCGCTGCGAAACGAACAAGGAGAGGTGACGCTGTGGATCGGCAGCTCGACGGACATCCATGACCGGAAGATGGCCGAGCAGGAACTCGAACGCCACGTGGCGGAGCGCACGGCCGAGCTTGCCCGGTCCACGGCCCTGCTCGAGAATGTGATTTCGAGCGCCCCGGTTATCCTCTTTGCCACCGACGCTCGAGGGGTCTTCACGGTCTTCACCGGTAAGGAAATTACAGCCTCGGGGCACACTCCTGGCGATTTCCTGGGCAAAAGCATCGAGGAGGCTCGCACCTTCGATGCGAGCACCGTCGAGGGCATTCGAAGAGCCCTCGGGGGCGTGGAGTCCAGCGCGGTGGGCCACGGGCTCAGCAACACCACCTTCGAGAACTCGTTTACCCCTCTTCGTGATGCCGGCGGGAATATCGCGGGCATGGTCGGCGTTTCTGTGAACATCACGGAGCGCACGCGGGCGGAGGCGGCGCTGCGCGAGTCGCAGGCTTTGACGAATGCGATTGTTGAAAGTACATCTGATTTCATTTGGACTGTCGATCCCGAACGTTTTGGCCTTCTGACCTTTAACGGGGGCCTTCGTGAACACTTTCTTAGGCGCGGGGTGCGCCTCCAGAAGGGCATGGTTCCGGAGGTTGCGTTTGCAGATCAGGAACTCGCCGCCAGATGGCGCGATATATATCAAAAAGCCCTCGCGGACGGCTCCTATACTACCGAGTACAATTCTCCGACCGCCGGCTTCATGCTGGTGACTGCCAATCTCCTGAAACGCGATGGCAAAGTATTCGCGATATCCGTGTTCGGCAAGGACATCACCGAGCGCAAGCAGGCGGAGATAGCACTGCAAAATGTTCAGGCCAAACTCACCGCTTTGCTCGAAAGCACGGATGACCTGATATGGTCGGTGGACCTTGAACACAGGCTGCTCACGTTTAATAAAGCCTTGGAGAGGAACATCGAACAGAACTACGGAATCCGGGCAGCGTTGGGGATGGGGCCGAAGGATTTGCTTACGCCAGCCAGATCGACTTGGTGGCCCCCAGCGTACGAGCGCGCTTTGTCAGGAGGCCCATACCGAGTTGAGTATCCGCTGCTTGACGACCGGACTTTGGAATTAGCTTTCAATCCAATCGTCGAAGATAACCGTAAGACTGGCGTGGCAGTTTTCGGCAAGGACATCACCGAGCGTGTGCGGGCTGAGAAAGCACTGCAAGAGAGTGAAGAGGCTTTTCGTGTGCTGGCTGAGTCAGTGCCGCAGATGGTCTGGATGTGCACGCCCGATGGCTTGAACGTCTACTTCAATCAACGCTGGGTGGATTACACCGGGTTGAGTCTGGAAGAGAGTTATGGCAGAGGCTGGAACACCCCCTTCCATCCCGACGACCAGCAGCCCGCTTGGCAGGCCTGGAACCATGCGGTCGAGACCGGTGATACGTACAACATCGAGTGCCGCTTGCGGCGGGCTGACGGTACCTACCGTTGGTTTCTCACCCGGGGAGTGCCTCTGCGCGACTCCACGGGGAACTTCGTCAAGTGGTTCGGGACCTGCACCGATATCGACGACCTGAAGCGGGCCGAGGCGGAACTGCGCCGCCTCAATCGCGCCCTGCGCGCGCTCAGCGCAAGTAACCAAGCCATGGTCCGCGCTCAGGACGAATCGGAATTGCTGCACGAGACTTGCCGGATTCTGGTTGCTGAGGGCGGATATCAGATGGCCTGGGTTGGCCTCGCCGACGAAGACGCGGCGAAGACCGTGCGGCCAGTCGCCCATGCAGGATTCGAAGAGGGCTACCTGGAGGCCGTCGAGATTACCTGGGCCGACGACGACCGCGGACAGGGGCCAACGGGCACGGCCATCCGAACGGGCCAGTTCGTCGTATGCCAGAATATGCTCGAAGACCCGAAGCTGGCTCCCTGGCGTGAGGAAGCAAAACGCAAGGGTTACACTTCCTCCTGCGCCCTTCCTTTGCGTGTGGGCGGCAAGTCCATCGGGGCCCTGACTGTTTACTCCAGGTTTCGAGAGGCCTTCGATACTGAGGAGGCGGATCTGCTCGCCGAGTTAGGGGCAGACGTCGCGTTTGGTATCGAGTCGCTTCGCGCCCGCGCCGAACGGCAAAGCGCCATGGAAGCTCTCCAGAAGAGCGAATCGCGCTACAAGAACTTCATCTCGCATACCACCGACGGGATTTGGCGAATTGAGTTGGCGAAGCCACTTCCTGTCGGCTTGCCCGAGGATGAGAGCCTGAGGTGGCTTTTTGAGCAGGGCTACCTGGCCGAGTGCAATCCCGCCTATACCGCCATTTACGGCTGCCCCGACTCAGACCAATTGGTGGGGAAACAATTTGGAGAGTTGGTACCCACCTGGGATGAAGCCAGGATCGAGTCATTTCGAGGCATGGTCCGAGGCGGGTTCCAGACGCGGACCATCGAGCTCCGCGCCCGCGACGCCACGGGAAGATTCAGAGATCTACTGCGAACGGAAGTCCCGATTGTGGAGGACGGTTTACTCCTGCGGTTCTGGGGCATCACGAGCGACATTACCGAGCGCAAACGAAGGGAGACGGAACTGCGCCGCCTGAACCGCGCGCTGCGCATTCTCAGTTCGAGCAACCATGCGCTGGTGCGCGCCCAGGCCGAATCGCAACTGCCGCAGGAAATCTGCCGGATTCTGGTGGAAGAGGGCGGGTATCGGATGGCCTGGATGGGCTTTGCCGAGCACGACGCGGAGAAGACCTTGCGGCCGGTGGCGAGCGCGGGAGTTGAAGAAGGATATTTGGAGTCCGTGAAACTCTCCTGGGCCGATACAGAGCGCGGGAGAGGACCCGGCGGCGTCGCTATCCGCACCGGCCGACCATCGGTCTGTGACAACGTCATGAAGGACCCGCAATTTGCCCTGTGGCGTGAAGATGCAGCCCAAAGAGGGTACGCTTCAACTTGCGCACTTCCGATGACGCTGGATGATCAAACCATGGCTGTCCTGGCAGTTTATTCCCCGGTCCCGGACGCCTTCGATGCAGCGGAAGTGAAGCTGCTTGCGGAACTCGGGGACGACATCTCCTACGGCTTTCACGTGTTACACACACGCGCCGAACGCCAACACGCGGAAGAAGCCCTCAAAGCCGAACGCCAACGGTTCTTCGCGGTTCTGGAAACTCTGCCGCCCATGATCTGCCTGCTGACGCCGGATTATCACGTCGCCTTTGCCAATCGGGCTTTTCGCGAGAGGTTCGGCGAGTCGCAGGGCCGTCGCTGTTACGACTACTGTTTCGGGCAACCTTCCCCCTGTGAGTTCTGCCAAACCTACGACGTGCTCAAAACTGGCCAGCCCCGCCATTGGGAAGTCAGCTCTCCGGAGGGTAGCGTAATCGACGTCTACGACTTCCCCTTCGTTGACGCGGATGGAACGCCGCTGATCCTCGAAATGGACATTGACATCACCGAGGCCAAAAGGGCTAAGGAAGCGATCGAGAAGGCCAACGCCTACAACCGCAATCTGCTCGAAGTCAGTCTTGATCCGCTGGTCACCATCGCACCCAATGGAAAAATCACGGACGTGAATACTGCCACCGAGAAGGTCACCGGCCGTTTGCGCGATGAACTCATCGGGGCCGACTTCTCAGACTACTTCACTGACCCGGAGAAAGCGAGTTCGGGGTACCAGCAGGTGTTCAAAGAGGGCTTGGTGCAAGACTACGAACTTGAGGTGAGGCACCGGGATGGGTCCACCACGCCGGTGCTCTACAACGCGTCGGTTTATCGCGACCAGGGTGGCGAAGTGGTCGGCGTCTTTGCGGCCGCACGCGACATCACCAGTCGCAAGCGGGCGGAGGAAGAGGTCCGCAGGCTTAACGAGGAATTGGAACAGCGCGTCCGGCTGCGTACAGCGCAGCTTGAAGCGTCGAACAAGGAACTGGAGTCTTTCTCGTATTCAGTTTCCCATGATTTGCGCGCCCCTTTGCGGGCTATGGACGGATTCTCGCGCATTCTCCTGGAAGAGTATCGGCCCCAGCTTCCTGCAGAAGCGCGGCGTTACCTTGACTTCGTGCGCGACAGCGCCTCCCATATGGGCAATCTGATCGATGGCCTGCTGGCTCTATCGCGCCTGGGGCGCCAGGAACTGAAGAGGAGGCCCGTCGAAGTTGCGGAGATCGTGAGGCAGTCCATGGCCGATCTGCGTGTGGACTTGGAAGGGAGCGGCGTTGAACTGGTGGTCGGGGCATTGCCTTCCTGCGATGCCGATCCGCTCCTGCTGCGGCAGGTATTCGTAAACTTGCTGTCCAACGCGCTCAAGTTCTCGCGCCAACAGGAGAAAGCCCGAATCGAAATCGGGGCCCTCAAGGCTGGTGAAGCGGCGCGGGCACGAGCGCCCGAGCTGCAGCTACTAGACCCACAAACCTGGGTCTACTTTGTGCGCGACAACGGAGTCGGCTTCGATATGCGCTACGCCGACAAGCTCTTCGGCGTGTTTCAGCGGCTCCACCGGCAGGAGGAATTCAAAGGAACAGGCATAGGCCTGGCAACGGTCCAGCAGATCATTCACAAGCACGGCGGCCAGGTATGGGCCGAAGCCGAAGTCGGCAAAGGCGCCACCTTCTACTTCACCGTCGGCGAGACAAGCGGAGAGAGCCACATCTCACCTTTCGGCCCGCCCGAATAGGGTGGAGTGGACCTGCTCTGAAGACATCCGGGAGCGCGGGCATCCTGCCCGCCTTTCGCGCCGCAATTGCACGCACTCTGCGGGCAGGATGCCCGCGCTCCCGGGTACTTCATGGTTTCT
>JBEKLY010000368.1:0-7488 GCA_050010015.1 Terriglobia bacterium
ACGCTGCCATCCTTCCCACGGAAGGACTGGCCAACACCATCGGCCATTGGCAGGAGATCGCCCGGCAACTGGCAGATTCAAAGAGAAAACGAAAAAGGCACGTTCTTAAGTAAACGCTTATGAGGGCTTGCCCTACCCCCGCAGGGGCCGGCAGGAATGCGGGGACGGCAAGCCGTCCCCCTACGGCGGGGGGGGGTATCAACGGATTGGCGCGCGCTCCCCAGGTAAGCGGAGCAGGGCAGGCAGGTATATGGAGGGAAAGGGGATGGGGCGCACTTGGGCTTGCCGCATCCCCTCCTGGTGCAGGGGACGAACGCATAACTGAGGACGGACGGATCACGGACAGCAGGAGCCCGGCCTTACCACGGGTCTATCTTGGTCCAGTCTCAAGCGCCTTGCGGCATTCCTCGAGCGCACGGTTTACGTGCTCGATCGCCTTCACACGGTGCCCGTGGAACTCTTCGGGAGCTGCCTCGAGTTCATGCTTCGCTTCCTCGAGATGGTGGATGGCTGCATCGATCCGCGGATGATGTTGGGGGGCCGGGCTCGCTGCCGGCGGGACCGGAGACGGCGTGGCTGCGGCGGCTGCGGCGGGTTGCGGCGACCGCGGCTGCGCGTGAAAAACCAGTGGTAAAGAAGCTGCAACTACTACCGCCAGTCCTAGTGCCCACAGTGTCAGTCTTTTCGTCATAGTTCCTCCAAACATTGAGATTTTGAAATGCTGAGTTCATCGCGCCGGGAAGAATCCCAGGGGCGACTTGTCGGTACGACAAATTTACTCACAATTCAAAACTCTTTGTCAAGGACATCGCTGAGAGCCTCGTGCTACACTCGGAAACGGCGCTGCGCTGTTTGTGGAATAACTCGTTCATCTATCATCCTGAGGAGTTTCCATGGGCCTCTGGTCCACCCGAGGCAGTGAGAATCGGCGTCGTCCCCGCGAAAGCGGGGACCCATCGTCAGGACAATGGATTCCCGCTTTCGCGGGAATGACACAGAGGGCGCGATTTTCAGGAAAGCCGCAGGCGGTCGTGAGTGAAACGAAGCCAGGATGTTCGTAGTCCGTCGAGATCACAACTGCGGAGATTCTTCACTGCGTTCAGAATGACGGCGCGCAAGGGTTTCTCCTCAAGCTGGCATAGGCAGTCGATTGATCGATTTTCGAATTTCGCAGTTCCGCTTCTAGGGAGGGCTCATGAAAGTCGCCGCGGTGCAGATGGACGTTAAGATTTTCGAGAAAGAGAAGAACCTGGAGAAGGTGCTTGATTGCCTGGAATCTACAGCTCAGGCTGGCGCGGGGATCGTGGTTTTCCCGGAATGCGCGCTCACGGGCTACTGCTTCACTAGCCTGGAGGAGGCTGCCCCGGTCGCCGAACCGGTGCCAGGTCCTGCCTCGGAGGCGCTGGCGGCAGCGGCGCGGAAGCTTGATTGCACCGCCGTGGTCGGTATGCTGGAACGCGACGGCGACCGTATCTACAACGCTGCGGTGGTTGTAACGCCTCAGGGAATTGCCGGGACTTTTCGCAAACTGCACCTGCCTTACCTCGGGATCGACCGGTTCGTCGCGCCGGGCGACAAGCCCTTCCCGGTCTTCGAGACGGCGCATGGGAAGATCGGCATTAATATCTGCTTTGATTGCAGCTTCCCGGAAGCGGGCAGGATATTGAAACTCAAGGGAGTTCAACTTCTGGCGATTGCGACGAATTGGCCCATAGGCTCGGACAGTTGGCAGCATACGCCTAAGGTCCGCGCTGCCGAGAACCACTTTAACGTGGTGGCGGCGAACCGTGTGGGCGAAGAGCGTGGGTTTCGCTTCGTGGGCCACTCGCAGATCGTGGACTTCACCGGCAAGACGCTGGCCGAAGCGGGTGAAACCGAAGAGACTATCCTGTTTGCGGACCTTGACTTGGTGGGGGCGGACCGCAATCGTGTGGTCCGCGTGCCGGGACAATGGGAATTTGACCGCATGGCCGCGCGCCGCCCTGAAATGTATGGCCCTCTCGCGGAGCTTGGTTCAGAAAAGTAGAGGCGGCTTTATGCCGCCAAAATGGCGAGGTAAACTCGCCGGCACTGTCCTAGTTTCAGCGTAGCGCTGGCCTTTAGGCCAGCATCTGCCGACCTAAAGGTCGGCGCTACCGTTCAAACTTGGCCGCTACCGGCTTGCCGCGGCATTTGAATCCGCTACTTGGGGGTGGCATAATAGTTGAGGGGCTAACGACTAATGCCAACGAGCGAATCTTCGGGTTTTGAAGGTTTGATCTTCGCCAAACTGGACCAGGCGGTAAACTGGGCTCGCAAGTCGTCGATCTGGCCAATGAGTTTTGGTCTGGCCTGCTGCGCCATCGAGATGATGTCCACCGCGGCCTCCCGGTTCGATATCGCCCGATTTGGCGCGGAGGTCTTCCGCGGCTCACCCAGGCAATCGGACTTGATGATTGTGGCCGGCCGGGTCTCGCAGAAGATGGTTCCGGTAATCAAGAAGCTCTACGACCAGATGCCGGAGCCCAAATGGGTTATCTCGATGGGGGCCTGCGCGACGTCGGGCGGAGTTTTCAACAACTACGCAATCGTCCAGGGCGTGAACCAGTTCATTCCTGTGGACGTCTACGTTCCTGGATGTCCTCCCCGGCCTGAAATGCTCCTGCAATCTATCGTCTTGCTGCAAAAGAAGATCATGCAGCAGCGGGGGACTTTCAAAGCGGCCGTCCTGCATTCAAAGTAGCTGGAACGAGGTGACCCTCGAGTAGGGGCGGTTCGCGAACCGCCCCTACCAGACAACATTCAGAGCGAGATTCTTCGCGGAGTTTACCCTGAGCACCCAGCGCGAGATTCCTTCACTTCGTTCAGGAGAGGCTCTTCGCTTCGCTCAGGATGACCGCGAAGGGCACGGAATGACATGCAAAGGGAGTTCCCACGCAGAGTCCGAAGCCCCGCCCTTCCCGAAGGCGAGATGGACGATCTAGGCTAGCGTCGTAGATAGGCGGAAATGAAGATGACCGCAACCGCAAGGCCCACGGCGATCGCCAGCCAGGCCTGCCGCCGCGCCCGCACCCAATCGAATAGCTTGAACGGAAGTGTCAGGCCCAGTGCGATGACGAAGACAATACAGGCGAGAACGATCTTTACAGTCAAGAGTTCCCAGGACTTGCCCCAGGCGACTTCCCAGTAGGACTCCCGAATGTTGTACAGCCCTGAAAGCAGCAGTACCGCCATGGAAGGCCAGAGCACCCAGCTAAACCGGGCTAGTACCTGTTTGAGCAGCCGATCGCGCTGTGCAGGCTCCAAGTTACCGAGTTTGGGCGTCAGGACGAACAGCAGAAACGCCATCCCACCCACGCCCATGACAGCCGCAGTTACGTGAACCCATTGCAGGAATGTGGGCATCGGCTTTTTCCAGAATGCACGTCATCGGGATTCTATGCGCATCGGAGTTGCGGAGTCAAGGAGTCGAGAAGCCAATGAGCGAAGAGTTCGTGAAGATTTGGAGTTCAGAGGATGAGAAGTTGAGAGTGGTATCCTGGAGGCTGTCTTAAGACTCTCTGTGCCCGATTGCAAACGGGGATGGTTGAATACGCATGAAGCTGTGCTCCCCGGAGGGGAGCAAATTGAGTCGCCGGGGGTGAAACCCCCGGATTCCGACCCCACACCCCGCCTTTGGCACCCCTCTCCCCGCGGGCGGGGAGAGGGGGAAAAGGGTGCGGGGGGGCAACGTTTCCGGGGGCGTTGCCCCCGGCTACTCATGTCCAGCCCCTGCGGGGCTGAGGGCTCGAGCGGCGGTCAGGGATCCTGGACGGCATTCAGTAATCTCTCCTCTGCCGGGCGGTTTTGAAACACCCTCTAGGTTTTTCAACTCCGCACTTTCCGAACTCCTCACCTTCTCGGCTCCTCGACTCCTTGACTCCTCGACTTCTCAGCTTCCGCCCGCGTAGATCTTATCGATCGCGCCCGCCAGTTGGAAGTCCTTTTGCGTGATTCCCCCCTCGCTGTGCGTGGAGAGGTTGATGCTTACCTGGTTGTAGTTGATGGTAATGTCCGGATGATGGTTAGCCTGCTCGGCTGCTTCAGCGATTTTGTTCACAAATGCAATGGCGGGCATAAACGATTTGAAAGTGAACTTCCTGTGAATTTCGTTGCCCGCAAGCGACCATTCCGGCAGGCTCTTCAGTTTCTCCTGGATCTCTGCTTTGCTCAAAGCTGCCATAGTTGCTCCTCCGAGTCGACCTCATCGGTGTGATAGCTGATCTTTACGTGGCTGGCGCAAAGCGAAGCTCTGCGGTCCGGAGCCATTGCGACCTTGCAAACCGCAGAGCTCCGCTCTGCGCCAGCCAGAGTCGCGCTTCGTCATGCCAAACTGCCGGAGGGGTCCCCGGAATCCTCCGCAGGCGCCAGGCCAATGAATGAACTTTGCGCGCTAACTGCACCAGAGGCTTTGTGTTCCGGGCAGCGCGAATAACTGCCGTCAGGCTGCAAGCAGCGCGCTTTGGCCTGGTCGGAGAGGTAGATGTCGAGAATCTCCTTCAAACGCCGGACCAAACGAGGAGACTCCACCGGGAATATGATTTCCACGCGGTGGCTCAGATTGCGGTGCATCAGGTCGGCGCTGCCCAAATAGATTTCCTCAGCTCCACCGTTTTGAAAGTAGTAAATCCGGCTGTGCTCGAGGAACCGTCCCACAATGCTGATCACGCGGATGTTGTCACTCACGCCCGGCACTCCGGGACGAAGGGAACAGATGCCCCGCGCCAGCATGTCGACCTTCACTCCTGCCTGCGAAGCCTGATAAAGCAGGTGGATCATGTCAAGGTCTTCGATCGCATTCACTTTGAAAATCAACCGCGCCGGCCGCCCCGCCTTCTGGTGCTCGATTTCCCGGCGAATCATTTCGGTCAGCTTCTCGCGCATGTTGACGGGAGAGACGAGCAGCTTCTGAGGTTCCTGCCGCGCCGAATACCCAGTCAGAGCGTTGAAGAAGTAAGTAGCATCGGCGGCGATATGTTCGTTGCAGGTAAGCACGGCCAGGTCAGTGTAAAGCCGCGCCGTGACGGGGTTGTAGTTGCCGGTACCCAAGTGCACGTAGCGGCGAATCACGTCGCCCTCGCGGCGCACCACCAGCGCGATCTTGCTGTGGACCTTCATGCCGGCGATGCCATAGACGACGTGCACTCCGGCATCTTCAAGTGTCCTGGCCCATTCGATGTTGCTCTCCTCATCGAAGCGCGCCTTCAATTCCATCAGTACGGCTACCTGTTTGCCGTGCTCGACGGCGTCCAGCAGCGCCGCCACGATGGGCGAGTTCCTGCCCACTCGATAAAGGGTCATCTTGATGGCCAGCACGTTCGGGTCGCGCGCCGCCTGGCGCAGGAATTCGACGACGGGCTGAAATGAATCGTAGGGGTGGTGCAGCAGGAATTCTTCCTGACGGATCAAGCTGAAGAGGTCCCCTTGGCAGTCCGCGCCCAAGCTGGCGGGAGTCATCGGCACAAAGGGCTTATCCTTCAGGTCCGGCCGGTCCAGGGAGTAGAATTCCATGAACCGATCCATTCCGAGCGTTTCGTTGACGCGATATACGTCCTGAGGATTGACTCCGATCTGGCTGGTCAGGATCTCGAGTATTTTGTCCGGCATGTCCTGCGCGACTTCCAACCGTACGACTTCCAGGAAGCGCCGCTCCCGCATCGCCTCTTCGATGGCTTCCAGCAGGTCGTCGCTTTCCAATTCCTGGATCGCCACTTCCGCATCGCGCGTCACACGGAAAGGCGACGACTCCACGATCTCCATGCCCGGAAACAGCAGGCCAAGGTTTGCCGCGATCAATTGCTCGAGCCAGGCGAATTTGAACGGCTTGGAGGCCGCGGAGGCCGTCTCGGAATCCCCGCGCGTGGCCGTGATCTGAACAAGTTGAGGGAGAATGTCAGGAACCTTGACGCGGGCGAAGTGCTCCTCCCCCTTTGGGTCGCGGACGACCACGGCGAGGTTCAGGCTGCGATTCGAGATGTGAGGGAAAGGCCGTCCAGGGTCGAAGGCCAGCGGTGTGAGGACGGGAAACACGTGTTGCTGAAAAAAGGCGTCCAAAGCAGCGCGCTCGTCCTCCGCCAGGCAGCACAAATCAACCAGAGAAATGCCCTGTTCCGCTAAACAAGGTTGAATTTCTTTTCGCCAAAGCTCGTGGGCTTGCTTCGTGATCTGACGGACTTTCTCTCGAATCAGCTCGAGCTGTGCCGACGGAGGCCGGCCGTCGAGCCCCAACTCTGCCGTGCCCGTGGCAACCTGCTTCATCAATGCTGAAACCCGAACCATAAAGAACTCGTCCAGGTTCGACCCCAGGATGGCAAGGAACTTCACTCGCTCGAGCAGCGGGTTCGTTGCGTCCGCAGCCTCTTCCAAAACCCGGCTCTGGAATTCCAGCAAGCTCAGCTCGCGATTGATATAGAGCTCGGGATTATTCAGACCGGCGCCTGCGTTGGGCGGAGCCGTCGTCGGTGTGTCGGATGACGGCTTCGCGGCCTTCGCCGCGGCGCGATGAGAATGAGTTTTGGAAGCCATGAGCAATTCTATGATAACTGATTTCGTACATCAGGACAAACCGCGAGTAGGGTATCGAAGACCCGGCGCTTCCGGAGGCCCGGAGGGCCGAAAGAGAGTAGCCCATGGCGTAAGCCGTGGGATCGAGGAGCGGCCACGGCATTGTCTTAGCCCCGGAGGGGCGGCAGATAATTCTGTGTCGCCCCTCCGGGGCTGCGGATATGAACGCGGCACGCCGTCCCACGGCTTACGCCGTGGGCTAATTTCTGGCGCCGCTCCGCGGCTCTCGCAGCCCCCACGTCCTTAGGTTAACGCTTGCGGGTGTTCGGCCTGCGTCCGGACCGGCCACGATTGGGAAACTCGGAGAGGGAGGCGACGGCTTGATAGATAATTAGGGCCACACGACGCGCCGCGGCCGGCGCGTCGTGGTCATGAATGTAATCACAAATGTTTGTGAGGTCACGAACGGCAGGGTCTGTCCAGCGAATGCGCATCAAGCGGGATAACGCCGATCGATGAGTTTGCCGATGTCCGCATGTTCGGAGAGTTCGCCGCGGTCAGCAGCGGCCAATCCCTTCTTGACTTCCCGCGCAAACCATTCGTCATAATCCAGAAAGCGTTCTAGCGCCTCCCTCACGAGCGCTCGTGTGTCGCGGCCCTGCTCAGCGGCAAGCCGCGTCAACTTGGCTTCGAGGTCAGGCGTCAAGTCCACTTCCATGGTTCTTTCATGGTAGAGACACGAAGTCGGCGTGTCAAGTGGGCTTGACTGTTGTCCCCCATCCGTTGATCACGGCCCCGCCGTAGGGGGACGGCTTGCCGTCCCCGCATTTCTGCTAGTCCCGACGTGGGTAGGGCAAGCCCCATAAGCGTTTACTTAAGGCGCCGGGACTTCGAAAGCCGCGGAGCGGCGCCAGAAAGTAGCCCACGGCGTGAGCCGTGGGACGGAACGTGGCGTTAATATTCACA
>JBEKLY010000369.1:0-7487 GCA_050010015.1 Terriglobia bacterium
AGCAAGGCGAGCATATTTCCGGGGAGGGTGAACTCTTTCTCCCGGGTGGACTGAAAATAGTTATGAAGACTCCAGGTGGAAATGGAAATGCGGCTCCGTTTGTCATATCTGTTAACGCTGGCAGGGCGGTGTTTCGTTTGCCCCAAGAGTTCTCCGCCGAGAGCGAAGACCCCGGGCGCAACAGCAAGCCGAGTGAAAAAATCCCGACGAATCATTACGTCCTCCATTCGCCCATGGCTAGAGCGAGGCCGAGACGGAGATGCTAACACTGTTTCTCCGCGCTCGGGTAGACTATTCCAACTCCTCTCCCAGATTGAGTTGGCCTAATGACATACTGTCGTATCTTTTGCTATCCCCATTATTTTCTAATTAATGCCTAAATATCGCATTGACATTCTCTCCCGACTTCCGTATATTTTTCCCGATTTACAGAGTGTTGCCGGCCGGTGGACAGGGGCGGCCGACAACGCGTTTTGATCACGCCTCTACGTCCCTCGAGCCGGCGCCAGTCGCGGGTAAATCACTTCGAACTCGCAGAGGGAATGGCGTTAACCCTAGTAGTGTGCACTCTACTGGAGAATGGCTGCGATGGGTCTTATCTCTGTTCAACTCTTCACAAGCTCAATGTACCCTTATTCAGCAATTCTTCTCACGCTCTTTTTGCTTCTGATCTACTTTCGTCATCAACGCATCGAGCGCGCGAACAAGAATGCCGAATTGCAGTGGTTTTCGGAGCTGCATCTTTTTGGCAGATCACTAGCCGACAGTGCTGGCCCGCAACAGATGGCCGACTTGACCGGGCAGCGAATCCACGACGTTTTGGGGAGCGGGGGCTGCTACATTTTAGTGCAGGCCAGCGGATCGGAAGCGACCGGCCACGTCTCCGCGCAAGGACTCAGCGCGGAGTCGATCGGGTTGTTGTCGGCCGATCCCTTACGTTCTTATCTTATCTCGTGCGGGGAACGTTGGGGGAACTTGTTGATTTTCCCCGACCTCTCTCGTCCTTCCGTGGATTTCGCCTGGCAACGCGACGCACTTTTTCACGAGCTTCGAGCGCTTTGGGTGCGGGAAGGGCTGAGGACGCTGGTGGTAGTGGGGTTGCAGGTGCGCGAGACTTCTTACGGCGCGTTGCTGATGGGATGCCGCAAGCCCAAGAACTTCCGCGCCAACGAACTCCGCTTGCTGCTGGCGATTGGCAACCAACTCGGCGTGGCCATGGAGAATTGGTCCTTGCACCGCGCGGCAGAACGGCACAACCAGGAACTCAGGTTGCTGCATCGAGTCAGTGAATTGTTGCGCACGAAATTTGATCTGGAGTCACAGGTGGAAATCCTGCGCCAGGAGTTGCAAGGAGTGCTCGGCACAACAAACTTCTCTCTGGCATTACAGGACTCACAGGATGGCCCGCTGAAGACGCTTGTCGCCTTTCAACCCGCTAATCCCGAGGTTCTCTCTGGAGGATCAGAGTTGGATGGACTGGCCGACTTCGTATGCCAGGGCCGGCGCCCCCTGCTTCTGACCCAGGACCTTCCGGCCAAGGCGCGCCGCCTGGGGATCAAAACCGTGGATGGACGGCTGCGCACCTGGTGCGGAGTGCCCGTTCATTTTTCCGATGGAGCCATGGGCGTGCTGGCAGTCGCGGACTTCGAGCGTGAGAACACGATCAACCAGGAACAGTTTGAGCTGCTGCAGGTGCTTGCTGATGAGGCCACCGGCGCCCTTGAAAGCGCCCGGCTTTTCCAGAAGGAGCGGAGGCGGGCGAGCCACCTGGCTCTATTGAATGAACTAACGCGGAAAGCGGCCTCCGACCTCAATCCGAAGGAACTTCTTTCCAATATTTGCCGGGAGATCCGCAGCGCTTTTGAACGCGACTTTGCGCGAATTGAAGTGGCGGACACTCAGAAGAAGGAACTGATTGTGGAGGCTGAGGCGGGTTACGGCGCTGATCTGCTGGGCCGTCGAATCCAATTCGGCGATGGGCTTTCGGGTGCGGCCGCCATCGGCAGCGAGCCCATTCTGGCAAACTCCGTGCTGCGCGACCTTCGGTACGTTGCGCTGCGCCCGGGCGTGCGATCGGCCTTGAGTCTTCCCCTGAAGTATCGCGACGATCTTCTGGGTGTGTTGAGTCTCGAGAGCCTGCGGGAGCATAGCTTTTCCCAGCAGGACGTGCTGACGCTACAGTCGCTGGCGAACCATCTTGCCATCAACCTACACAATGCGCGCGAACACCAGTCGCTGCAGGATCAAGCCATCACCGACGGCTTGACACATCTCAAAACTCATCGCTTCTTTAGAGAAGCGCTGGATGGTGAATGGCGCCGGTCCATCCGGAGTGGCCGGCCGTTTTCGGTAATCATGATGGACCTGGACTGCTTTAAGCAGGTCAATGACAACGGAGGGCACCTGGAAGGCGATCGAGTGCTCGCGGCTGTGGCCGGTCTGCTCGATTCCCGATCGAGGCAGTCCAATGTGGTGGCGAGGTACGGCGGCGATGAGTTCGCGATCTTGCTGCCCGAAACCACGACGGAACAGGCTGAAATCCTGGCCGAGAGACTCCGTTCCTCCCTGCAGGCGGACCACTATCTGCACTCTCACCACGTGACGGCCAGCATCGGGGTTGCGTCCTTTCCAAGCCATGGTCCAACTCCTGAGGACGTTCTGAGCGTTGCGGACTCCGGGATGTACCTGGCCAAACACTGCGAGGGCAACTGCGTGCGGGTGGCTTCCTTGAGAATTGCGCCAGGAAACGCGGAGCATGATCAGGAATTACTGGACGCGTGTCTGGGAGTGGCGGTGAAACGGATGTTCTCCGACGGCAACGAGGCTGTCAACAATCGTTACCTGTACAGGTTCGAGCAGATGAAACCGCTCTGGGACACGATCACGGCACTCGCCTTTGCGGTCGAGGCTAAGGATCCTTACACCAAGCGCCATTCTGCCGAGGTATCCGCGTGGGCAGCCAAGATCGCCGTTCATGTGGGGTTGTCTCGAGCGGAAGTCGAAGACATTAGGCTGGCGGGAATCGTCCACGATATCGGCAAAATCCACGTTCCGGAAGTTGTCCTTTCCAAGCCCTCGTTCCTGACGCCAAAGGAGTTCGACTTGGTGAAGAGCCATGCGGCCTGGGGAGCGAAGATTCTGGAACCCTTGAAAGAAACGGGCATCGAGCGCATCGTGCGCTACCACCACGAGGCCCTGGACGGGAACGGTTACCCGGAGGGCTTAAAAGGCGAGGAAATCCCGATCGGCGCCCGTATCATCACCGTCGCCGATGCCTTCCAGGCTATGGTTCACGACCGTAACTATCGCAAAAGGCGCACTACGGACGAGGCAGTGGCTGAATTGCGGCGCTGCCGTGGAACCCAGTTTGATCCCTTGGCGGTGGATGCGCTGGTTCAGTTGATCGAATCCGAAGAAGGGTTGCCGATACCCGAACCCATAGAAACTGAGCGCATCTTCGAGTAGCGCGTCTCGGGCCTCTCCGGTTCAAATGGGGATGCGAGTTATCGCTTGGAAGTCGTGCCGGCGAGAGTCTGGCTCAGTTTAGAGCGGAAGGCGCCGAGCGTATCCTCAATTATTTTTCGCTGTTTCTCCAACAGATTTTCGAGGGCTGGTGTGGAAGGTTCTGCGGATGGTTGGGCAGGCCGGGAAGGCGCCTCCGCGGACTCGAAAGGGACCGCCGCCTTTGCCTGACTGCTCTCTGCCGATAGAGCCTCGGCATGGTTCAGGAAATTCTGGAGCAGGCTCTTGAAGGCTTCAGCCTCGCTGCGCTGCCGCATTTGCGCAGCCGCGCTCAAGGCTTCAATCCGCTTCTCAAACGCCTCCAGAAGACGGCGCGAATGCACATCCAATTCCGTTCTCGTCTGCTGCTCCCACTCTTTCACCACGAAAACGGCCATCTCAACGCTCTGGGAGAGCCGCTCCGGGAGTTCCTGCAGGGCTTGGTCGGCGCCGTTTCTCACCTCGGCCGCAAGCCGTGCGGCGGCCTCTTCGGCCGTCGACTCAATTCTCGCGCGCAGGGATTGCAGCAACGGCTCGAACGTGGCTTGGATTCCTCTTTCCACCTCTTTCGTCTGCTGCGCCTGCGTATCCACGAGCGTCGCGCGCAGTTGCTCCCGATACGATGCTGACTTCTCCGCCGCTTCGCTCTCCAGTAAACTCAAAGTCGATTCGCGCAGCACTGCCAACTGCTTCGCGGTCTCCGCCACGCAATGCTCTTCGGTAGTCTGGATCTTTACCTGTAAGGATTCCAGCAGCCCTTGCAAGCTGGCTTGAATTTCCGTCCCCATCTCTGTCGTCTGCTGGGCGTGCATCTCCAGCAGTGCCGCCCGCAGTTGCTCCTGGTAGGACGCCGACTTCTCTGTGGCTTCGCTCTCCAGCGCCGTCAAGGCCGATTCCCGCGCCGCACTCAACTGCTTCGCGGTCTCCTCCATGCACTGCCCTTGCGTCTCTTGAATCCTGCCTCGAAGCGTTTCCAGCAGGACTTCCAGGCTGGCCTGAATCCCCTCCTCCATCTCCTTCGTCTGCTGCGCCTGCATCTCCACGAGCGCCGCCCGTAGTTGCTTCCGGTACGACGCCGACTTCTCCGCCGTTTCGCTCTCTAGCGCTGTCAACGCCGATTCCCGCGCCGTACCCAATTGCTTCTGAGTCTCTTCCACGCACTGCTCGCGGGCCGAGCGGAGCTCCTCTTTCAGCAGCTCAAGAGCTTCTTCGGCTTGTTTGTTGAAGTCTCTGACCACTACTTCCATCGCCGATTCGACACTGCCTTCGAGCTTTTCCGAAATCTCCGCGCTGGCCTTTGCTGAAGACTCGCGAGTGGTGGATTCAAAATCAGATCTTAACTGGCCTGCGAACGCCTCCGCCTCGCCGCGAAACTTCTCGAGCAGCGACGCCGATTCGCTGGCCAGATGCGGCAGGCTCTCCTCTGCTTTCTTCAAACTGAGCTCCAGGGTCTGGCGGGCCCCCTGCACTCGTGCGGCGGCCTCGTCGCCGGCCCTGTTCAGTAAATCCACGGCGGAGTCCACGCAGACAGAAATTGCCTTGACGGCAGTTCCGGATTCCTCCTTGCAGATCTTCCTGGCCTGCGTTCCCGCTTCGAGAGTGTCCGCCTGGATTTCCTGCCGCATTGCCTCGAGGCTTTGCCGGAGCGAGTCCTCGCTGCTACGGCGGGCGCCCTCAATTTGCGACTGGAATTCCTCGGAGGCTTTGGTGGTGCGGCTGAGGAGGTTCTCCACTTCCCCTCGAGCAGATTGCATGCGATCCAATAGGGCGTTCAATTCGTCCTTGAGCGACTGCGCTTCATGGATCGTCTGTTGCAGGGATTCGCATGCCGTGAGGCCGGCGTTTTCAGCCGGTGCGGCAGGCGCTTCGGCGGGCCCGGGCTCCTGCCGGGGGGCCGCCGGCTGCGCTGAAGGAGCAGCGGCTTCCCCGGCCAAGCGTGTCAAGGCATGCACCGCCATGTTGAATTGACTCAGGCCCCCGGTTTGCTCTCCCGCTTCCACCGGCAATCCTCCTGGCGCAGGGTGCGTCGTCTCTATCTTGGTCTCGTCGTCGGGAAGCGCAACGGGCGTCGCGGCAGGGCGTGGCTCGGCCTGCGGGCTCAAATCTTTGCGCCCGTCCAAGACACCTTGCCGCTCTTTTTCCCAATCTTCAGGGGGAAGCCTGACGCCCCAAACATTCTGCGCTTCCAGGAACTCGACGCAAACTTCGAAGGGATCTTCAGCGAAGCGCTTCTCCGATACCCTGTTAACCCGGCCTCGGGCGGACCGGCCGAGCAGTGGATTCTCGATCAGGATCTGATCGTCAACCGCCAACCGGTGGAAAGTGGCGATTCTGCCGCCATGCTTGTTAACGCTTATCGTCCAGGTGTTCTCTTTGAAGAACTGCCCCGTCGCGTCGGCGCCGTGCACGGTTATAGGAACAATGATCGACAGTCGGGCGCTCCGTCGCCCCACCACACCAGGGATTTCGGGTTCATCGGGAGTTGGCAGCATATTAGGGTGTGAAAATCTTAGAGGATTGAGGAGGGCAAGTCAACAGCGGAGCCATGGTACCGAGGTACCGTTACGTATAGCATCTGGCATTGACGTATCATATATTATTCGATGCTATACGTACATTGTCGTATACGGATTCCATGCTCGCGCCCCATTCAGGAAAGCTACCGTCCCTCACGCAAAGCGGCCGGGCCGGTACGGTTCCAGGGCAATAGAACTGGTGCGGTTGAGAATCAGTTCGGAGATCTGTTGAGCGGTAATAGGGGCCAGGAGAATGCCGTGGCGAAAGTGTCCTGTAGCAAGTATAAGATTATCCAGTTTACTATAACCTATAATTGGAAGATGATCGGAAGTATCGGGGCGCAGCCCCGCCCAGGTGCGGAGGAAGACGCACTCCTTCAAGAAAGGCGCGAACTTCATTGCTCCGCTGAGGATGGATTGCAGTCCTTCGGCCGTGACGCTTTTGTCGAACCCGGCATATTCGGCGGTGGTGCCGATTAAGACCCGGCGGGCGGAGCGGGGCACCAGGTAATGCATTCCGGCACGAACCACGTGGGGAATCTCGCGGGGCGATTCGAACTCCATCATTTGGCCTCGACAAGGCTGCATGGCGAGGTGAAGCCCGGCCTGCTCGGCAAGTCCTCCGGACCAGCAACCCGCCGCCAGCACGAACAAGCCTGCCGAAAAGAGCGAGGGCTCGCCGTTGTGAGGGCCGGTCCGGGTGTGAACGGTTTCCGCCCTGTTATCGCGGATGACCAGGTCCTCCACCGCGCAGCGGGCATGAAACTTCACCCCCAGGCGGTGAGCGGCTTCGATCACAGCCCGCGTCAGTTTCTCGTTATCCACCCAATGGTCTTCAGAAGCGCCGAGGGCAAGCCGCACTTTCTTCGAAAGCCCGGGCATCTTATGCTCGAGGCTGGCCAAGCTGAGCCGTTCGAGCGGCAACCCTGCGCGTGATTGGTTCCAGAAGAGCTTCTCGAGGTTCGCGACTTGCTTTTCGTCCGTCGCCACCAGCAGGCTTCCTTCGCGGCGAAAGCCTACGTCGCGCCCGCTCAAATCCTCAATTTCCGCGACGAAATCCGGATAGAGAGCGTGGCTCGTGGCGCACAAGGCGAAGAACGCATCCGGCACGGCGGTTTCAGCCTGCGGACCGATCATTCCCGCCGCCGCGCTGCTGGCCTCTGCTCCGGGTTCGCCACGGTCGAAAACGGATACTCGCAGTTTGGCCTGGGCCAATCGCAGCGCAATGGATGAACCGATGAGGCCGCCTCCAATAACGATCACGTCAGCGTGGTTCGATGAGTTCAGTGTGAGCGCCATGTAATTATTGTATCACTAGTAGTGCGATTCCAAATTAATGTTGCAATACCGTAGATTGCGTTGTACGCTGCTGATAAGCCCATTAGTGGGAGGCCTTAGTCATGCCTTTTATCAGCAGACGTCCGAAATTGAAACTCGCGGAAGAGGAGAGCAACTGGTTGCAACGAGTCT
>JBEKLY010000370.1:0-7484 GCA_050010015.1 Terriglobia bacterium
CGGCAGAAGCTTCCGCCGGAGCAGGCGGAAGACATCCTTCCCAAGAACATCATCATGATTGGTCCCACCGGCGTGGGGAAGACCGAGATCGCGCGCCGCCTGGCTCGCCTGACGAATTCTCCCTTCCTGAAGGTGGAGGCCTCGCGTTTCACGGAAGTCGGCTACGTTGGCCGTGATGTCGAGTCGATGATCCGCGACCTGGTGGAAATTGCCATCGACATGGTGCGGGAAGAACGAGTCGACGAAGTCGCGGAAAAGGCCGAGCAGCAAGCAGAGGAGCGCTTGCTGGACCTTCTTTTGCCTCCTCCGCCTTCCGTGCGGCCCCACGAGAAGAACCCGGGGGAAGGCGATGAGCGCGCCACCTCTCAGGAACAGTTCCGTCGCACGCGGGAAAAGCTGCGCGCTCAGCTTCGGGAGGGAAAACTCGACGAACGGCAAGTGGATATTGAAGTGCGAGATCGCAGTTTCCCGGCGTTCGAAGTGATCTCTTCGCAAGGCATCGAAGAGATGGACATCAACATCAAGGACATACTCCCGGGGCTCTTTGGCTCGCGAACGAAGAAGCGCCGCATGCGCGTGGTCGAGGCGATGGATTACCTGACCCAGGAGGAAGAGAACCGGTTGATCGATATGGATCAGGTGACCCGCGTGGCGGTGGAGCGCGCCGAACAGTCGGGCATCATTTTTTTGGATGAAATCGACAAGATCGCCGGGCGCGAGCGCGGCCACGGCCCGGACGTGAGCCGGGAAGGAGTCCAGCGCGATATCCTGCCCATCGTGGAGGGCACCACGGTCAACACCCGGTACGGGATGGTGAGCACCGACCACATTCTCTTCGTCGCGGCCGGCGCTTTCCACGTCAGCAAGCCGTCTGATCTTATACCTGAACTTCAGGGGCGGTTTCCGATTCGTGTGGAGCTGCACTCGCTCACGACGGATGATTTTATTCGCATTTTGAAAGAGCCCAAGAGCGCCCTCGTCAAGCAGTATGCGGCGCTGCTCGAGACGGAGGGTATCAAGCTCTCTTTCACCGACGATGCGCTGGAGGAAATTGCCAAATTTGCCGCCGCTGTCAACGAACAGACAGAAAACATCGGGGCGCGCCGCCTGCACACAATCATGGAAAAACTCCTGGACGAAGTCTCCTTCGAGGGGCCGGACTTGAAGAAGAAAACCGTCCGCGTCGATGCCGCTTACGTCCAGAAGCAATTGGCGGATATCGTCAAGAATCAAGACCTCAGCCGGTATATATTGTGACCAGAGCGAGATTCCTCGCTTCGCTGCCACAAAGCTCTGTCATTCTGAGCGAAGCGAACGGGCTCAGGATGACAGCGACTTTCATCTCCATGGGTGGGCCGCAGGCCCATGACCACTCGGAATGACAAGACTCACAACGGGTTTGAAGAACTTCGGGGAAGGGGCGCGCTGCCTTTTCCCGATTCCACTCGTCCCTCTGCTTCTATTCGCGCAAGTCGTGGCAGCGGTGTTCCTGCTGAGTTGTGGTGTGCAGGGACCCCCGCAGCCTCCCCGCGTCGAGGTTCCGCAACGCATCACCGATCTCTCTGTATATCAAGTGGGGCAAAGGCTCGAGATCCGATTTACACTCCCCCAGCAGGCCCAGGATGGAGAACGGTTGACGAAACCTCTGGAGGTTGAGATTCACCGCGCCCGACTCACCCCAGGCGCGAACGCGCCAAAGTCCCCACCTTTGGCCCTCTGGATCAGCCTTGAACCGGGCCAATGGGCTCGCTACTCGAGCGAGCGAAGAGTCATTTACCCCGCCGCGCTTTCAGACGACGAATTCAAGAGCTGGCAGGGCAAGGACGCGGTTATTGCTGTCCGCACGCTTACTCGCGGGATTCGCCACCGCCCAGTGGAGAGCGCGGTCTCGAACCTTGCGAGGCTCCGGGTGCTGGACGTGTCACGCCCCGTGGAGCCAGTGGAGATCAAGGCCACAGAGAAGGCGATTGTGCTGCGCTGGCAGCCGCCGGGCAAAACGCTGGCAGGGCTTGAGGTCAAGTTTCTTGCCGGGTATCGTATTTACAGAAGCAACACAGGGAAGCCGGGATCATTCCAATTGGTAGGCGAGAGTATTGAGCCTTCCTACCTGGACAGTGACTTTGAATTCGGACGAGCCTACTCCTACGAGGTTGGCGCGGTGTTCAAAGAAAGCGGGACCACCGCCGAAAGCGAGCCCTCGCAACCCTACGAGGTGATCCCGCGCGATGTCTTTCCGCCCGCGCGCCCCACGGGGTTGACAGGTTTGTACACGAACGGTGCGGTGGAATTGGTTTGGGATGCCAACACGGAGAAGGACTTGGCCGGTTATTATGTTTACCGGCGCGAAAACCGCGAGCAACCTAAGAGGCTTGATAAGACGCTGCTGCCAACTCCCATCCTTCGCGATACCAGCGTCGAGCCGGGCCACACGTACTTTTATCAAGTGACCGCGGTTGATCTGTCGAACAATGAGAGCCGGCCTAGCCTGGAAGTCGAAGTTGAAACCGGAAACTAGAAGGCAGAAAGCAGAAGGCAAAAGGCAGAAATTACAAGGCAGTCGCTCATATTCGCCGGTTGGCGAACACCCAGAAATCATGAAATGTCATTCCGAGCGATGCGAGGAATCTTGCCCTGCGTCGGGCAGACCGAACCAAAAGGACCAGAGCGAGATTCTTCGCTCCGCTCAGAATGACAAGCGAAGGGCTCGGAATGACAGCGCATTTCAACGAAGACGGCGGAAGAAACCCGATGTTCGAGATCTATTTCGGATTCCCGTCGTTCCTTCATTCGCTGGGATTTGAATTCTGAAATCCGGAATGCCGCATGGTTCCGCGCCGTTTCCTCCGTGATGAAACACCATTCAGAAAGTCATGATCATAGGCGCACTGAGGAGGTTTTCGGCCTCGATGCGGGTTCCCGCGTTCTTCCGGTCCTTGTTTGGTTAGCCGCTTTCGTCGGCCTTTTGCTTCTTCATTACCCGTTGCTCCGCTTGCCCTATTATTGGGACGAGGCCGGGTACTACATTCCTGCGGCGGTGGATTTCTTCCGTTCGTGGCGGCTAGTCCCCGAGAGCACTCTTCACACGGGACACACCCCCCTGGTGATCGTCTACTTAGCTTTTGCCTGGCGGGCGTTTGGGTTTTCGCCGCTCGTCGCGCGCACAGCGATGCTGGCGCTCGCGGCGGGCACGCTGGCCTGTGTTTACGCGCTTGGGCGCCGTTTGGCCAACCGGGAAATCGCTTTCTGGAGCTTGCTGCTTCTGGCGCTTTCGCCGCTGTTCTTCGCGCAGAGCACGATGGCTCATCTCGATCTTGCGGCGGGATTGTTTACTCTGCTGGCCCTCTCAGCCCTGCTTGACGATCATCCTGCAAGGTTCGCGCTCGCTTCCACAGCGGCGGTTCTGAGCAAAGAGACCGCTGTGGTACTGCTGCCTGCAGCCTGGATTTTCGTTTGGTGGCAGGGCAGGCGATCGACGCGTTCCTCGCTCCGCGCCTGGTGGATTGCCTCTCTTGTTCCCCTTGCCGCGCTGATGGCGTGGGCAGCCTATTACCACCATGTGACGGGGGGCTGGACGGGCAACCCAGAATACCTCCGCTACAACCTGTATGCCACGCTCAATCCGACTCGGGTGCTATTGACTTTGCTGCGTCGCCTTTACGAAACCTTCGTTGGCGGCTTCAATTGGGTTCTGACGGCCGGCGCCATCGGGGGAGTTTTCATGGGCCGTCGGCCGGCCCGAGGCAATGAAAACCAACGCCGTCATCCCCGCGAAAGCGGGGATCCATTTCCGATGGATTCCGGCTTTCGCGGGAATGACAGACAGGGCGCCGTGTTCAAGGGAGCGGGAATCGATTCCTTCTTTTTCCTAGGTGTCTCCCTCATCGCAGCATATCTGCTGATGCTTAGCGCGGTCGGCGGCGCTGTCTTGCCTCGCTACCTGCTGCCCGTCTTCCCCCCGCTGGTTTTGGCCGCAGTGTTGCTGATCTGGCGCCTGCCTAGGCCGGTAGCCCGGTCAGTCATGGTTTTCACTGCCGGCTGCTTTGTGTGGGCCTGGTTTCTGAACCCTCATTACCCATTTCCCTTTGAGGATAATCTGGCCTATGCGGACTTCATCCATCTCCACCAGCAAGCCGGGCGGTTTCTTGAAGATCAGGCAGGCAATTGGCGGATCCTGACCGCCTGGCCTGCCACTGACGAGCTGGTACACCCTGCTTTGGGCTATGTCAGCCAACCGCTCACGGTGGTCCCTTTACAGGATTTCACTCGCCATGATTTTGACGGCGTTTCCTCCGGGTCGTTCGATTGTGTATACCTTTACTCCCGCCACTGGGAGCCGCCGAACAACTTATTGAATCGCCCCACTTGGCTCGAACGGCTTCAACAGGGCTATTTTGAATATCAGCCCCAAATCCCGCAGGATGAGCTTGCAGCCAGGTATCATCTGCGACTGCTGTCAGGCTTCGAACGGAGGGGCCAATGGGTGCGGATATTCGTTAAAATTAGCCAATGAAGTCCTACGCGATTCGATCCGTCGAACCGTACGACAGGAAACGGTCAGTGTCCCAGGCCGTTGGCCCATAGGCGCTACCCTAAAGACGCGAGGGCTACGAGAGCCGCGGAGCGGCGCCAGAAAGTAGCCCACGGCGTGAGCCGTGGGACCCCGTGCGGCGTTCATATCCGCAGCGACGGAGGGGCGACAGAGACAGTTGCCGGGGGATCTGTCGCCCCTCCGGGGCTTATACTACCCGGGGCCGCTCCTCGATCCCACGGCTTACGCCACGGGCTATTCTCTGTCGGCCCTCCGGGCCTCTGAAAGCGGCCAGTGGGTGCTACGTAGCGCGAGCTGAGCCATTAGGTTAACGCCTATGGGCCCGTGGCCTGAACTTAGGCTGCCCCTCCGGGGCTTGTGGGTTGCAGGCGAAGCTGAGCTTCGGGCTTAAGGCATCGGGCAACGTACGTTTAGGCGCTACCCAGACGTTGACACGCTTAAGTCGTGTGGTATACTAAAGTCTGCTAGGGTCGCGAGGGGCTCTAGAGCCTTCCGGTGTGGCTTCCCTATTGACGAGTTACTAATGCGGGTCCGAGTGAAGCGCCAAACTCGCCATCCTATTAACAATAAAATCAACAACCATTGAGGGCTTGTGGAAGCAGCGAATTGCAAGAAAGAGCTAATGATCGAGATTCCTGTCGATGTAGTACGGCGCGAGGCCGAGTCGGTGACCGCACAGTATGCGCGCAAAGCGCGAGTCCCGGGTTTTCGCCCAGGTCACGCCCCTGCCGCAGTGGTCCGGGGCCGCTTTCGAGAGGAGATCCGCAGCGACGTAGTGCAGGCGTTGGTCCCCAAATACTTCGAGGATGCGGTGAAAGAGCAGAAATTGTCGGTGGTGGGGCGACCGCGCTTCGAGGATCTTCGCTTCGAGGACGACAAGCCTCTAGCCTGCAAAGCTACGTTCGAGATAATGCCGGAAGTGGAACTCCACGAGTATAAGGGACTGGAAGTCGAGGAAGAAGCGCCCCATGTCACCGAGGCGGACATCGATCGCGCGCTCGAAGGAGTTCGCGAACAGGCGGCGACCTTCGAGGTCGTTTCAGACCGTCCGGCGGGGGACGGAGACTTCTTGACGGTCAGTCATAAGGCGTACGATAGCAAAGCTCCTGCTAGCCCACCTTTGGAGGTTCCCGAGGACACGATCGAATTGGGAGCGCAGGGCATCCCCCCCGAATTCACTGAGCATTTGCGGGGCGCCCGGCCGGGCGAAACAAGGGAATTCGACGTAACCTACCCCGAGGATTATCGCCAAAAATCGCTGGCGGGCAAAAGCTTACGTTACCGTGTTGAGGTTCAAAGCATCAAACATAAGGTGGTGCCCGCTGCGGACGACGAACTGGCGAAGTCCGTGAGCGAGTTCTCCACCCTGGGGGAACTCAGGAGCAAGCTGGGCAACGACCTTACGGAACGCGCCAAGCACAAGGCTGAGATGGCGGCCAAGCAAGAACTCGTGCAGCAACTTCTTCGTTTACACGAATTCGCAGTGCCGGAAATACTGGTCGAGGCCCAGGTCGAGCACAAATTCGAACGCATGCTGAGACAGCTTTTGGCCCAAGGTATTGACCCCCGCCAGGCTCAGGTAGACTGGCACAAGTTGCGCGAGGAATCCCGACCGGACGCCGAAAAGGAAGTCCGGGCTTCCTTGTTGCTGCGTAAGATTGCCGAGGCGGAAGGGCTCGAGGTATCTGAAGAAGAGATCGATGAAGCGATCCGGGGGATGGCACAAGAGGCGCACGAACCTCCCGCCACCCTCAAGACCCGCTTGACACGCGATGGCGAGTTGGATACTCTGAAGTCTACTCGCCGCAACCAGAAGGCTATTGATTTCGTCTACCGCAACGCCAAAATCACTAGCAAAAGCGACAAGGTTTAGGAAACAGTAGGGAGTTTCCCCGAACGAAAAAAGGCGATGACCAGCCAGCCCAACATGACTCTGATTCCAATGGTTGTCGAACAGACTAACCGCGGGGAACGTGCGTACGATATTTATTCCCGCTTGCTCAAGGACAATATCATTTTCATCGGCACGGCGATCGATGACAATGTTGCCAATCTGGTCACTGCCCAACTGCTCTTCCTGGAAGCCGAGGACCCGGAGAGAGACGTTTCGCTGTATATCAACTCGCCGGGTGGGGTGGTCACCGCGGGGATGGCGATCTATGACACGATCCAGTTCATCCGTCCCGATGTGGCCACTATTTGTATTGGCCAAGCCGCCAGCGTAGCAGCTCTGTTGCTCGCCTCGGGGACTCCCGGGAAGCGTTTTGCCCTCCCCAACTCCCGCTTGCTTATTCACCAACCCACCATGGGCGGTCTCTCGGGACAGGCGACAGACATCGATATCCACGCCCGTGAAATCCTGCGCATTCGCGCCAGCCTCAATGAAATCATGGCGAAGCACACAGGACAGCCGATCGAGAAAATCGAACGCGATGTGGAGCGCGATTTTTGGATGAGTGCCCAGCAAGCTCGCGAATACGGCATCATCGATGAAATCATCTATAAGCACAAATAGCCTGCTGCCATGACCACAAAACGCCCCAACTCCGAGGAAACGCTCCACTGTTCTTTCTGCCGGAAGAATCAGGATGCGGTGGGTAAGCTGATTTCATCGCCCGGCGACTTTCCGCGCGCCTACATCTGCGATGAATGCGTGGCCGTGTGCAACTCGATTCTGGAGGAGAAGCGAAGCGAGGAGATTCCCACCACTCAGGCCAAGCCCCCCAGGCCGCCGGATATCAAGGCTTTTCTCGACCAGTACGTGGTGGGGCAGGATCAAGCCAAGAAGAAACTCGCGGTGGCGGTTTACAACCACTACAAGCGTAATATCCTCACCCGCGTACGCAGCGAGGTGGAGCTGACCAAGTCCAATATCTTGTTGATCGGTCCCACGGGGACCGGCAAAACCCTGCTGGCCCAGACTCTCGCCCGCGTT
>JBEKLY010000371.1:0-7479 GCA_050010015.1 Terriglobia bacterium
TGAGAATATGTGCGGCGAATCTGTGGAAATCTTGTGGAAATCCTGGCCCATTGCACGCTGGTAATGCTGTTCAATTGTAAGTTATTGATAATAAATGGCGGAGAGGGTGGGATTCGAACCCACGTGCCCGCTTTTGGCAGGCAAGACGCTTTCGAGGCGCCCCCGTTATGACCGCTTCGGTACCTCTCCGGCAAAGTCGAGAGTCAAGAGTCAAAAGTCGAAAGTGGCGGGGCCAGGGACTGGACGTCAAGTCTTGCATGCAGGGGTTTTTCCCGACCCCTGCTAACCGGCGCCTGAAACCTGTTTCCTCCTCTTGCGAAAGAACGCGCGCAGGATTTCTGCGCACTCGCTTGCCAGAACGCCGGAAACGACCCCAACCCGATGGTTCACTTTGGGATGGTTAAGGACTTCCAGGGCCGACCCGCACGCACCTGCCTTCGAATCCGGGGTTCCGAATATGACGCGCCGCAAACGGGCCTGAACGATGGCGCCGGCGCACATGGCGCAAGGTTCAATTGTAACATAGAGGTCGCAGCCTTTCAGCCGGTAGTTCCCGAGCTTTTTCGCGGCGCGGCGCAGGGCCAGGACCTCGGCGTGGGCACAGGGGTCGGAGAGCCCAAGGGGGCGATTGTGCGCTCGCGCAATAACCTTTTCATTCTGGACCACGACTGCCCCCACCGGAACTTCTCCTTGTGTTTCGGCCTTCTGTGCCTCTCGAAGGGCGCGACGCATGAAATGCGCGTCTGCGGCGGTGAATGTCCCTGGTGACAATTGACGGCTCATTGGAGTATCGTAGCAACGGCGAAGGAAGTCAGAAAGCAGAAAGTAGAAATCAGAAACTGGAAATTCGAAAATCGGAAATGGCGCCATTCTAGTTTCAGCTTGCAAAGGCCGGGTTTCTGCTTTCTAATTTCTGCTTTCTGCTTTGCGTTGAATCATGCGAAAAGGAGATTACGCCTCGATGATTAACCGAAGAGATTTTATAAAGGGCTCCGCCGCCGGCGCGGCGACTCTCGCGGCAGCAGCCGACCTAACCCGGAGTGTTTTTGCTAATCCTTACGGCAAGCCCGTTGGGCTTCAGCTTTACACGGTTCGCGAGCAACTCGAGAAGGACGTGCCGGGGACGCTCAAGAAAGTGGCGGCCATCGGCTACAAAGAGGTCGAGATTTACGACCTTTACGGAATGTCTCCCGCGGCGTTTTCGAAGCTTGTGAAGGACAACGGCCTCACCGCAGTTAGCGGCCATTATCTGCTGAATGTCGAAAAGACGGAATGGGAGAAGAAGGTCGTCGAGGCCAAGGAATTGGGTCTCAAGTACATGGTGCATGCCATACTCGATCCTCCCGACCGCAAGTCGCTTGACGATTATAAGCGCCACGTCGAGTTGTTCAACAAGAACGGCGAGCTTTCGCATAAGGCTGGTATACAGTTCTGCTACCACAACCACGATTTTGAGTTTCAGAAATTCGGAGGCGTTACTGTCTTCGATTATCTTCTGAAAAACCTCGATCCACACCTCGTGCAATTTGAGATGGACTGCTTCTGGGTTACGCATGCGGGCCAAGATCCGGTGGCTCTGATGAAGCAGCACCCCGGCCGCTTTCCACTTTTGCACATTAAGGATCTGAAGGCAGGGATTCCGCCCTCAACAGAGTTTGATGCCCACATGGGACTGTTCACAGAAGTGGGGAAGGGCGTGATCGACTGGAAACGGATTTTTGCGGCCGCGCCCACGGGCGGCATGAAGCACTTCTTCGTCGAGCAGGATTATTGCGAGATCCCACCTCTTGAGAGCATCAAGGTCAGTTACGAGTATCTGCATAAGCTGACGGTTTAAGCGCTCATAACCATTAGCGCGATCTCCCAAACGTCGCGTGGCGCATACGTCAGAAGCAACGTATGCGCCACCCAGAAACCGCGGCTGGCCTCGTGGCGCAGGCACTCCTGCCTGCGTTTGCGGACGAAAGACGCGAGCCTTAGGGACAGGCAAGAGTGCCTGTCCCACTCCACCCTCTCCCCAGCGGAAAGGGCTCTGATCAAAATACCTTCGTCATTCGCCCAGCGGCAGCAACTGGCCTTTTTCGAGATGACGTGTCACGGTGGCGTGGCGCGCGGCGCGTGGATCGTGCGTCACCATGATGATGGTCTTGGAGAAGTCCCGATTCAATTGCGAGAGAATGTCGAGAATTTCCTCGGCGGAGTGAGCGTCCAGGTCGCCCGTGGGTTCGTCGGCCATGAGCAGCGTGGGGTCGGTAACAATGGCGCGCGCAATGGCGACGCGCTGTTCCTGGCCGCCGGAGAGTTGCCGCGGGTAGTGCTGGATGCGTTCCTCCAAGCCGACCAGTTTTAGGGCCGCGATTACATGCTCCCGTCGCGCTTGCGAAGACAGTTTGGTAAGTAGGAGGGGCAACTCGACATTCTCGAAGGCGGTCAGGACCGGAATCAGGTTAAAAGTCTGGAACACAAAACCTACGTGCACGTTTCGCCATGCGGCCAGACGGTCATCGCTCATGCTGGACACGTCTTCGCCCAGAACGCGCAATTGCCCCTGAGTGGGGCGGTCGATTCCCGCGATAATATTCAGAAGGGTCGTCTTCCCGGAACCGGAAGGGCCCATCAGGCAGAGAAATTCGCCCTGCGAGACCGTTAAATTCACATCCTCGAGCGCTGCAACCTCGAAAGAATCGCGCCGGAAGATTTTTGACAGGCCGTGCGTTTCGACTACGGTATTATCCATTGAGATTATCCTGTAGTAATCAGTGATCAGTCATCAGTTATCAGTTCTGTTAACGTGCGAACCCGTTTCAACCCCCTCACCTGTCCTGCGACGGCTGATGAAAGCGCCGCCGCAGTCCACCCTCTCCCCCAAAGGGGAGAGGGATTTATCTCTTTGTGCCTCGTGCCCACTCCCAACCTACGCTACCACCTGCTAACTGCCCACTGCCTACTGTCCGCTGCCTACTGCCTTCGTTTTCACGCGTTGCCCTGAGGTCAGACCATCGACTCCTCGCACCACGATCCGGTCGTTGGGTGAGAGCCCATCGACAACTTCGATGCGGTCGCCGAGGTCCCGCCCTGCCTGGATCTCGTGCAGCCGGGCGTGCGAACCCTCGACGACGAAGACAACCGTCTTGCCGTCTCTCTGGGTCGCGGCGGCGCGGGGGATGGTGATGATGTCGCGCGCGGTTTGCTTGTTGTTATCTTCCGGCGCGAGGAACGATACGTGAGCATTCATCTCAGGGCGCAAATAAGCGTCCGGATGGAGGATTTTCACACGCACTTCGATGGTGGCCTTCTGCCGGTTCGCTTCGGGTGCGATTTCCGCCACCACGCCCTGGTAAACCCGGTCGGGATAAGCGTCCGCCGTAACGCTGCATTGCTGGGCCGCCGAAATACGCGAGAAGTCGTTCTGGTTGATGTCGAGTTGGGCCTGGAGGTCGTTCAGATCGGCGATGGAAGCGACCGAGGCCTTGACGCCGCCCGTGCCGCCAAAGTTCATCGTCGAAACCATCTCGCCCTTTTCGACCAGGCGCTCGAGCACGGTGCCGGTGACGGGAGCGCGGATCAGCGTCGAGTCGAGCATGGTTTGCGCGTACTTAACAGCAGCCTCGGCTTGAGCAACCTGGGCGCGAGCGTACTCGATCTCCTCGATGCGAGGCCCGATCTTCACCAACTCGTAGTTCTTGCGCGCGCTTTCGAGCTGGTTGCGCGTCACATCGTATTGCATCTGCGCGGTGTCGAGCTGCGACTGCGATGCGATGTTTTGCCGGAACATCTCCTTGTTGCGTTTGAGCGTGATGTCGGCGTTCCGGAAGTTCGCCTGGGCTTGGTCCACGGCGGCCTTCGCGGCGTCGATCTCCTGCGGGCGTGAGCCGGTCTCGAGTTCGCGCAAGCGAGCCGTCAAGACCGCCACGTTGGCTTTGGCCTGTTCGAGCTGAGCGGCAAACTCCGTATCTTCGAGACGCACGATCACCTGGCCTTCGCGAACCCGGTCGCCTTTCTCGACTCCCACCCAGGCGACTTTTCCCACCACCTTCGAGCTGACGTCGATGGGATGATGGGCCACAATGTATCCCCCAGCGGTTAATACCACGCTGCCCGTCTGGCCGCCCGGCTCGAGCGCCGGCCGCCCCACCTCAACCTCGACCGCGTTGCCCAGCAAGCGCGAGACCGCAAAAACGGCGCCTGCCAGCAACACCACTCCCAGCACGATGTATAGGAGCGGCCCGCGGCCCCCATTGTCTTTGCGGTCGAGCGCGTCCTTCTGCGAGCGGTCGATTTGCAGGACGCGCAAGTCTTTCGGTCCTGGGTCAACTGGGGCCATGTTATCCTTTGCTCCTATGGGGTGCACTATAACCCTACAACCCCCTCACCCGGCCCGCCCCGGCTGATGAAAGCGCCGGCTGCGAGCCACCCTCTCCCCCAAGGAGGAGAGGGTCACCAATCCTCGAATCAACCCTCCCCTCGCCCCCTTGGGGGAGAGGGGCCGGGGAGTGAGGGTGGCGACGCTTGACAAACCACTAACGTTCACGCCGATCGCAATGCAGTCACAATGTTTTCGTGGGCGGCTCGCCAGGCGGGGAAGAGGCCGCCCAGAAACCCCATAAAGGCCGCGAAGATTATGCCGCTCAGCAGTAAACCCGGGGTGACGCGAAAATTGAACGCCACTTCGCTGAAGGTGGCGAAGTTGGTGGTTCCCGTGGTGAGGCCGTTAACCGGCAGCGCCAGCAGGCAGCCCAAAGCGCCGCCCAACACGGCGATGAGAATCGACTCGAAAACGAACGAGAGGAGAATACTCCCCCGCGAGTACCCCAGCACGCGCAGCGTCCCGATTTCCTTTGTGCGGCGAGCCACCGCCGCGTACATGGTATTCATGGCGGCGAAGGACGCGCCCACTGCCATCAAAACCGCAATGAAAAGCCCGAGGGCTTTGATGGGAGCTGCAAAGCGAGTCTGGCTTTCGTAATACTCGCGCTCGGTTTGAGGCTTCAAGTGCAGGCGGCGGTCGTTCGAGATCTGGTCGCGCAGGCCGGCGATGCTGCCCGCGTCGGCGGCGCGCACCATCACGCTCGAATACGCCTCTCGATCGAAGTCCGTGGCAAGATCATTCACATCGGCCCAGATTTCCGAGTCGTAAGCAGTGTCGCCTGCCTCGAAAACTCCGACCACCGTCCAATAGCCCTTGGCGAATTTCACTTTGTCACCCAGGCCGCAGTTCTGAAATCGGCCGGCAATTTTCCGGCTCGCAATCACTTCCCTGAGGCCGGACTTGAAGAAGCGGCCCTCGACCATCTTGAACTCGGGGCGAAGCGCAGGGCCGTCCGGTCCCAAGCCGCGAATGGTCACGTTGGAGCCTTGAGTCTCCCCGCGCCGCGGAAGGTTGATGAGCACGATGAGTTCGGGGGAAACCCAAGGCTCGCCCTTGTCGGTTCTAGCGATGCCATGCAGGTACTTGATCACCTGGAGCGAGTCACGAGTGACGGAACTGGTGGCTTCTGACTGCGCACCCTCGCGCATGATGAGAACGTTCAACGGTTGTCCGGTAGCGGACAGAGAAATTTGAAGCCCCTGGGCCAGCGCCATGAGCACCACAAACACCGCGACCGTGAGGGTGATGCTGAACGCCGTCATGAGCGTGGTCGTCCGCCGAACCAGAAGGTTGCGGAAGTTGTACTTCAAAGGTATCGCCATGGGTTACCGTTCCTTCATCGTGGCGCCGGTCGTTGCAGGATGCAGGAATGACTCTCCGATTGTCATCCTGAGGAGCCGCAGGCGACGAAGGATCTCTGCAGTTCGTTTAAACTGCAACTGCTGAGATTCTTCGCTTCGCTCAGAATGACAGGGCGCACGGGTTTCTCCGCCACCTGTTAAGGCCAGCATCTGCCGACCTGAAGGTCGGCGCTACGTTCGAATCAGGACTCCTTTCTCATCCCGAAGCGCGGAGCGCCTCGGAAATCGAGAGGCGCGCGGCTCGCAGCGCCGGAATGACCGCGCTGAGCACACCGACACCCGCTGCAATCACTAAACAGACGGCGACGGTTTTAAGCGGCACGCCAAAGTCGGCCAGCAATCCGCCTGAGTTGTCAGCCATCGTTCCCACCGCGTTGTAGAAGATCAAGCCGAACCCGAAGCCCGCCAAACCGCCCAGCACGCACACGGCGTAACGTGTGACCCGGAGAATGAGGCGCGATGCGGCTCCCGAAACTAGCGACCATACCGAAAGTCCCGTCACTAACCCGCTTGCGGCGCCAAACGCCAGTCCCAGCGCGCGGGCTCGATCAAAAGTGGCAAGGATGAACGCATAAGCCAGCTTGGCGCCCAGCACGCCGACGAGCCCGCCCACGAGGGCGATCAGTACCGCCTCGCCGGCGATGAGCGTGAGAATCGCATGCCGGCGGAAGCCGAGTGTCTTCATTATTGCCACCTCGGCGGTCCGCTCGCGCACGGACATAGCCGTCGCATTCGCCACCATGAAAAGAATGGCGAAAATTACCGCGGCGGAAATTGCCGCGAACAAGAGATTGATATTGCCCAGCATGGATACGAATCCGAGCGCGTAGGCCTGCTCGGTGTCCGTTTTGGTTTCGAAGGCCGAGTTGCGGAACATCGCATCGATCGCGTCCTGGACGCGTTGCATCTCGGATTCGTTATCCACCTTCACGGCATAGTTGCCAACCTGGTTCAGGCCGCCCATCGCCTCGTCCAGGTAGTCGTAGTTAAAGTAGAACGTCTGCTCGTACGAGGGGTCTTTCGCGTCGGTATACACAGCCCGGATCACGAAGTCCAGGTTGATCCCGAAAACGCTGTTGAGAAGCGTGACGCGGTCGCCCAGCTTCCAGTGATAGGTATCCATCAACTTCTGCCCGACGAGGGCCGCCGTTCGCTCGCGCTTCCAGTTCTCGAGTTGAGCGGCGGGGACCCGGTAGTCGTCGTACACTTTCTCGAACTGGTCCGTGTTCACGGCGAAATTGGCGAAAAAGTTGCGCGCGTCAATGTATTGCCCGCCGAACCACTGAGCGCCCACCACCGCTTTGACGCCGGGGAGCGAGGCAATCTTCGCACGGTAGGAGATGGGCAGGGGCTGCGTAATGCCTGTGGAACGATGCACGATGAGACGCAAGTGAGACCCTCCGCTCTGGGCGCCAACGCGATCGAGGCTTGCCAGAACGGCCTGGAGCGTGGAGACGAGAAACATCGAGACCGCTATGCTCGATATCGTCAGCACCGTGCGGCGAGTGTTGCGCCGGGCGTTTTTCCAGATTAGCGGAAGCAAGTTCATGACGACACCAAGGGCGAAGGGGTAGCGCACAGGTATCCGCCAGCCGACGGATTCCTCTGTGGCTTTTCGCCTGGCAGGAAGAGCCGGTAGAGTAGGAGAGAGGACGACCCAATGATGGGCGATCCACTCTCCCCTCTTCGAACCGGACGTGCAGGTTTCCCGCATCCGGCTCTCCGTGAAGCATACGACCGCAGGCATGC
>JBEKLY010000372.1:0-7473 GCA_050010015.1 Terriglobia bacterium
GTGATGCTCACCAGAAAACCCACCACTAACCCGACAAGTGAAGTCAGCCACCAAGGACCATGCGAGATTTCCTCCCGGGCCGGCAAGTTCAGATATCTGCCCACAACCGCTCGAGCGTAAAGTGCCAGGGCCACGCACACCAAGGCCACTCCCAGAACCCATACAACCAATTTGTCCTGATTCTGGACCCCGCTGCGTCGCAGAATCGCCAACAGCCCGATGCCGGCAAGGGCGCCGGGAATGCTGCCCAGCGCCAGACGCTTGACGATTCTATTGTCGACGGTATGCTGCCTGATGTGAACGACGGAGCCGACGCTCTTGGTGAGTGCGTTCCAAACCAGATCGGTTCCGACGGCCAAAGACGGGCGTGCGAGGCCCAGCAGGATTAGCGCTGGCGTCATCAGCGCTCCCCCGCCCATTCCGGTCAACCCAACCATGAATCCCACAGCCAGCCCAAGCACGCTGACCTTGATGTCCAAGCCTCACCTCATTAAAAGCGGTAGTCCGCAAAGGCGTAGGGATAAGAAGCGTTTCCGCCCGGGCTGGCCTGTTTGAGGAATCGCCCGGCAATTAAGTGTCCGAAGCCAGCCCCGATCTCGAAGCGACGGTTCACATCGTAAGTCCCGAAGAGGTCGCCTTCCTTGCCGATGTCCGTACTGCGCGCGCCGCCTTTGGGCACCTTCACCAGAACGGCTCCGGTATTATCGTACACACTGTCGTACCGGCTGGCCAGTGACAGTTCGCTCACAACGAATTGGGCCTTCATCCTCCTCGTCGGTCTGATCTCAAATCCCGGCTTCAGGTCCCTGATGTTCTCCTCGCCGAAGAGGTCTGTGAGGCGGCGCCACTGGTGAGTGGTGGGATACAGCTGGTCGAAGGTTCCGATCACTGAACTGCCGATGGCTTTGTTTCCACTCGCATAGTTATATTCAATCGAAAAGCGCGGTTCGAAACGTGTCTTCTGAACTGTGTAGCCGAGAATACCGTACGCAGCCCAGGCATGGATCGTGTCATCGGCATAATGACCCGACTGAACCGAGTAACGCGCGCGGTAATCAACGCCTCCCGGAATGATGCCGGCCCACCGAACTCCACTGGTGTAGAGGCGTTCGTCGCCGGTCGTTTTATTGACGGCGGTCACGCTGGGGACGGTCTTCAAATAGACGTAAGGTTCAATGCTGGCCTTGGGCACCAGTTTTGTGAGGGCGAGGTTCACTCCGTAGAAGTTGCGGCCTGGCTGAACCCGATCGAGGCTGGTCGGATAGTCCTTCACTACCGAGGAGGCAAACACGTCGAGCAGGGCGCCAATGTCCTGGCGCCCCAGAGTCAGCCGTGCAGCGTCAAATGACCGGGTGGCGTTCGACCAGTTGCTCCTGGCGATAAGGCGCTCGTCGCCAAAGATCAGCTCCTGGCGTCCCGTTTTGAGGCTAATCCAGGCGTGCTCGCCGTTCCGGAGTTCGATGTAGGCCTGATTGAGGTCGAACACGTCCTTCATGGAACTCGTCACGTGCTGCGGATTGGCGCCGATCACTTCCGAGTCGCGAGCCTGAACGAAGGCGTGGAACCAGGAGTTGGGCAGGACATCGAAGCCGATGCGCACACGCGTCAGCCCATAGACGTCGTTGTCGCCGGGCGTGAAACCGTAGGCGGTGCGCCCTTCCTCGCGATAGCGGAACTCACCACTAAAGCGAAGCCAGGAGGGCAGGCCCGCGTTCACGTACTTGGCAGGCGTCCAGCAGGCGGCCGGGTCGCGGGCAGATGTCGGCGCCGCGTTGGCGGAAATCTCAGGCGCCGGCGCGGCGCTGTCGTCACCGGCACATGCGGAAACCGAAGAGGCGCTCTCGTTGCTGGCGCGCTCTGAAGAAGTCGTCTGCTGGTTTAACGAGACCTGGGCTGCCGCCGGCGGCGTGTCTTGGCCGGATGGCGCATTGCCATCCTCAGCGAACAGGGGCAGGCAGCCGATGAAGCAAACCAGTGACAGCCATGCGCTTTTCTTCAGCAAGCCTTTGATTTCCACCCTAACGCGTCGTCGTGTTGACATAATCCCTGCCTTTGATCCTCCGCAAACCATCTCCGCCGAAGAACAGCCTCCTTCAGTTTCCCCCGCGGGGCGCCGCTGGTGCGCACAGGTTTCGCGAAAAGTTAAATTGTGTCTATTTACCCTATCAAAATGGTAGTGTATAGAAGATCCGCGAGAGCTGTCAACAGGAAATACAAGCAAGTCTATCGGACCGATCGACTAAGTAGCCACGTCACAGCGGCGCGCGAAGAAAAGCAGATCCTTCGCGCAGTTTACCCTGAGCGAAGCGAACGGTCTCAGGATGACATGTCATTCTGAGCCAAGCGAAGAATCTGTATTTGGTTGGGGCGTTGCCGCGCTGTACGACTACCCGGTAAAAGAGTCTCTTGACATTAGCCGGCGAAAACCTTAGTAAGTAGATAGATTTATGAAGATTTCAAAGAAGGGCCTTTATGCGCTGGAGGCAATGATCAGACTGGCGCGAAACTATCCTGAACCGACGAAGATCTCCAACATCGCTGGCGCCGACGACATCCCGCAGAAATTTCTGGAATTGATCCTCCTCGATCTGAAGACAGCGCGCTTTGTCGAGAGTCTCCGAGGCGCGCACGGAGGATACCTGCTGCGGAGACCGCCTCGGGACATTTTCCTCGGCGAGATCATCCGCGCTATTGATGGGCCGCTGGCTCCGATTGCGGATAACGAGTCGTTGAAACGGCTGGTGAAGTCCGACAAAAAGCACAGCGCTCTTTACCAGGTGTTTCTTGACGTTCGTGACGCGGCCGCTAAAATTCTGGATCATACCTCTTTGGCGCAACTGGCGGGCCGCTCTGGTGGAGCCTCCCGCTCATGAAGGCTCCGATTCCTGCTACCGGGCGTTGTTGGCTTGATATGAGCCCTCCCTTAAGCTTTCCTGGCCGTGTCCGCAACGAATCTTTCGCAATGGCGCGATATATCACCCCTGCGATGTCTCCTTTATGCGCAGTCTCTCGCGCCACTTGACGACTTCACCGATTACCAGAGTGGCCGGCGGCTGCAGTTGGGCGCGCTTAGCCTCCTCTGCGATATTCGCTAAGGTTGCCACCAGCACGCGCTCGTCGGGCCAATACGCCATCTGGATCAAGGCGGCAGGAGTGGCGGGGTCGCGCCCGTGTTCTATCAAACGGGAAGCGATCCGGCCCAGATTGTGGACGCCCATGAGGAAGACCAGGGTGTCAAGCTTGCTCAGGGCAGCCCAGTCCAGCCGGTCCTCGTCGCGGTGAGCCTCATGGCCGGTGGCAATGACTACACAGGAAGCGACATCCCGGTGGGTCAGCGGAATACCGGCGTGCAGGGGAGCGGCAATGGCCGAGGAGACCCCTGGAATGACCTCGAAGGGCACGCCTCGCTCGGCAAGGTATGCAGCCTCCTCGCCGCCACGTCCTAGAACGAAGGGGTCGCCTCCCTTCAAACGCACAACCTGCTTCCCCTCACGCGCCTTTCGTACCAGAACTTCGTTCACTTCTTCCTGGCGTGAATGGTGGCGTCCTGCCGGCTTCCCGATGTAAACTCGCTCAGCAGAAGGAGAGGCGAGCGACAACACACTTTGCTGAATGAGGCGATCATAAACAATGACCTCTGCATCCCGCAGGAGTTCGGCCGCTTTCAATGTGAGCAACTCTACCGGACCTGGCCCGGCGCCGACGACGTACACTTTTCCCCCACAACTCCTGCGGGACGCCGAGCTTTGATTCACTGCCAAGAAATGCCCCTTCAGACCAATCGGATTTGCCGATATACGGTTTGAGCCCGCACCGAAGCAGCATCCTAGCATACTGACAAACTGATTCACCACCCAGAACAACCTCGGGTAATGTCCTAATTTGACTGGTAGCGCCGACCTTTAGGTCGGCAGATGCTGGCCTAAAGGCCAGCGCTACGCGGAAACTCGGACATTACCCGACCCAGGGATCTTCTGCCTCCGGAACTTGTTGTTGCCACAACGGTCGCGAGTGTAAAATGTTCGCCTGAGCACTCGGTGTGCGCCTCGGCCTGAGGGCGCAGAACGCCTCCTCAATTCCGCAGGAGATGATTACTGAGGATGGTTTCAAATAGCCTAAAGAGCGATGTCGGCGGTGTTACACTCTGGTTCACCGGCTTACCGTGCTCCGGCAAGACCACAATTTCACAACTCGTGTTCGAGCGGTTGCAGCGCTCCCGGCTTAGGGTCGAATTACTCGATGGCGACGAGGTTCGGCAAAAGTTGACCAAGGGATTGGGCTTCAGCAAAGAAGATCGGGACGAGAACATCCGGCGCATCGGATATGTGTGCCACCTCTTGTCTCGCAACGGCGTTATTGCCATCGGCGCCGCGATTTCACCCTACCGTGCCATTCGCGACGAACTGCGTCAGTCGATTTCCTGCTTTGTGGAAATCTATGTGCATTGCCCACTCGAGGTCTGCATGCATAGGGACTGCAAGGGCATGTACAAACGGGCCTTGGCGGGCGAACTGAAGAACTTCACTGGCGTCTCGGACCCTTACGAGGAGCCGGTCCAGCCAGAACTTGTGCTGCACACTGATCAAGAGTCTCCCGAACAAAGCGCCGAGAAGGTCTTGGATTACCTGCGGGTCCGCGGTTGGGAAATCGCACCTTAAACGCGGGCGACTGTTGGTTCGATATTGATCGGCCTGAGCTGAAAACAAGGACACCACCAGTCTTACCGCGGTTCTTCTTCGGGGATATCATCCAACTGGGCTATCCATGCGGTCGGCGCGGCGTCACTCGGAGCGCGGTAATCCCCGCGAGGGGAGAGGGAACCACCCGAACCCACCTTCGGAGCGTTTGGGATGCAGCTTCGTTTGTACTGACTGAACCTGATGAAGCGATCGATGAATATACTCAGCCAATGCTTGATTTCCGCAATTGTGTACTGATGCCGTTTTTCTTCGGGAATATTTGGCCAAGATCCGATTTCCCGATTCCTCCAGGCCGACCAGGCGAGAAACGCCACTTTTGGAGGCGCGTAGCCGAAGCGCAGAATGTAGTACAGGTTGAAATCCTGTAGCTCGAACGGGCCGATCACCGCTTCTGAATCCTGGAGAGCCGGCTCGCCACTCTTACCCGGAACGAGTTCAGGAGTGATTACCGTTTCGACGACGGCGTTCAGTACGGCGCTGACCTCTGACCCGAACTCGTTCATTTCGGCAACCCAGCGTATGAGGTACTGGATGAGAGTCTTGGGAACACTCGCGTTTACGTGGTAGTGGGACATGTGATCTCCCACGCCATAGGTGCACCATCCCAGGGCAAGCTCGCTTAAATCACTCGTGCCTACCACCAGCGCGTCATGGCGATTCGCCAGCCGGAACAGGTGGCTGGTTCGCTCGCCTGCTTGGACATTCTCAAAAGTCGTATCGAACACGTGCTCGCCTCTTGCGAAGGGATGATCGATGTCCCGGAACATCTGCAAACAGCTCGGTTTGATGTCAATCTCGAAAGCGCGGCAGCACAGCGCCTGGATAAGCCGTCTAGCCTGGAGCAGGGTTCTCTCAGTCGTTGCGAAGCCGGGCATGGTACAAGCCAGAATGGACTCGGACGGCAATCTCATAACCTTCATGGCCCAGGCGCACACAAGAAGCGCCTGAGTCGAGTCCAGTCCTCCGGATACGCCAATAACAACCTTTTTCACGTTCGTTGCCATGAGGCGTTTGACAAGGCCCTGGACCTGAATCTCATAGGTCTCGCGACACCGCTCATTGCGCTGCGACGGGTCACTCGGCACAAAAGGAAAGCGCTCCTGCGCGCGTTCGAGCGGAAGATAATCCCTTGAGGGCGGGCCAGCCTGGAAACGCACAACCCGAAACTCGCTCAACTCGTGGTGGTGGCGGCGCGCGGATTCGCCGAAGCTGTTCTGACGTGCCCGGTCCTGGACAAGGCGATCCAGATCAATGTCGGCTGCAATCAGTTGGGGACCATAACGGAAACGCTCCGTTTCGCGCAGGCGCGTACCATTTTCATAGATCATTCCATGGCCATCCCAAGCGAGATCCGTGGTTGATTCCCCGCTGCCGGCCGCCGAATAGATATAAGCCGCTAGGCAGCGTGCCGACTGGTCAGCAACCAGGAGCCGCCGGAAGTCTTCTTTACCGACTGTCACGTTCGACGCCGAGAGGTTGATAAGCACGGTGGCGCCTGCGAGCGCGGCATAGGACGACGGCGGAATCGGAACCCAAACGTCCTCACAAATCTCGACGGAAAAAGTGAAGAGTGGCTGGTCCGCCCATTGGAACAAGAGCCGGTTTCCAAACGGGACTTGTTGATCATCGAATTGGAAGCTGTTTCGCACTGCACAGTCTGCTTGTGCAAACTGCCGCGCTTCATAGAATTCGCGGTAATTTGGCAAATACGTTTTAGGGATTATCCCCAGAATCCGGCCGCGGTGAACCACGGCGGCGCAATTGAACAGGAGATTGTCGATCAGCAACGGCAGACCGACTACCGCGATTACGGGAATCTCGTTCGTAGCCTTGAGTATTCGGCGTAAACCGTCGCATGTCGCATCGAGCAGCGCCTGCTGGTGGAACAGATCCTCGCAGGAATACGCCGAAAGTCCCAACTCCGGGAAAACGACCAGCAGCGCATTTCGCTCAGCGGCTTGCTTCATCAGGGCGATGGTCTGGGTAGCGTTGAACGCCGGATCGGCCACCCGGACCTCAGGAATCCCTACCGTTACTCGGACAAAGTTATGGCGGTACAGGTTGAAGTAACTCGGTGTTCCTGCCATATCGCGACCCCCTCAGTTGGAGTTCCCCATCAATGTCTAGATGCCTGATGAACTACGAGAGGTCCGAGCCACCAGTTCGATCCCATCGCACCCCTCGTCCGCGCACCTCCTCCGCCGCCAGCCCTTTGTTTTCTATAACATTCTCGCTTTGTTCCGGCGATTTTGAGATTTCAGGAGATTTCTCCTCGGCCGGACTTTCTGACGAAGTGCTGGCCTTCAGGCCAGCACTTTGTGACTGAGAAGCCGTCGCGCCAGCCTCGAGCCCCACGAGCTTTCTCAGTTCCTGCGCCTCCCGGTCGTTCGACGCATCCCCGGGAGGGATTGTCGACGCTCCCGACGGTTTTTGTCGGGATGTAGGCGCCTCTTGGGCGTGAGAGGGGCCTAGACATGCCGAAGAACGGCACGTCTGCACCACCCACGTAAAGACATAGTATTCTCCATGATCAGGAAAGTTCGGGGGCAGGGGCCGCAGGTAAACCGTCCCCACGAGAGGTGAGACGCACATCCACGGGCCTTAAACCTTAGCACGAGCCGGGCTAGGCTGTCAAGCCTAGAATGATAAGCTAACTGTGATTCAGACAGTGGGGGGAGGGCGCGAGGCTGGCGGGAGGCAGGAGAGGCGAGACGAGGGAAATTGGGCGCTGGAGTGGGGGTGTGTTGAGACGGGTGGCGGCTGTGTCGTAGGG
>JBEKLY010000373.1:0-7430 GCA_050010015.1 Terriglobia bacterium
CGGTCCCACGGCTCACGCCGTGGGCTACTCCCTGTCGGCCCTCCGGGCCTGAATTTAGTGGCGAACGAGACCCGAATTGCCACCACTTGACCAGTTGAGGCGTTAAGTGAACGCTTATGGGGGGTTCACCTCCTGTCATCCCGGGCCGTTGGCCTGTCATTCTGAGCGAAGCGAAGAATCTCAGCAGTTCGAACGGCAGGCGTTTCGCTACAAACTGCGGGGAGCCTTCGCGTGGCTCGGGATGACACCCTAGATAAGTTCTAGTGACATGGCAACTTTACTTGATATTCGGCGCCGCATTAAGTCCGTGAAGAACACGCAGCAGATTACCCGCGCCATGAAGATGGTTGCGGCGGCTCGTTTGCGGCGCGCCCAGGATGCAATCTTCAACGCGCGGCCTTACGCCAACCAGATGATGACACTTCTCGAAAGCCTGGCCGCCCGCACCGAGCAGCGAGACCACCCTTTGCTCGCCGAGCGGCCGATCGAAAGGGTCCTGCTGGTGCTCATCACTGCCGACCGCGGCCTCTGCGGGGCGTTCAACGCCAACCTGATCCGCACCGCCCAGGAATACATCGAGACGCACGGTCAGAAGGAAGTCTCGACGATTGCCGTGGGCCGCAAAGGGCGCGATGCTTTCCGCAGGCGATCTCGCCAGGTGCTTGCGGAGCACATCAACCTGTTCGCGCACCTGGAATTCTCACACGCGCAGCAGATTGCGAAGGAGATCGTCGATCTCTACACGCAAAAAAAGGTGGACGCGGTCGACTTCGTTTACAACGAGTTTAAGTCGATCATGACCCAACGCGTCCGGGTGGAGCGGTACTTGCCCGTTAAGCCGGTTGTGCCGGCGTCGGGCGAGGTGCTGATCGATTACATTTACGAGCAGCCTCCGGCGGAAATATTCAACGCGTTGCTTCCGCGCTACGTGGAGATCGAGGTTTACCGCGCCCTGCTCGAATCGCGGGCCGCGGAGTTGGCCGCTCAAATGACCGCTATGGACGCGGCCACAAACAACGCCGCCGAGTTAATCGATTCGCTCACGCTGCATATGAACCGAGTTCGTCAGGCGGCCATCACGCGAGAGATCATCGAAGTCGTGAGCGGCGCGGCAGCAACATAAAGAGATCGGGAGATCGGATGATCGGGTGATCGGGTGAAGAAAGCGCATCGGAAGGTCAGAGGGGCTGGCTGTCATTCTGAGCGGAGCGAAGAATCCCGGCAGTTTGCTCTCCCGATCACCCGATCTCCCGATCACCCGATTACAAAGGACTTCTCATGGCAACAGAGCAACATGTCGGCAAAGTAGTGGAAATAACCGGCCCGGTGGTAGTGGCGGCGTTTGAAGGCGAGCATCTTCCGCCCATCTACAATGCCCTACGCATCGTTTCTGAAGGCTTCGATGTTCCGGAGCCCATTAACGTCACCGCGGAAGTCGAACAGCACTTGGGCGAAGGGCGCGTGAAATGCGTGGCCATGGAGCCCACGGACGGCATGGTTCGCGGCATGAAGGCCATCGACCTTGGGGAACCGATTACCATTCCCGTAGGCAAAGCGACCCTGGGCCGCGTGATGAACGTAATCGGTGAAGCGGTCGACAAGCTGGGGCCGATTGAGTCGGAAACACGTTACCCCATTCACCGCCACGCGCCCGAACTCGAGGAACAGAATACCACGCTCGAAATGTTTGAGACGGGCCTCAAAGTGGTGGACCTGCTCGAGCCCTATTTGAAAGGCGGCAAGACGGGTTTATTCGGCGGCGCCGGCGTGGGTAAGACCGTCATCATCATGGAGCTGATCAATAACGTCGCCCTGAAACACGGCGGCGTCTCGGTCTTTTGCGGCGTGGGTGAGCGCACCCGCGAGGGCAACGACCTTTGGCTGGAAATGCAGGAGTCGGGCGTGGTGGTGCCGGGAAACTCGGATAAATCCAAGGCCGCTTTGATCTATGGACAGATGACCGAGCCGCCCGGCGCCCGCCTGCGCGTCGGCTTGACGGGCCTCACCGTGGCGGAGTATTTCCGCGACGAAGCGGGACAGGATGTGCTGCTGTTCATCGATAACATATTCCGCTTTACCCAGGCGGGGTCGGAAGTCTCGGCCCTGCTGGGGCGCATGCCTTCCGCGGTCGGTTACCAGCCTAACCTCTCAACCGAAATGGGCGAACTCCAGGAGCGCATCACTTCCACAAAGAAGGGCTCGATCACTTCCGTGCAGGCCATTTATGTGCCGGCTGACGATCTTACCGATCCCGCCCCGGCCACGGCTTTCTCCCACCTCGATGCGACCACCGTCCTCTCGCGGCAACTGGTTGAAATCGGAATCTACCCGGCCGTCGATCCGCTGGCTTCATCTTCGCGCGTCTTGGACCCTCGCATCGTGGGCGAGGAGCATTACCGGGTGGCGCGCGCCGTAAAGGCCATCCTGCAAAAATACAAGGACCTTCAGGACATCATTGCCATCCTGGGCATCGACGAACTTTCCGAAGAGGATAAGTTGACCGTGGCGCGAGCCCGCAAGATCCAACGCTTCCTTTCTCAGCCCTTCTTTGTCGCCCAGCAGTTCACGGGGCTCGAGGGCCGTTACGTGAAGCTCGAGGACACCATCAAGGGCTTCAAAGAGCTCGTGGAAGGCAAGTACGATGATATTCCCGAGCAGGCGTTTTACATGATGGGGACTATCGAGGAGGCTCTCGAGAGAGCGGAAAAACTGAAGTCGGCAGCGTAAGGACAGTCGAGAGTCGAAAGTCGAGAGCCAAGAGCCGAGAAGCAACAGACGCTCATCCCCCGAACTTTTGGAGCAGCAACGGCTGTCACTCCCGGAGGATTGACTTTCGACTCGCGACTTTCGACTTCTGGACTGTGCTATGGCCGAAACACTTCCCACCGAACTGCAACTGAACATCGTAAGCCCGGATCGCCTGTTGGTGCGCGACGTCGTGAGCGGGGTGACGGTGCCGGGCAAAGGCGGATATATCGGGGTATTGCCCGGCCACGCTCCCTTATTGACCGAACTCGTGCCCGGCGAGCTTAGCTACACTCGGGAAGGCGCCAAGCACTATTTGTGCGTCAATTGGGGGTTCGCCGAGGTCCTCCCCGACCGCGTCATCGTCCTGGTTCAAAGCGCCGAGCGCGCCGAGGAGATCGACATCGAGCGCGCCGGAAGAGCCAAGCTGCGAGCTGAGGAACGCCTGAAACGCTTCTCGGATCCGGAAATTGACATGGAGCGAGCCCGCGAATCCTTGCGCCGCGCCATCGCCCGGCTCGAGACCGCACACCACAACCAGGGGTGAGAGCGGAAACTGGGAATTCGAAATTGGAAGATGGAATCCTAAAATCCCGTTAAGCACGATGGTCTTATTTCAGAGTTTCCATTTTCCAATTTCCATTTTCCAGTTTCCCTTTTCGGCCATCCATGAACATTCGCATCTACACCACAAGCTGGTGCCCCGACTGCCGCAAGGCGAAACAGTTTCTGGAGGAAAAGAAGCTGGCTTTTGAAGAGATCGATATCGAAGAGGACCTTCGAGCGGCAAAGTTCGTCAAAGTCGCCAACAATGGCAAACGGAAAGTTCCCACCTTCGACGTGGATGGCCGCGTCTTCGCCTGTTCGCCGTTCAACGCCCAAGACCTGAAGCAAGAGTTGGGTTTGTAGGTCGCCACAAGCTCTCAGCCGTCAGCTATCAACGTTCCGGTCCCAACAGCGCCGCAAGAATGTTCGCGATTCCCAGGCCAGGATGCCGTGAAAAACCCAACCTACTGTCCTCCTGAGCGAAGGATATCCGTAGTTTCTTATGGTCCAACGATGCGAACAACTGCAGGAATCCTTCGCTGGGCCCTGGATCACACCTTCCGAATTCCTTCTCAGCTTCCGAGACGCAGGCCCAAGATCGGTGCGAAGCTTTTCCACAAGCTGGTGATACACCAGCCCGCGCGGAAGTTCTCGCTGCTGCCCCAAAAGCCCCAGAAGCCGACGATAAGAGTGGAAAAAGCAACCGCCGACGATCCGCAGACTCGCCGCCGCTTGGAAATCAACAGGTCGCTGCCTATTTGATCGGAGGCGGGGTCATAATTCCATGGTAGAACCAAAAACCAACAACGACGACCGCCATGACCACCCAGAGCACGCCCAGGGCGCGGATGGGGATGGCGACCTTGTGGGTCTTCATCTCGATAACCTGCTGCGCCTCAATGGCTTGGTCTTCCTTCGCGTCGTTACTCAGCGGAATCCAGTCCGTTTCTTTCTTGGTCAGTCGAGAACGGTAAACGACCAGGACCAGGAAGAGGACGGTGATCACAGCCCAGACGGTAAAGAGCACAACCATAGTGTCCATAGTGAAACCTCGCGTGGATCAGACATTGTGTCGCTGCGTGAAAGACTGATCCCACTTTCCGCACTGCAAACGGCGTTCCATCTCTGCTCAGGTGTCAGGTGTCGCGTGTCAGGTGTCAGGGAAAAAGCTCTCAGCCGTCAGCTTTCAGTGATCAACTGACCAGAGTCGATCACCTGAAAACCACCTCAGGCTCGTCATTCCCGTGAAAGCCGAAATCCATCCCCCAATCCCTCGGTAACGACCCGCAATGTAGGGTGACGGCTTGCCGTCCCCAGGGGGTTGCCAGGCCGACGAGGGTAGGGCAAGCCCTACCCATACCCCTACCCCTACGCCTTGCCACGTGACACCTGCCGACCTGCGTAATTTCTTCCCTTCGCGCTGCCGCCACGGTTATACTTCCGAGACGCGTGAAATATGGACTTCCCCCGACATTCAGGTCTATGTTGGAAAATCGCACCCTGGTGGCTCTTGGCCACGGCAATGCAAGTTGGCCTGCTGATCCTGCCGCAGCAAAGCCTGGCTCAGGTCGAGTCGAAGGAGTACGGCGCCACACGTTTCGACTTTGCCGTGCCTGGAGGCAGCGGGTTCGTTATCAAGCCGAATGGCCCTGAACGCGCGGGACTGAAACCCTGGGCATGGTACGCGCCCACGTTTGTACATGCCAGACCTGAGATGGGGCGGTACCCGAATAAGTCTCTCGATTGGTTATTCACGCGGCTGCTTGACAAAGGCGTCTGGATCGCAGGCGTCGACGTGGGAGAATCCTGGGGGAACGCTCAAGGGCGGAAAGCCTACTCGCAGTTTTACAAATACGTTCGGAAGGAATATTCGCTGTCGTCGCGACCCTGCCTCGTGGGGCAGAGTCGCGGGGGCATCATGGTCTATAATTGGGCCGTCGAGCACGCGCGCGATGTGGGCTGCATCGCAGGAATCTACCCTGTCACGAACCTCGCGGGATGGCCCAACTTGGGTGGAGACCGAATCCTGAAAGCCTACGGGATGAGTGATGCTGAACTGCGTAAGCATCTCCGCAAGAATAATCCCATCGATCGCCTGGCGCCGCTGGCGCGCGCCAAGGTCCCGATATTCCACATTCACGGCGACGCGGATAAGGTTGTTCCCCTCGAGCCGAACACCCTGGAACTCGAGCGCCGCTACAAGGCCATGGGGGGCAACGCAGAGGTCGACGTGGTCCCCGGCAAGGGCCACGAGGAAGTTCCCGAGTTTTTTCAGTCCCAGCGGCTGCTTGATTTCCTTCTCCGCTGCTTGAGCCCCAGTACGTAGCGCGCATCATCGCTGTTGCGGTCTGCGGCCCTTCGGTCGTTGCCTGGGACCTGCCCTGAAAATGACTCCCCCCCTCCGTTGAGGGGGGGAGTCATTTTCAAGGCAGGGCGCAGAAATAAAACCTGTCATTCTGAGCGAAGCGAAGAATCTCGGCAGTTGTTCTTGGCGCCGACAAACTACAGGGATTCTTCGCTTCGCTCAGAATGACAGGGCGTCTTCAAAAGCAGCCGCTGATACGCGTCGGCTGACAGGCACCCGGGAACCGTGAAGGACCCGGGAGCGCGGGCAGGATGCCCGCGCTCCCGGATATCTTCAGAGCAGTTTCGGACTCTAATCAATCCGGCAGCTTCACCGTGACGGTCTTGACCTCCGTGTATTGTTGCAGGCCGTACTCTCCCAGTTCCCTTCCCATTCCCGATTGTTTAAAGCCCCCGAACGGCGCCCCAGCGTCGAAGACGTCGTAGCAGTTCACCCACACCGTTCCAGCCCGCACGCTGTTGGCGATGGCGTACGCCTTGCTGATATCGCGGGTCCAGACAGCGGCTGCTAAACCGTACTCCGTGCGGTTCGCTCGTTCCACAACCTCCTCGATGCTTTTGAATTTCATGATGCTCATGACGGGTCCGAAGATCTCTTCCTTGGCAATCTTCATGCCGTCGTCCACATCGGCAAAAACCGTAGGCTCGATAAAGAAGCCGCGGTTGCCCACCCGATTCCCGCCCGCGAGCAGGGATGCGCCCTCCTGTTTTCCCGACGAGATATAACTCATGACCTTCTCGAATTGCACGTCGTCCACCTGCGGACCCTGTTCGGACGCAGGGTCGAAGGGGTCGCCCACCTTGCGCGCCTTGGCACGCGCCACGCTCTTATCCACGAACTCATCATAAGCTTTGGCTTCCACATACAGGCGCGAGCCCGCGCAGCAGCACTGCCCCTGATTGAAGAAGAGGGCGAAGTGGGCGCCTTCAATCGCCTGCTCCATGTCCGCGTCTGCGAAAACGATGTTGGGGCTCTTGCCGCCCAGTTCGAGCGTCACGCGTTTCAGGTTGCTCCTGGCTGCCGCTTCCATAATCAAATGCCCCACCTCCGTCGACCCGGTGAAGGCCACTTTATCAACCCCGTTGTGCCAGGCAATCGCGGCCCCGGCGGTGGGCCCGTAACCCGGCAGGATATTGACTACACCCGGCGGGAACCCGGCTTCAAGAATCAGTTCGCCCACGCGCAATGCGGTGAGGGGAGTCTGCTCGGCCGGTTTCAGCACGACCGTATTCCCCGCCGCGAGCGCCGGGCCCAGTTTCCAGGCTTGCATGAGGAGCGGAAAATTCCAGGGGATGATCTGGCCCACGACTCCCACAGGTTCATGCCGGGTGTAACAGAAGTAGTTCCCTGCGATGGGAATGGTTTTACCTTGGATCTTGTCCGCCCAACCCGCGTAATAGCGGTAGCAGGCGATGACTAGCGGCAGGTCGGCCGTTTTAGCAACCTGATAAGGCTTGCCGTTGTCGAGAGCCTCCAGGCGGGCCAACTCGTCTGCATTCTTTTCGATTAAATCGGCCAGCTTGTTGAGTAACCTTCCACGTTCGCTAGCTGCCATCTTGCGCCAGGGACCTTTATCAAAGGCCTCCCGGGCAGCCTGGACGGCCTTGTCCACATCCGCCGCATCGGCTTCCGCCACGCGGCAGATTTCCGTTCCCGTTGCCGGGTTGACAGTGGGAAATGTCTTGCCCGAAGCGCTTTCCACCCATTGATTGTTAATGAGAAGTTTCGTCGGACCGACGGAGACTTGTTTTTCCAAAGCAGTGCTGGTTGCCAT
>JBEKLY010000374.1:0-7382 GCA_050010015.1 Terriglobia bacterium
AGCCGGATGCGGGAGATCCGCCAGTCCGGTTCGGAGGGAGGGGGATTCGAATTCAATCGTTTCTCCCTACCCCTATCTCATGTCCAGCCCCTGCGGGGCTGAGGGCTACAGCGGTGGCCGGGGATCCTGGGCGGCATTCAGTAATCTCTCCTCTGCCGGGCGGTTTTGAAACAGCCTGTAGACTTTCTTCTTTAACCTTCATTCCCGCGACTTCCAAGGCGGCAGCTCCGCTGCCGCACTCCATGGCGCTTGCAGCGCGGCGACGCATCGGGTCTAATAGAATGTATGGATGCCAAGCGGCAAGCCGCCGTGGATATTCTCGAGCGGTTACGCACGGAGGGCTTTCAAGCTTTCCTCGTGGGCGGCTGTGTGCGCGACCTGGTGATGGGAGTGACGCCCAAGGACTACGACGTCTCGACCGATGCCACGCCCGAGCAGGTGACGCGGCTTTTTCCGGAGAGCATTGGCGTGGGCGCCCAATTCGGCGTGATGTTAGTGCCGCGTCCCGAGGGCAACGTGGAAGTGGCGACCTTCCGCAGCGACGGACGCTATATCGACGGGCGGCACCCGAGTGAAGTCCGCTACTCAAAGACGCCGCAGCAAGACGTGCTGCGGCGCGACTTCACCATCAACGGCCTTCTTTACGATCCGGTGAAGGAACAGGTGCTTGATTACGTAGGCGGGCAGGCCGACATCCATGCCCGGCGGGTGCGCGCGATCGGCGATCCTTACGCGCGCTTCAGCGAAGACCGCCTGCGGATGCTGCGAGCCGTGCGCTTTGCGGCGCGCCTGGGGTTCACACTTGATGGAGGGGCGGCGGAAGCCATCCGGAAACAGGCGGCGGAAATCCGCGAGGTGAGTTCGGAGCGCGTGCGCGACGAGATTCTGAAGATCCTCACCGAAGGGCACCCCCGGCAGGGCTTTGAGCTTCTCGACTCGACAAGGCTGCTCGAGGAAGTGCTGCCTGCGGTCAAGCGAATGCAAGGCGTGGCCCAGCCGCCGGAGTTTCACCCGGAGGGAGATGTGTGGGTTCACACCATGATGATGCTCGAGGGCCTGCGCTCGCCCACGCCCACGCTGGCCTTGGGTGTGCTCCTTCACGATGTCGGCAAGCCGTCCACATTCTCCGTGCGCGAACGCATCCGCTTCGATAATCACGTGGAAGTCGGAGCCAGGATGGCGGAGGAGATTTTGACCCGCCTGCGCCTTCCCTCGCGTGACACGGAACAGGTGGTTGCGCTGGTTCGAAACCACCTGCGCTTCATGGATTTTCCTCGCATGCGCAGTTCAACCCAATTACGCTTCCTGCGCCTGCCCGGCTTTGCCGAGCACCTCGAGTTGCATCGCCTGGACTGCCTTGCGAGTCACGGCGATCTGAGCACTTATGAGATGGCCAGGCGTATTCTCGAGGAAACACCGCCGGAGAAAGTCCGCCCCACGCCTCTTCTGAGGGGCGACGACCTGATCGCGCGAGGATACTTACCCGGTCCGATTTTTAAGGAAATCCTTCGGGCCGTGGAAGATGCGCAGTTGGAGGGCAGCATACACACCTCCGCCGAGGCTTTAAGCCTGGTGGTTGAGCGATTTCCCCTGGCTGCTTCTAGGTAGTGTCCTGCCCCGCCCGGCATTTTCCAATTGGCAGGGGTGGCGCAGACATTGAAGTCAATCTCTGCGCCACCTTCCACAGTACCGGTTGTGGCCAAGAATTACGTGGGACACCACACTAGTGTGCGGAATAAAACGCAAAGAGGTAAACCACACCTCCCAGGACAACAAACGCCGCTAAGAAAAGGCCAATCTTCTCGAGCAGCACTTTCCGGTCCCGGGGCTCCGTTTTTTCCTCGTTAACCATCTCGAACATGCCGGCCTCCTTACTGCGTCTCGGCACGACCGCTACGTCGAGGCGAACCCATGGAGGTTGAACAAGGCCGCACTGATCGGTCTCCGGAGGGGATCAAGAAGGTCGTCAGGCGTGAACGCGGGTCGATCGACCGCGTCCCGAACTGACCGACACTGCGGCGCGACCGAATCACTCGTCTTGCGTCTTGGGGGATTGTAGCACAAGGCGGAAGCTTTTTCACTGCGTCTAAATAATATTCTGCTATGATCGCAGACTCGTAGGGGCGATTCGCGATCCGCCGCGACGAGTAGACCCATGTTGGTAACCGCGCATCGAAGTAACATGACGTTATTGGGGAGCAAGCAGGGGTGGTCAGTGAACGGCCCACCCGACGAGGAGAATTCATGAATATGAAACTGAGTACGAAGTTACTGCCTTTGCTCGGTCTTGCGGCCTTAATGCTGGTGGCTTTGCCCGCCGCGGCCCCGGCGCAGGACTTGGTGAAGGAAGCGTTGAATGGGTTTCCCACCAGGACGGTTCGCCTGGAGTTTTCGAACCCCGCCAAACTGCGCGCCCTCCCCAATTACTCGAGCCTGCGCCAACGTTACATCGGGCCTAGGCTGCGCAAGCTGGTTGACGAGTTGGGGCAACTGGGCATTCGCGAGACGGACATCTCAGGCCTGGTCATAGGATGGCAGCCCGGCGGCGCGGAAGTGGCGTTGTATGGCTTCGCCACCGGCAACTTCAGCGCCCAGGCGATCGCGGAAAGCGCCCAGGAGCGGAATATGGCGCCCAATACGATCGCCGGGAAGCAAGCCTACTGCCTCGAGGCGGGAATCGCGGGAACCTGCGTGGTGGTGCTCCAGGATTCCGTCGGGGCCTTCGGTTCGCTTACGGCGCTCACCTCCATGCTGGAAGCGCGCAGCGGCCAGTCTCCCGCAGTCGGCTCCGACAGCCGAATGGCGGGCCTGGTGGATCATGCCGATAAAGACGCGCCCATCTGGGGTGTGGCTGTGGGTCCTGCCATCTCGGACTGGTTTCGAGGGTGGATGCCGAATCAGGGCAGCTTGAAATTGGATTGGCAGAAAGTCTTTGCCGATGTCAACTCCCTCACCTACAGCGTGGCCGCCGCCGACAACGTCACCCTGGGCTTGAAGATGGATTGCAAGTCTTCGGAATCCGCCGCCGGCTTGCGGCAGGTCTTCGACGGGTTGAAGCTGGTCCAACAGATGGCGTGGGAAACCCAGAACCCGGGCAGGCCAAATCCCTTCCAGGCGATGAATGTGGGATTGCAGGGCGACCAGGTTTCTATGAGCCTCACCACCGGCTATTCCGAACTGGAGCTAGCCACCGAAGCCAACAATTAAGCCGGGAACGCACCGCCCGATGTCGCGTCACAGAGTCTTAACAAATTGACTGATACGCGCACCCCCTCACCCGCCCTCGTACTTCGGGCACCCTCTCCCTCAAGCGGGAGAGGGCCTAAGACTTCCCATGCCGCCGGCCCCGCCCCTCTGCGGTTAAAACCGAACCCAAGGCATCCAGGTCGCACGACGAGGCTAGTACAATGACGAGCAGTCGACAAGACACGCTTCGGATCTGTGTTTTGTTTCCACGATTGCTCTGGGTGCTTGCGGGGCTGGCCTTGGGCGCGGCTCTTTTTCTTTTCGGCTCGAGGGCCGACGCGCAGGCTACCAAATCGCCGCCGGCGGAACGGGGGCAAGCAGCCGTAGCGCCAAGCGAACAGGTTATCAAGGTGCAGGCTCCCTCGGTCGTCGTGGACGTCATCGTCACGGACAAGAGGGGCCGGCCGGTGCGGGGTCTTGCAGCCGCGGATTTCGTGGTCTACGAGAACAACCGGCTGCAAAAAATCGTGACCTTCGTTCCGCCGATCACCCCGGCGGCGGTTCGCGAACCGCCCCTACCCCCTGCGGCGCCCTCGAAGCCGGGCGAGCGCGAGGCTCGCGACCTGGCCAGCGTTCACTTCATCACCCTGGTTCTGGACTTTGGCGACCTGCAACCCGCGCACATCAAGCACGCCTGCGACGCGGCCTCCAAATACTTGCAGAAGGACGTCGCCCCGGACGATTTCATTGCGATTTACGGGATCGATCAAAGCTTGCATCTGGCGCTGGCATTCACGAAGGACAAGAAGCAGGCCCTGGTGGCTCTCGACCGCCTGAGCGGGCGCACTCCGGGCGGTCGGCTCACCACCCAGGCACGTCTTGAGACGGAGCAGGAGATTCAGGACCTCAACCAGGAGATTTACGGTCTTGAGGCCTCTTCGACCTCTGGCGTCGGCGCGACTGCCGCGGCGCCGGGAAACGGTCCGGGCGGCGGGGGTAGCGGGCAGGGCGCGCAGGCAGCGGAAGTCCAGATGGAGAAGATCGAACTGGCAACGCTGATGAAATTCCTGTGGAGCCAGTCGGCGCTTCAGGCCCGCGCCGTGCTGGTGGCGTTGCGGGCTCTTGCCCAGGCGTATCAGAGCCTCCCTGGGCGCAAGAACGTGGTGGTCTTCTCGGAGGGCTTTCTCCATTCGCCGGAGATTGAGCCTGAAATGCAGGCCGTGGTAGACGCGGCGAATCGCGCCAACGTGGCCTTTTACGTCATCGATGCGGGCGGACTTGCCGCCGAGTATTACGACGCCTCGAATGCCAGCCCGCCCGACACCACGGGAATGCGCGAGTCGTTCCGCATGAGCAATTGGGGCGACTACGACCGCATGTCCACAGGCCTCAGCAAATTCGACTGGGCCGCCCACATAGGAGGAATCGATTCGCGGCACGAAGACCTGGGACGTGTGGCCGTAGCCACAGGCGGGCTGATGATGAAGAATCAGAACGACCTGCTGACGGGGCTCGAGAGCGTGGACCGCGACTTGCGCGAGTTCTACACCCTGGTTTACCAGCCCTGGGAGGTCAGCTACGACGGCTCCTTTCGCCCCATCAAGGTGGAGGCGCTCGCGCCCGGCCTGCACGTGCGCTACAGGCAAGGTTACTGGGCTATCGCGGCGGGAGAGGAGATGATGATGACGCCGGCGGCGGCGCAGCTTGTGGCGGCCCTCGAGAATGGTTCGCTCCGTCCCGCGTTCGCCCCGGCCATGAACGCCGCGGCGCTTTTCGCTCCGGACGGGAAGCTTACCGCCCCCGTGCGCGTCTCGCTGCCGGCCAGAATGGTGACGCTCGAGCGCCAAGGCGACCATTACCGTGGCGGGGTGACGCTGGTGCTCGTGGCCCGCGAGGCGAGCGGGCGGCCCGTCTCCGTGTACCAACGTTTCCTGACCCTTGACCTCACTCACAAGCAGTGGGAGGAATTCCGCAAGAAGAACCTCGACATCAGCGCGCGGCTGTCATTGCCCGAACTGAAGCCCTTGACCGTCGAGGGCATACTTCAGCTTCCCTCCGGAACTGTGGCTGAAGGTCACTGCGAAGTCCTGCCCTCGATCAAGGCTCCGTCCCCTGACTCTCGCTCCGGACCCGCCCCGAACGTGGACACAGGGCCTGCGCTCACCAGTCTGCTGCTCTCGAATTCGATTGTACCCGCCCAGGGTGTTGCCGATCCGGGAGACCCGCTGCGGGGAGAGAATTTTCAAATCGATCTTCCGCTTGCCGCTCGCTTCGCGCCCAGCGATAAGCTCACCCTCTTTTACGGCATTCTATGGGGGGACGCGACCAGTCTGGGCCGGTGGCTACGGGCTTCCTACACGATCAAGTCCGTTACCGGCCCGAGCGCGCCGCAGCCTGCTGACGAGCTCACCATCCGCCCCCCTCAAAACCGCCTCCTGGTGCTCAAACAGTTCGATTTGAATCATCTTGCCCCGGGCAAATACACAATGGAAGTGACGGTCGCCGATGACTTCACCCACGGCTCAGCCACAACCAGCGCCGGCTTCAGCGTCGAGTAGCGGGGTTCTTCCTCGACGCTGTCATTTCGAGCGTAGCGAGGAATCTCGCCCTGCTTTGAAAATGCCCGGGAGCGCGGGCATCCTGCCCGCCTGTCGTGCCGCAATTCCACACAAGCTGCGGGCAGGATGCCCGCGCTCCCAGGTATTCCCTGATTTCAGGGTGCCGGTCAGCGGACGAGCATGAGCGGCTGAGAGCCAGGTTAGTTCTTTGGCGAGGGACGCGCGGGCCAACGGCTGGGAGTGGAAGGCTCCATCCGCGGCTGCACTCGGGCGAGCAGTTTCTGCGCGCAGTGCGCAAGGTCGCCCGGAGAGAAAATCGAGCAAACGGTTCCGTCCAGACGTTTGGTGAGACTGCTCAAGGCGTCCAGGGGTTGACCGAACATCTGGTGGCCGGGAAAGTACTCGAAGTAGAAGAAATGCGGATTGGCGGTCTCGCGCTCCTTGATCCGCTCGCGGGGAATGGCTGCGGAGTAGCGCGAGCGGGGCCCAAGTATGATGACGGCATCTGCCGGATCTTGTGCAATCAATTCCTGATTAGCGTAATTCAATAACAGATCGAGCCCGCCTTGCTGCTGTTGCAGCACGCGGTAGGAGACCGTTCCCAGTTCCAGCGTGCGAAGCGACTTGGCGAGTTCGAGGAACCCCGCATCATCGAACTCATCCTTTCGGAACAGTTCTCTTTGCTGCTCGAGATTGAAGGCCCGCAGGCGTACCGTGTCACACGGGATCTGCTTCAGTAAAGTGGAAAGCGACCCCAGCAGGAAGGCCCGATCCCAGGCGCGCAGGGCCGGCGTCCGGGGATTCAGGGGCTCGGCATCCAGCAGCACCGTCAGGCGTAGGCCTCTGCCGCTCTTATCCATAGCGATGGGCCACGGCCGAGCTCCCATAGGAATGACGGACCCGGGAGCGACGGCCGATTCGACAGCCCGTTTGTTCCCGGCGTGGCCCACCCGCGCCAGCCAGCGCTTGCGCGACGTGCTGGCCGTTTGCTGGTCCATGACCAGCACTTCCACTTGATAAAGCCCCTCCCCCACTGCCAATCCTCCGCTCATCTCGAAGTCCTGTTTCAGTTGGCGGGACCTGGTCACTTCCGTCGCTTCCGGCAATCGGTAGTCCTCGCCGAACAGAAGGGACCGGCCGCCTTGCGGCGTAATTCGAGCGAAGACGAAGACGTCGGTTGCGCGCCCTTCGAATGAGGAGAGTGGGCAACTGATGATGTAGCCCAGATCGAAGCGGAACGCGAAGTCGAGCGTGGGCTTCTGCGGCTGGATTGAACAATGCAGAGAGACAGGAGAACGCCCAAGGTCGAAAATGCGTGCAACCCGTTCCACATCGGCAGCGCTCAACGGCTCTTGCCCTTTGATTGGCGCGCCGGCCAGCAGCCAGATTGATAGGCTGGCCAGGAGCAGGCGGCTTTTGACAGGAAGGGAATTCATAGGAAGCGGAGTATCCGTTTTGACTCCGACACAAGGCAGGTATATACCCTCCCGGCGAAGGCGTCAACTCGGAGGTTGGTCGTGTCGCGGCAAAGTGATAATGTCCGGTTTCAGCAAAGTAGAAATGTCCTGTTGAACTCCGTCAAAGTTGACGGATGGAAAAACAGGAGATGCTGATGTTGAATGGGAAAGAGCGGGACCG
>JBEKLY010000375.1:0-7370 GCA_050010015.1 Terriglobia bacterium
ATCCTGAGCGAAGCGAAGGATCCCGGCAGTTTGTTATGGTTCAGCGATTTACGAACAACTGCAGAGATCCTTCGCTGCGCTCAGGATGACACGTTCCGAATTTCTTCACACCTTCTTACGCCCTGGGCTACTTTATGCCGCCCCGAACGGGGCTCCGAAAAATGGCTCCGAATCAGACGGGCTTTCTCGACGAACATCTGACTCAGGACACTAACAACTTCTCCAACGTGACGAAAGTCAACCCGGCTTTCGCGGCCCCGTCAAGAATGGCGGGCAACGCCTGCACGGTCGCCGAACGGTTCACTCGGTCCGGCGAGTAGGCCCTGCCGCCGTCATGAAGCAGAACGATGGAGCCGGGGCCGAGCGTCTTGAGGGTTTCGCGGATGATACCCTCCCGGTCGAGCTTCCAATCATACCCCGTGTCCGACCAGTTCACCAATCTCAGGCCACGCGCCTCGAGCACGGGCTGAAGCCCCAGCCATCGCGCCCCGAAGGGAGGTCGAAAGAACTTGGCGCGTTTCCCTGTCACCTTTTCGATCGCCTCCTGAGTGCGGTCGACCTGGCGTGCAAAAAACCTGCGGCTGTGAAAAAAAGGATACGGGTGCGAGTAACCGTGATTCCCGATCGTGTGCCCATCGGCATGAATGCGCCGCAAAAGCTCCGGACTCCGCTCGACGTTTCGCCCGCACACGAAGAAGGTTGCCTTCACTCCCCGCTCGCGAAGGATATCGAGAATCGGCTCCGTGTAACCGGCGCAAGGACCGTCGTCGAATGTCAGGGCGATCCGGTTGCCGTCGGCAGGCCCGCGCAGAACGGCCGGCGTAAACCATTGCAGGGTGGGAATGCTCCACGCGTAAACGTACAAGCCGAAGAGGCCGCCAAGGAATATTACACAGATTGAAATTATCCAGATGTGAGACAATTCAGGTCCTGCTATCGCGTTTTGGCGGCGAGTTGGCCTCACCCGCTTGGAGTGACCCCTCACCCGTCGCGATCCGGCTGATGAAAGCGCCGGACCGTGACACCCTCTCCCCACGGGAGAGGGCTGCCACGACGGAGGGTTTCTGTTATCTGCCTTCTGCTTTCTGCCTTCTGCTTCTCCCCCTCAGACCAGCACCAGGTGGGGATGGTAAACGCTTCCCTGAACATGCCGGGCGACGGCGATGAGCCGCCGCTCGGGATTCATGATTTTCAACAAGGCGGCGACTGACGAAGGGCCTGCGCCGGGGCCCCGCGCGGCGCGCGTGGATTGGGCCAATTCGAACGTGTGTCCGTGGCGCACGCCAACCTCCTGGCGACCGCGAACAATTAGTTCCGGGAATTCCGGAAGCAGGGCTTCCAGCGGCACCAGGCAACTCGCTACCTGGTTTTGCCCGGCCGCCTCGGCCAGTCGTTCGAGCGTGACCGCTTGACTCTCCTTGAACTCTGCCACAGCCGTGCGCCGCAAATTGGCCAGATAAGCTCCCGAGCGAAGCTTCTGCCCGAAGTCATGAGCCAGCGACCGCACGTACGTTCCGCCGGAACACTCGACGGCCAACCGTACGTCCTGGCCCTCGATTCCCAGCAACTCGAGCGCATAGATTTCCACTTCCACCGGCTCAAGTAATACAGGTTTTTGCTGCCGCGCTAATTCATAGGCGCGCACGCCGCCCACGTGCTTAGCCGAAAACGGCGGCGGGGTCTGCATTAAACGGCCGGTAAACTCGCGAAAGAGCTTTTCCAGAATTGCCGTATCGAGCGCCGCGGATTGATCTTCTGAAGTGGTCCGGCCGGTCGAGTCGTAGGTATCGGTCGAATGGCCAAAGCGGATCGTTCCCGAGTAGGACTTTCGAGACTTCAAGTAGAATTGAGCAAAGCGCGTCGCCTTGCCCACCGAAACAGGCAGCACGCCGGTTGCGAAGGGGTCGAGTGTCCCGAAATGCCCAACCTGGCGAATACCCAGAATGCGGCGCACACGCGCCACCACGTCATGCGAGGTGAGCCCCGCGGGTTTGTCAATTACCAGGACTCCGGAGATTTCGGGAGCGGCGTCAGGCATGGCGTAGTAGTTTTCGGTTCTCAGTCGTCAGTGTGTCATCCTGAGCGGAGCGAAGGATCTGCATTTGCTTGTTTTCAGGAAAACACTGCAGATGCTTCGCTCCGCTCAGCATGACAGATCATCTTTTTCCACGCTCGGCGTTCTCCCTTGTTTACTTTTGGCTCTCGACTTTCGACTATTGACTCCTCAGCTCTCAATAAAACTCCACAAAATAATTCGCCACGTCATCGCCGAGGATTTCTTCTGCCTGAGCCAACACCTGCCGGAAGACAGATTCAAGCAACGGTTGGCTATCTGAAACAGACGCTACGCCCAGCGTGGCGTGCTGCCAGACGTCTTCGTGATTCAACTCGGCCACGGCGACGTTGAAACGCGCCCGCAACCGATCGCGCATCTTGCGCAGGACAGCCCGCTTTTCCTTGAGGGAGTGAGCGTAGGGAAGCTGAATCTCCAGGGTAAGTAAACCAACGGGCATCTCGTTCGCACCCGGACTACGATGTGCAACTAACAGCCAACGGATCAGCCCCGCAGGGGCTGGACTTGAGTAGCCGGGAGCAACGCCCCTTAGGCGTTAACCTAAGCCTGCCGCCGTCTGCGAAATGCTTCTCGCCGCTACTCTCGCAGGCCCGGAGGGCCGAAAGATTGTGGCCCACGGCGAAAGCCGTGGGATGAACAGTGTCGGTTAACGATTAAGCCCGTCAGCCGACGGGCGGCAGACTCCCGGCGTTCCGTCCAATATTTCTGTCGCCCCTACGGGGCTTGCTCACCACATTTATGCTTTATCCCATGGCTTTCGCCATGGGCCACATTCTGCCGCCCGTCGGCTGACGGGCTCCGAGGGTCGTGGCGATCTTAGGTTAGCGCCTATGGCGTTTCACCCCCGGTTACTCAATTTGCTCCCCTCCAGGGAGCCCGCATCATGCCATTACCGGTTCGGGAACTCTCTCCTTCACGAAGGCCTCGATCACGTCGCCGACCTTAACGTCGCTGTAATTCTCGAGCGCAATGCCGCATTCCATCCCGGTCCTTACTTCCGTGACGTCGTCCTTAAATCGCCGCAAGGATTTGAGTTTGCCCGAGTGGACCACCACGCTGTCACGGAGCAGGCGAATGAGCGCCTCCCGGGTGATCTTGCCGTCCTGAAGGTAACAGCCCGCCACCATTCCGACGTTGGAGATCCGGAAGACCTCCCGCACCTCCGCGCGGCCCAAGATTGTCTCCTTGAAAACCACGGCCAGCAGCCCCGTCATGGCTTTCTTGATTTCGTCGGTGACGTTGTAAATGATGGTGTGCAGACGGATGTCGACCTGCTCCAGCTGGGCAAGCTCTGTAGCCTTGCGCTCCGGCCGCACGTTAAATCCGATCACCACCGCATTGGACGCCGAAGCCAGCAGCACGTCGGTCTCGGTAATGGCGCCCACGCCGGCGTGAATGACCTTCACCTTAACCCGGTCGGTGCTCAATTTGTTCAGCGTGTCGCCGAGGACCTCCACCGACCCTTGCACATCCGCCTTGATGATGAGCGGCAATTCCTTCACGTCGCCCGCGGCCAGTTGTGCGTGCAGCTGCTCGAGGGTCAGCCGTGCGCTCTTGGCCAGCGCGGCTTCACGCTGTTTGGCCTGGCGATGCAGCGCAATCTGCCGGGCCTTCATGGTATCGTCGATTACCTGCAGCCGGTCGCCGGCTTGCGGAACATCTTCGAGGCCGAGCACTTCCACCGGCGTCGAAGGCAGCGCTTCGATCACCGGGCGGCCGAGGTAGTCGAACATGGCTCGCACTTTGCCGTAAATCGGGCCGATGATGAAAGAATCGCCGACCCGCAGCGTTCCGTTCTGCACCAGAAGCGTCGCCACCGGGCCGCGGCCCCGATCCAGTTTCGCCTCGAGTACCGTGCCGGCGGCAAGGCGCTTCGGGTTAGCCTTCAGTTGCTGGAGGTCCGAGACCAGAAGGACCATCTCCAAAAGCAAATCCAGATTCTGGCGTTTCTTGGCGGAGACCTCCACGGTCACCGTTTGCCCGCCCCACTCTTCCGGCATCAAGCCGTGCTCCGTAAGTTGCCGCTTGACGCGTTCCGGCTGGGCGTCGGCTTTGTCGACCTTATTGATCGCAGCCACGATGGGAACATTGGCCGCGCGGGCATGGTTAATGGCCTCGAGCGTCTGAGGCATGACGCCGTCGTCGGCAGCCACCACCAGCACCACCACGTCGGTCACGCGCGCCCCGCGAGCTCGCATCATGGTGAACGCTTCGTGGCCCGGCGTGTCGATGAAAGTCAGCTTCCGGCCTTGCACTTCCACCTGGTAGGCGCCGATGCTCTGGGTGATTCCGCCCGCTTCGTGCGCCGCAACATTTGTTTGCCGGATAGCGTCCAACAGCGAGGTCTTGCCGTGGTCGACGTGCCCCATGACCGTGACTACCGGGGCGCGCGACTCCAGGTCTTCGCGGCGGTCGGTCACTTGCTCTTCCTGGAGGATCTCTTCTTCGAAGCTCACCACATTGGCTTCCGCTCCAAATCCCCGCGCCACTTCGGTTGCCGTTTGGCCATCCAGAGTCTGGTTGATGGTTGCGAAGATGCCTTTGTCGAGCAGCCGTTTGATGACGTCTTTGGCGCGCACTTGCAATTTCTCGGAAAGCTCTTTGATGGAGATGCCTTCCGTAATCGTGATCTTGCGCGTGAGGGGAACTTCTTCCGGCGCCACCGGCTTGGGCGGGGGCGGCGCGGGATAACTCACAGGACGCGGCGGAGCTGAGACGGGGCGCGCCGCCGGTGGCCGTGTTGCGGGTACGCCGCCCGTGGCCACGGCGCCGCCCGCGGCGCCCGGCATCGAGCGAGCCGAAGTCGGATGCATTGGCCGCGGCTCGCCGGGCCGGCGAGGCATCATCGGGCGCGCAGGCGCAACCTTGGCTTTTGCCGCGTGGGGGTAGATCGGTTGGCTGGAGGTGGGATCTCTTCGCACCACGCGCATAGCCCGCGCCCCCTTGCCTTCCGCAATTGCCCGCGCCACCACGTTCGGCACCTCGGGCGCCTTGGGCAGGGCAGGCGGCGCTTCCACGATTCCAGCCGCGCGCGCCACAGGCGCCGGCGGGACTTCGATCCTGGCTACAGGCGGCGCTGCCGGAGCGGGCGCCGGAATAACCGGCAGCCGGACAAGAGGCTCCGGCGGCGGGGTGGGAGCGATCTGGCCGCCAACGGCCGCAGGCGGAGGCGCAACCGGACCTGCAGGGCGCAGTGGCAGAGGTGGAGGGGGCGCGGGCTTCTGCACCGCCGGCGCAGGTTTGAGCGCCGCCGCCGGTGTCTCCGGAACATGAACCACTCTCGGAGGGGGCGGCGCCACAATCGCCCTTCGTGCCGCATTCTTGATCTCTTCAAGGGTACGCGTCAGCGGATTGTGCAACTCAGCCTTGATGATATCAGGCAGCCTCTTGGGCTCGAAAACCACATGCGGCGGTTCTTTCACCGCCACAGGTGCAGGCGGAGGTGCTACCGGCGCTGCCTCGAGGGTTACGTCCGCATCGCCCGCAGTACGGAAATGTTCGCGAACTTTGTCGGCGATCTCATCGTCAAGCGCACTGGAGTGAGATTTCTTCTCAAACCCGAGTACCGCCAGGTACTCTAAGATCAGGTGACTCTTGACTTCCAGCTCACGCGCCAAAACGTTAATTCGTATGTTGCCCATTCAGTCTTCTTCTTACTCTCCCTCACTTCCCGCCCCTCGCAAAAGGATTGGGTGAAATCTGGGCTCGAAGCACCTTCGAGGCCGGCAGCAGACCTTCTATAGCTGCCGCCTTCTGGAAGGGCAGCGCCCAGGCAGTCTTATTTCATTCGGATTTCCCTCCTTCCTCTCCCGTCTTTTCTTCGCTCGGCTCAGTTTCCTTCGCGGCCGGCTCGGCGGTCTCCGGCGGAGCGGAAGCCTCTGCGGCCGCGTCTTCCTCTTCCGGCTCCTCAACGGGAACGGGCTGCTCAGTCTCCGGCTCTTCAACCGGGACGCCTTCCGTTCCTTCCGCCGCGCCTTCTGCTCCTTCCGCCGCACCTTCCGCAGCGCCTTCCGTTACTTCCGCTGCGCCCTCCACGGCGCCTTCCGCGGCGGCGGCTTCAGCGGCGGGCTCGGCACGATCCTGCTCGAAGTAATCCGTCACCACGCGCCGGATTTTCTCGACCGTCTTCTCGCCGATCCCGGGGATCTGGGTCAATTCATCAGGAGTCATCTGGGCTAGCTGCTCGACGGTATTAATGCCTTTCTCCTGCAATCTCTGCACTGTCTTTTCGCCCAGGCCTTGCAGTTCCGAAATCGAGGCGCCGCGCAATGCCATCGCCGCCATCTGCGATTCGATTTCCTGCCGCTTCTCCTCTTCGCTCTTGATATCGATATGCCAGTCGAGCAGTTTTGCGGCCAGCCGCACGTTCTGCCCTTTCTTCCCGATCGCCAGGGACAACTGCGTGTCGTCCACAATCACCTCGAGGTGCTTCTGCTCGAGCTCCAGAATCGAGACGTGGTTGATCTTGGCGGGGCTCAGCGCGTTGGCCGCAAAAACCAGCGGATCGTCGTTGTATTCGATGATGTCGATTTTTTCCCCGCGCAATTCCCGGATGATCGACTGCACCCGCATGCCTTTCATTCCCACGCAGGCGCCCACGCAATCCACATCCGGGTCCTTCGAGAAGACAGCCACTTTCGTCCTGTCGCCCGCCTCCCGCGCAAGGGCCTTGATCACCACCGTGCCGTCGTAAATCTCCGGAACTTCCATCTCGAAAAGCTTCTGCACCAGCATGGAGTCGGCGCGCGACACCACCACCTGCGGCCCCCGCGCCGCGCGGTCCACTTGCGTGATGACCGCCCGGATGCGGTCGCCGATCTGGTAGGTCTCGAGACGCGACTGCTCTTTGCGCGGCATGCGCGCCTCCGTCCGTCCAAGATCGACGATGACGTCCGGCCCCTCCACGCGCTTCACCGTGCAATTCACGAGCTCGCCCACGCGCTGGTTGTACTCCGCGTAAACCGTGTCGCGCTCCGCTTCCCGCACCTTCTGAAAGATCACCTGCTTGGCGGCCTGCGCTGCAATCCTGCCCAACACATCCGTAGCCTTGGGAATTCGCACCTCGCCTTCCAAGGCCACCGCCGGATCTATTTTCAGCGCCTGCTCCAAGGATATCTCATGATCGGCGTCCTGAACTTCCGCCACAACTTTCTTGACGGCATGGACCTCAACCTGTCCGGTCACCTTGTTGAAATGCGACTGAAGATCTTCCGCGGACTTGTAATACTTGCGCGTCGCCACCAGGACGGCATCCTCGACAGCCGCCACGATAATCTGCGAGTCTATGCCTTTCTCG
>JBEKLY010000376.1:0-7332 GCA_050010015.1 Terriglobia bacterium
ACTGACACCGCTAACCCCTGCACCGGCACCGACTTCACCCTAAAGGGGTCGGTGATCAGAACGACGATTTTCGACGGAGCCCTTCGCTTGTCATTCTGAGCGGAGCGAAGAATCTCGCTCTGGGCGCTCAGGGTAACCTCCGCGAGGAATCTCACCCTGAGTGTTTTCAACGCACGGTGAGATTCCTCGTCGCCTGCGGGTCCTCGGAATGACAGACTAATCGAGTTTTCACACAGACTTTTCAGGCCCGGCGTCTTACCCTTGCAACCATTTCCGACCCTCCGGCATCGAAAGATAGCACCAGACAGGGAAAGTGTGTCCAGTTAGAGCTCTGGTCCAATCTTCAGGGTAGGGAAGAACAAGTCTAAAAGGAGGCAGTCGATGAAGAGGAGAACTCTCTCTCGCAACCGCAAAGTTGTCTTGTTGGCCTTAGCCTTCTCGATGGGAGTGTTTGCGCTGGGTTGGCTGAACGCACAGCAATACGACAAGGCTCTCTATATGCAAGTCAATCTGGTTTCGAGCGGCTACGTCAGCGCGCCAGTCACTGATACGAACCTGATCAACCCATGGGGAGTTTCGGCAAGTCCTACCAGCCCCATTTGGGTCTCCAACCAAGGAACCAATACCTCCACACTTTACAGCATCACCAACGTGCAGGCGGGTACGGGGTCTCCCTTCGTGGTTGCAATCCCCACCACCAGCACCTCAGCCGCTCAAGGTCCAACTGGGCAGGTGTTTAATGGCGGGACGGGTTTCCCGATTGCAGCCTCATCGGGCACTGTCCCCTCGAAGTTCATTTTTGCCAACCTCAACGGCACGATTTCGGGTTGGAACCCGGGCAGCACGAGGGGCCTTGCTAATGCCGTAATTGCTGTAAGCACTCCCGGCGCGGTGTACACCGGCTTGGCCATGGCGACGGCGCCCCTCCCCACCAACGCAGGTGCTTCCGCGTCGTTTTTGTACGCAGCCGATTTCACGCCTCCTCCGGACGGCGGAATCATGGTCTTCGACAGTTCCTTTAACGCCTTCAGCTTCGGAACAGGGACGTTTGTTGACCCGGATTTGCCGCCCTTGCCCTCGGACGAAGCCTGGGCCCCGTACAACATCGCCAACCTCGGAGGAAACCTGTTCGTGGCCTATGCCCCGCTGCCGGTAAGCGGTGGGTTTCCCGTCCCCGGATTGCACAACGGGGTGATCGCGGAATTCTCGCCCACGGGGACCTTTATGAGCAATATAGCCGTTGGCGGCTTGCTGGATGACCCTTGGGCCATGGTGATGGCCCCGGCCAATTTCGGCAGGTTCAGCAATGACTTGCTGATCGGGAACGTCGGCGACGGCAAAATTGTTGGTTATTGGCCTGTCAGCAGCAGCAAGTGGAATTTCAGAGGGTTGGTAGTGGGCACAAACCATTACCCGCTTTCGCTCGGCACACTCTGGTCGCTCTGGTTCGGCAACGGATCGAATGGCGCAGCCACGAATACCCTGTATTTTACGAGCGGTGGCCCAGACCCAACGACAGACGGGCTGTTCGGCGCCATTATCCCCATGAACCCTTAGGCAACGTACCTGAGTTTGCGGAAGAATCGCGTTGTAGGGGCAGCGCTGGTGGCCGCCGTGAGAAACCACGAGGATTGCCACTACAACGCCTCCCTGGGCATAGAGTCCAGTGTGAAGTCCCGCTTGACTATTTACCACCGGCGCGGACTCACCACCCCTCGCCCCTCCTCAAGGAGGAGGGGAATCCTCGACTAGTTCCCCTCCTTAATAAGGAGGGGGAAGGGGGTGGTTATTCTAAAGAATCATCGGGGACAGCACACTTGGCAGGCGTCTCCTGCCCTCACCGTTGGCTGGCTTGGCCGCTCGCCACCCGGGTGTTGAAATCCCCTGACTTGCCGCGCGGGATGCTCAACGACACCCAACGGGAAGACTGGAGATGCTTGGCGAGAAAAATGATCTGGCCGATGTGAAGCGAGTAGTGTGCCACTTGACGGTTGATGGCCTGCATCACCGAATGGGGCTCATTGCGAATATAGACCGTGCGTCCGAGGTCCGAGTCCTTGAGCGGCTCGAGCGCCCCAAATACACATCGCCACCCCGCCTCCCATAACTCCATCAACGCAGCACGCGTCGCCGGCGGCGCCTCAAATTCACTGTCGCGATTCCGGTCGGGCTTTTCGCCGTCCGCGGCGAGGAAGTCCGTCCAGCGCGAGCGCATGTTCCCCGTCAGGTGCTTAACAATAATCGCAATGGAATTGGACTCCGGGTCGATGGCCAATTGCAGTTGCTCGTCGCTCAACTGCGCCATGGCCCGCTCGCCCTGAGTTTTACACTGGCGAAAGATCTCGAGCGAGTCATCCAGGTACGAAGTCGTAAATTTGTGTGCCATGCACTCAATTATAAACCCGCCTCCTCAATTCAGGTAGCAGGGTAGCGCAGACGTACGCGTTCTCTGCGTTCGTCTGCGGTTCTTCGGCGCGTGCCGCATACGTGCTGACGGTTGTTGTCGGCATGTATGCGCCGCCCAGGTCGGCAGGTCGCTGACATGCCAAAGAAGCGGCGCGTCTGCGCCACCCGTGCACGGTGGTGTGGGAGGGGAGAGCGGGCAACCGCTCCCCCTGTCCCGATCTATTGAGGTTGGTTTTACGGTGGTGACTGTAGTTCGGTGCCCGGAGGCTTGTCTGAATTACTCGATTCGACGGAGCTGACACTGAAGGTTCCGTCCGGATTGCGCGCGCGAGTGGTTTTCGTCTCCTCGGTACCTGCAGCTCCGGAAGTCGCGACATCTGAAGTTTTGGTCATGACTTTCAAATCCAGGCCAGCCGGATCAATCTGCTCAATCTGTTGCTCGGTGGTTGTTCGACCTGCGTCGCCACTCCGCACAGTCGTAACGCGCTCGATCAGATGGAACTGACCATCGCGACCCTTACCAGGAACATCCAGCGAATAGGTCTCAGCCGTCTCCAGGTTCTGCCCGTGACTTTGCGTATTCTTAACGACGGTCCGTGAAACCTCCGCAAGGTTACCTTCGGCGTCCGGGCGCGAAGTGCTTTCTTCGGTCGTTCGATTCTCGCCGTCTTGTTTGACCACCTTTTCACTTATCTCAGCAAGTTCCAGACCGCCCTTGCCGGAGTCCACCGACTTTGTGGTCTTCGTCGTTTCTGTACTATCGTTGTCGCCTCGCTTCTGCTGTTCATCTGTCTGCCGGACCGGAGCCATATTGCCGTTAATATTGCCGTTGCTATTGATCCGGTAAGTCGTGCTTTTGGTCTCCTGCGACTCCGGACCATTCTTTTTTGTCTCGACGTCTTCGCGCTCTACGATCTGGAGATTTCCCTCGGGATTGGGCTTCGATATCGTTCGAACCACGTTGGATTCGCCGCTGGGCAAAAGGTTTGTTTCTTCTTCTGTCACCTGCACCAACTGTTTCCTCCCACTACCATCAGGCCTGTAGCTGCGCTGGATTGAGCGGGCAGTGGTGGCGTCTTCCTGGTCTGTTTCTATCTCAATATAAAAAGAGGGCCGGTACCCGTCGGGGCCGAGCACCTCCACATTCTTTTCACACACGGTTTTGTTGCCGGATTTAGTGTACTTCTCGATCGTCCGCCTAGGGGCGCCGGGACCTTTCACGACCGTCGAGACAGTCCATGATTGGTCTGTGTTGTTCGAAACAGTTTGCGCTTCTGCGCAGATGATTGAACTCAGACAGGCAAGCAGAAGAACCATCGACCGGCGCGGGAACGAACTAGGGAAATGCTCCATGTGCTGCCGCTCCAAAGTAAAGACACCACACAGTTATTTTCTCACCCGTATTATGGGCAACTTAAGTCTATCATAGACTCTGTCTGCGGCGGAAGGCCGCCCACCTCGTCGGTGGCGCATACGCGCCGACGGTTTTTGTCGATATGTACGCGTCGCCTAGGTCGGCAGGTCGCTGACCTGCCAATTTCAAACTGATTTTAGTCTTTCGGGCACTCCGCCGGGTTAAAACCAATAGCTGGCGCTTTCGAATCCACCCTGCGAAGCTGAAAGTTACCGTGTTCCTGAGTCGAAAAGACCGTGTAGCTACCTTTCAGAGCGTCGCCTTGCAACTCCCCGATAAATCTGATGCGAAGTTTCTTGCCGGTCGCCTCGAAAACAACTTTGGAACCGTTCACCGTTCCCTGGAATCCTCCGCTTCCTGCGAGGGGTTTTTGCACTGTGGTGCAGCCGTAGATACCGCCGCTCTCTTCTCGAAGGTCGATTGCGAAGGGTGCGGAAACGCCCAGAGTAGAATTCGCGACCTCTCCGGCATAGGAGCCGCTGAGGTCGGAAATTGCAGATGGGGAACCCTCCGTAGTCCGCAGTTCATCCTTTGGCTTCGTATTATTCGCTGCTGGCGACGATACAAGGTCCTTTTCCAACGTGGCGCTAATCGTGGGAGACGAACCTTCCGTCAAGGTCACCTTTCGCTGCCACGGCTTGAACCCAGGTTTTTCGACTGAAACGCTGTGGTCTCCAGGCGCAAGGCGAAGAGTGGACGGCGTGCTGGCCACGAACTTCCCGTCCACAGTAACATCAGCGCCGTCGGGAGCTGAGTTGACCGTTACCCTGGTTAATTCCACAGTTGCACTGGGCGCTCCTCCGAGGGCCTGTAGCTGTTCGCTGTGCTCAGACAGAATCGTGGTTTCGGGTTTTGCCTTCCACCTCGTGGGGGGGTCAAAGCTGCAGCCACCGAGCGCCCATTTTGTGCATTTTCCGGTGAGGTATCCGTCCCAGTAAAACGGAAACTCAAACACGTAACCGCCGACCGGCGCTTGGAGGACGGATTCCAGTTCACCGGTCCCGTAATCCCTTCCATAGTGTTTCGGATTGCCAAAGAAGATAACTCCGCCGACACTCTCACCGGGGAGCACCGTGTTTTCGCGGAGGCCGTTCGCTTGGATGGATTGAGCCTTCTGGTTTTCACCTTCGGCAGCAGCGACCAAACCGCTGTTTGTCGTTGTGGAGTTGAAGCCCGCTCCGCCAGCCTGTCCCACAGTGTATGAAGCGCGCGCCCCTAACATAAAGCCCACCATTGCAACCAGTGCCGCGTCATTACGGATTTTGGCTGCGATTTGGTCTGGGTCAAGATATGGGAACGCCTTTTCCTCCGGCGCAACAAGCTTAAACTTCACAAGAGAAGGCACAAGCTCGATTCGACTTGAGCTCCTGTTGACGACTGCCAAAAAGACTTGTGGTTTGTCGTCGATAACCCTCAAAGTTGCCCTGACGCTCAATCCTTGGTGATCGAGGAGGACAATCTCTAAACCGTTCCGCACGATGAGGTCTGAATTCGGCGCGCCGGACTGCCACCGCACGATAGTTGTCGCCGGCGTTTGGGCTACCGCCAAACCAACCGGCAGCATCGCCAGCACCCAAGAAAAGAAGAGGAATGCCCCCGCTCTCATTCTCCACCCCCTGTTGGAGAGTCGGTGAGGATCATAGCCCGTTCATGGCTCAGGGTCAACGTTCCGAAACCTCGCTTAATGCGGTTTTCTACCCCTTACCTGTCCCGAAGCTGAGCGCCCCCGGGCGCAGACATTACTCCTTATGCCTGCGGCCCACTCCATTGCGCTGCAGCCACACATGCCCCGTGTTTTGGGGCAGCCGGACCATCGTGCCTGGCGCAGAGCGCAGCTCTGCGATCGACGGAACCTCGGCTCCAGGAGACCGCAAAGCTTCGCTCTCCGCCAGCTGCCGACCCGCGGTGGTATAATTGGCCGTCGTGGTCTCATGGAGAAACGGTACCAGGTACCGTCTTTTTTCATCGCGTGGTTTGCAGGCGGCTGTCTGTTTTTCTTGGCGTTCCTTTTGGGAGCGAATCCGCTGACTCGGTTCATTGGGCACCCGTAAGGTTCAAAGCGCAGCGAAAAGGCCGCACTGTCTAACACGCACCCGCAGCGGTTAGCCACCGTCAGGGCTCTCGTGACCGTGGAGGTGGAGCGCTGAAGTAATTCTGTCAGCCGCAGGGATGGTGTTCTAATGGATATGACCCTGGAGGAACGGCGGAGCCGTCTGAAGAGGTGGCTCGATATTATCAAGGAGAATGTGACAGAAGCGATTATCAATCAGCAGATCTTTTGGGAAGTCCAGGACATCATTCGACACAACCCGCAATTGCGGAACACTTCGAGTGCCTTCTATCAGTGGATGGGGTCAACGTTCGTACATTCCTCAGCCTTGTCAGTCCGTAGGCAAGTGGATAGGGACGCCAAGAGCGTCTCGCTGCTGCGCTTCCTTACGCAGGTGCGGGAATGTCCGGACCTGATCTCCCGCAACTACCACCGCAGCCTCTACGACCGGTATGCCAAGGAGCTCGCGGACGAGCTTGCACGCCTCACGTATGACAAGCATGTTGGCGCAGGTGCCACCAAGCTAGATAGAAACACGGTTCAGCAGGAGATGGATTCGCTAGAGAAGGCATCCAAGACAATTCATCATTACGCAGACCGTGCCGTTGCGCACTATGACACTCGTGGCCTTTCCAAACCAGTGCCGAAGTTCGCGGACCTAGAAGAATGCCTCAAGGTTCTCGAAAAGCTCGTCCTGAGGTATCTACTCCTGTTGAAGGGAGCCTCGCAATCGACACTCTTGCCCACGTTCACGTACGATTGGAAAGCAGTCTTCAGAATACCATGGATACCTTGAATGTTGTTGTGATACGCGGGTGGCGCGTACATCGCGGGGTGGCGCATACGTGCCGACGTTTCTTGTCGGCATGTATGCGCCCCTCGGGATGGGCAGGGCACAGACATGCCAAAAGACGGCACGTCTGCGCCACCCACGCATGAAGGGAATCTTGAGTTCCCAAACCCGCTGGGGACCGTTCAATGTGACAACGCAGGGACATCGTTATCTCCTCACCCTTCGAGAGGAGGCGACCATGGCACGTAAAGTAGCCGTTCAAAAGGAACCCACTTTGGCTCCGGAGCGGGCCTTGAGAGCCCTCACGCAGCAGCTTGACAGTCTCCAGAAGCTGAAGAACCGCAGATACGACGAAGCGGATTCCGATGAAACGGAGTGGGAGCACCTCACCGAAGGCATTATCGAAGCCGCTTTCGGCGATCCCAGCTCCGCCCTGAGCAAGTTCCAAGCCGAGAACACCACGCAGGACGGGATGGGCATCAGCGCGCACCAGCGTCAGACCAACTTTGAGTCCCGAATCAGGGAGCAGGAGGCGCTCCTGCGCAGCCTAACCCCACCTTCGCAGTTCCGCACATTTGTGAGGGGAAGTTGAGCTCCCTATTGGTCTAACCTCTTATCCATCAAGCAGGCTTTTCAGAAAGCCGTTGTAGTGCCGACCTACCCTCTTTA
>JBEKLY010000377.1:0-7321 GCA_050010015.1 Terriglobia bacterium
GGATGTATCCTGCCGTCCTAAGATGCCGAGGCGGCGACCATGGTGGGACAACTAAGCGCCCGAGTCTTGTTAGCAGACGACGATCCCGTTGTCCGAAAACTTATCTCACGATACTTGGTGGCGTCGGGGTATGTCGTTCGGACGGCGGTTGACGGTCTGGATGCGCTCGAAAAACTTCGGGCGGGACTTCCGGACTTGATTATTTCCGACCTCAACATGCCCCGCATGTCAGGGATTGAGCTTCTTGAGGTCGTGCGCAAGCGCTTCCCTCAAATACCCGTCATTGTGATCAGCGCCGTGGCGGCCGATGAAATGCCGGAAGAAGTGGTCGCCGACGCTTACTAGCACAAGAATGGATTCGGATTTGAGCAGCTCCTGCAAACTATTTCAGACCTAACCCGAAAACCTCCTCTCCGAACTGCTTCCCCGCCCGTTGACAACAAACCCGTCCAGGCAAGATGGGATGGGGACGGACACTACGCCATGCAGTGTCCCGACTGCATGCGCTCGACCACGGTTCCTCGTGGCCCCAGATTCACCCGCGGCGAGCACGTCACGACTTGCATCCACTGTTGTGGCGTCATCCAGTTGCGGATCGATGATGGAGACGCTTCGGAGGGTGCGGCCGCGTAGGTCCACCGTCTGCACTTCCGGCAATCTTAAGAGGGGATCTGTGGCGCAAGGCGGGCGCGAATAATTGGACTCTATTCTGGTAGTACCTCGGTCCCTATGAGGAGGGCGACATGAACGGCTCCATTATTCCTCGGGCATTGCTCGTGGACGACGAGCCAAGGGCTCGTGGGATCTTATCAAGGTTATTGAACGCGGCTGGTTTCGTAACCCAAGAAGCAGAAGACGGCATCGACGGTCTCGCAAAACTCAGGGAGACGCTTCCCGACGTTATTATTTCCGACCTTAACATGCCCCGCATGTCAGGAGTGGAGTTCATTTCTGTTGTGCGCCGCCGCCTCCCTCATATACCGGTGATCGTAATCTCAGGAGGAGCTCAACCCGAGCAGCCACCCCGTGATTTCAGGCCCGACGTTTGGCTTGGAAAGGGATCGCTGCATATCGAAGAAGTCGTGGAGTCGATTGACGATTTGGTCCGGCAAGGGCCAAGTCAACTACAGGCCCCCGAGTTCACTGACACCCCTTTCCGGGTACAACACGGCGGCGTCGGTGACTTTGTCGTCCCCTGTACGGACTGTTTGCGTCCCCTTAAGATCTCGGACACGCCTGAAATAAGAAGCGGTGAGCAGACGGCTACTTGTATCCACTGCCAGGCCCGCGTACGGTTCTTCGTTGACAATACAGAGCCCGCGTGAGGCGGCGACTGCTCGAGGCGCTGTTGGGAGTCCGAGGTGTTCCACGCGCAATTGCGTGACAGACGGCCATTCTGGATACCAGCACGCTTGGCGGGCAGAAACAGTAAGGTCTGACGAGCCGCAAATGGTTAAACCACCGTCATTTCAGAGTCTGGTTTGCCAGTTCTAAGCAGCTGGACGAAAGGCGCAGCATCCAGGGGCGGGCTGAAATAGTAACCTTGTCCCTCGTGGCAGCGCTCGGTCTGAAGGAACGCGAGCTGCTCCCGCTTTTCTACACCCTCCGCAACAACTCGTTTCTTCAGGGTTTTGCCCATGCTCAGCATCGCGCCGAGGAATGTGGCGTGGTCAGCACTGGCGCCAATCTTGTGCACAAACGTTTGATCGATCTTCAGGGTGTCGATCGGGAAGCTCCTCAGATAGCTCAAGCTGGAGTTCCCTGTGCCGAAGTCATCAAGCGCGAGCTGCACTCCCATGGCTTTGAGTGCCTGGAGCACGACGATAGTGGACTCATCATCCCGGATGCGAACCCTTTCGGTCAGTTCGAGCTCGAGATAGCGCGGTTCCAGGCGGTTCTCCTTCAGGATGCCGTCAACGCCATCGAGAAAGTCCTTTGCCCGGAGCTCTACTGCGGAGATGTTGACCGCTACTGGTATCGGCCGCAAGCCCGCATCCATCCAGGCGCGAGCTTGTCTGCATGCTTCCCGCAGGACCCACCGGCCGATCGGCACAATAACGCCACAGTCTTCAGCGAAGGGCACGAACTGCGCCGGAGGGATGAGCCCTCGATCGGGGTCCATCCAGCGTATGAGCGCCTCGGCGCCGGTAATTGCTCCTGTCTCAAGATCTACCGTCGGCTGGTAATGCAACAAAAACTCCTGCCGTTCCAAGGCGATGCCCAGCCTACTCGCGAGGAATTGCCGTTCGACGCCCCGGACGTTCATGATCTGCTTGAAGAAATGGTAGTTGTTGGTCCCCTGCCCTTTGGCCTGGTACATCGCGGTGTCCGCATTCTTGATGAGGGTATCCGCATCGTGTCCGTCTTGGGGGTAGATACTGATCCCAATGCTCGCGCTCAAATTGACATTAAGCTCGGAGATGGCGTGCGGCATCGCAAGCGCAGCGAGTATCTTTTTCGCACTGATCGCCGCATCTCCCGCTTCCGCGATTTCTGAAAGCAATATCACGAATTCATCCCCACCGTGGCGGCTTATGGTGTCCGAGGTACGTACACAAGCAACCAGGCGTTGCGCAACCAACTGAAGCACTTTGTCGCCAATCTCATGTCCCAATGAGTCGTTGATGTGTTTGAAGCCGTCCAAATCCAGGAATAGCACTGCAAGGTGGTTCCCGTGGCGGCGGGCTAACGAAATTGCCTGGGTAATCCGATCGTTCAGCAGCAATCGGTTTGGCAGATCGGTGAGAAAGTCGTGTTGGGCCAAATGGGTCATTTTGAGTCTCATCGCCCGAGCTTCACTCACGTCTCGGAAAACCATCACCGCGCCGATAACCTGTCCGGTCCGTGAGCGGATAGGAGCGGTGGAATCTTCGATGGCAGATTCACACCCATCGCGCCGGACAAGGATGCAGTTCGAGGTCAGGCCCACAGCTTGGTTTTGCTTAACTGCTGACTGCATGGGATTGCGCGCTGGTTCGCGTGTAACACCCTCGATAATCTGGAACACTTCGGCAAACGGCTGGCCTGATGCCTCCTCCCCGGACCAGCCGGTCATCCTTTCCGCGATTCGATTGAGATAAGTTACGTTGCCAGAGATATCCGTACTGATTACGCCGTCCCCAAGGGAATTGAGAGTGACTTGGGCGCGCTCCTTTTCCAGGAACAATGCCTCTTCCGCCGCCTTGCGCACGATCGTGCTATGCAGGGCCCGGGTCAATGAGTATCTATCGAGGCGAATCTTTAGAAGATAATCCTGGGCTCCGCGCTCCACGGCCTCCTTAGCGATGTCTTCATTACCCAAATCAGCGAGGACCAAAATTGGGACGCCAGGCGCGGCCAGGGACAGTGTGCCAAATGTGTTGATACCCTGGCTGTCAGGCAGGAACAGATCGAGTAGGACCGCCGCTATTCCTCCTTTGCTCAGTCGTTCGAGGCCGGCGGAGAGTCCCCTGACCCATTCCACGATGAATGGGCTGTCGCTTAGGTCAGCAAGGGCCTCCAGGATCACCCCGGCAACAGCAGGATCGTCCTCGATGAGAAGTACATTGTGGATCATGCTAGCCTCTATTCATTAGGCAAGATACCAATTCAACAATGGACCTGTCTGTGCAAAATTGAACACTCTTGTCGCGGCCCCGTTCTGGCGTAAGTCATTCGGATTTCCATGCTTCGCCTCCTCAATAAGCCGCCTTGGCGGCAGCCTCCATGGTGGCCTTGGCTCCGGCCAGATTGCTGGCGGTTTGGGTGTGGGTTTGGACGTAGGCGGCCAAATGCTTGCCAAGTTCAGCATCGAGTTCCTCGGGCGGGCCGGTATAAGTGAGCGGGGTGGTTAGAGCCGGGCTTTCGTCGGCCTTGGCTGGGTTGGGAATAACATTGACACGAATCGCTTTGTGATCCACCTTGACCACCATGATGAGCACAGTGCGGCCGGCAAGAAGCGGGATGAGTTTCAACGAACACAGAACCTCCTTTTCGTGGTACGTGCGTTAACTTTCACCAGCGCCACGTGTTGTTAATTGGGGAAGAAGATTGAGTGGGTAGCTTATACTGCCTTGAGCGCTCTTGGCGTTGTCGCGTGTGTGGGTGGTTGGAGCGGACTGCTCTTGCCACGCCCCCTTACGCCGAGAATCTGGAGTCGTCTCTTGCGCTTGAAGTTTGGGGGATAACGAAAATGCCAAACGATGAGTGGATTAGGACACTTGCAGACGGCAGAAAAGTGGAATTCAATCAGGACGAACTGATGGACGCCACGTTTATCACCGCTCAGTTCGAAGGCGATGAAGTCGTTCATTCGATCCTCTTGAATGGACCCAAAACTAAGCTGAGTCGTGGAGGGGTCGAAAAGCGTTTCGACCGCGAGCTTTCGGAAAAGTAGCTGCGGCGACTAACAGTTATGACCTAGTCACTGCGAGTCTTTTCTGGTCGACTCCCCCTTTCTCGAGGACTTGACGATGCGCTGCTGCGTCATTTCTTTCTTGACGCGGGCGAGTGTCGCTTTGTTAGATTCTTTCCCGGGTTTCCCGGTGGTTCCCATGTCCACCCGCGAATTGTAAAAGGAAGTTTTCCTCACTCTTTCCCTGAACATCATCATAGAAGCTGCGACGACGCGTGTCTGTCCAATTTTGCACAGGTGCCTGCACAATTGCCCCCGACCCTTGTATTTACATTGGGCATTCGCGATAAGAGATAAGACGAGACATGTGGGGACCGGGAGATCGGCCCAGCGCTTCCAGGAGCGCAGAAGCGCCGGAGGTATCGACTGCAACGAGCGGCAGATACGGGCTCTGGAGATTTATTTGCCAAGGTGAGCAATTCGACACAGACAACGACTTCACGAGAATGCTTCAATCGTTGCTAGCAACCACAAAATGAAGGGTGTTTGCGTGTAGCGACAACTACTCGGGATGCCAAAATGGAAATTCCGGTTCATTGCCTTGGGTGGGCCGCGGGTCGCCGGACCGCGCAGGATGACAGTCCGAAATCCCGTTCGCGTCCTTATGACTCTAACCGCCTGGTGCCGCTGTGGCTACGCAGACTGGAGGAAGGAAGCTACTAGTGTTCCTGTATGTAAGTGGCGCGACGGTGGTAAGGCGCAAGTTCCCCACCTGCTTTAACTTCAGAATGCAGGTTCGTTCCAGGCGCCCTGCAATTGCAGAACGCACAGCCGGCTGGACGAGCGGGTGCGATCGGGGGAACTCAAGGAAGTACCGACACCTAAAGGAGGTTCAGATTGCCCATGAGAAAACAGGAGATCGAGGGCTGCAGGCGGGTGCTCGAGGCGAAGAAAGGGGAGATCCTCTCAGGTCGGCACAAAGCTGAAGGCATCACCGTGGAGAGAGTCCCCGATTCAATGGAAGAATTGACGATGGAAATCGAGCGCAGCATGGCGGTTGATGCGCTTAACCGGAACGCAACCCTGCTTGGCCAGGTTACCGATGCGCTGGAACGGATCGCGGCAGGGAATTATGGAGTATGCCTTGCCTGCGAAAACGCTATCTCTTTAAAACGGCTGACGGCTCTGCCTTGGGCGGCGCTGTGCCTGGGGTGCCAACAAATTGCGGAAAGCAGACCGTCTGCGCAGGCGATGACGGGGATGGGTTCAAGCATGCAGTTAGCAGCCTAGTGAACCGAACGAATCATACACTCATGAACAATTCAACGATGGATTTCGATCGGGCCTACCGGATGTACAGCCGCCGTGTCTACAGCAAGTGCCTGCACATGGTGGGCAACGAAGCGGAGGCAGAGGACCTCACCCAGGAGGTATTTCTGCAGCTGTTTCGCAAAATGGACTCCTTCCGCGGCGAGTCCGCGTTTACCACGTGGTTGTATCGGGTTGCAGTCAACGTGGTCCTGATGAGCCTGCGAAGGAAATCGCTCAGTACGGCGTCTCTCGACGATGTCATCGAGGTTCGCGGGGGGGTTCTTAGCCTGACGCAGATCCTGGGGGCGCCCGACCAGGCATTGACAACCGCCCTCGACCGTCTCAATTTGGAGCGCGCCATCTCACAAATGCCAGCCGGGTACAAGCAAGTCTTCCTGATGCACTATGTTGAAGGCTACGGGCATCGCGAGATTGCACGCATGCTGGGCTTATCCATCGGCACCTCCAAGTCGCAGCTCTGTAGGGCTCGGGTTCGGTTGCGCCAGTTGCTCCGCGTCGGGGAGGCCGGACCGAGGCGTGTCGAAGTGGGCGGCTCGCCTCGACGCCTTTTCCGCGCTGGCCCTCGCAACCAAGCCACCCAGCCGTTTGCGCTTTCCCGGGTCGTGCGGCTGATTCCCAGAACGAGGAGATCGAAGATGGAAAGACGAAATGCTGACGGTAGAAGTGCTGATCAGCTACTGGGTCTCATCAGAAAAAGGTAGCTGGTAGTCAACGATGACCTGGAGGTAGTCTCATCCGCGAATTTGGCCGCCCGGCCAACCGAGTCGAAGACAATCTTCGGTCCTCAATACGAAATTGGGTTTGCTAAAGCGACGCCCAAGGGCGAGCACGAAGTGTTGGCATCGCTGGTTATTCTCCTGATGTGGGCTTATTGTTCGGCGCAGATTCTCCTTTTGGGCGCGGAGGTCAGGCGCGTTTACCCCAACAGACACGGCTCACGAGTCAAGCCGGCCTCCCCCAGAGAGGCTCCACGCCCGAGATGAAGCGATATCTTTTCACTTCAACAGGGTTCCGCTGTCCGCAGCTTCTGCCGATCCCACACCGTAGGCGATCCTTCGTAAACTGCGTGAGCAATTGTGACCAAGGACGTGAGCCGGACTGAACTGACACCTACTCAAGCCAAGGCTATAACAATAGTGCCTTTCGGATTTGGCTCGACGCCTTCTCCGAAGAGGCGCCCGGCCGAATCAGGCAAGAGCATCCAACGGTCGAGTTCGGGGTAGCTCTGCGAAAGTTGAAAAGAGACAACCCCATGAGGGAGTTGTACCTCCCGGACCACGCAACCGTGGCGAAGCCGATTTGCCGCAGGAAGAAAAAGGAGAAACGTCAATGGTGAAGACCCTTCTTACACTTTTAGTTGCATTGAGCGCATGGAGCGCGCTAGCTCAAACCGAGCCACAGAAAACCGGCACCGTTCCGATTTACCGGATCGTCGTCGTGGCGCGGACAACCCAGGCCATTAATTACCGCCACCGGAGCGGAGCCACCAAAATTAACTTCCAAGGGACCAGCCTTCTGCCCGAGGCCCGAGGCCATGCCGAGGTCGCGAGCAAGCAGGGCGCAATCCATATTGAATCTGAGTTCCAAGGCCTGCAGCCAGCGAGCAAGTTCGGTCCCGAGTACTTGACCTACGTCCTGTGGGCGATCAGTCCGGAG
>JBEKLY010000378.1:0-7300 GCA_050010015.1 Terriglobia bacterium
CCCTACGACACAGCCGCCACCCGTCTCAACACACCCCCACTCCAGCGCCCAATTTCCCTCGTCTCGCCTCTCCTGCCTCCCGCCAGCCTCGCGCCCTCCCCCCACTGTCTGAATCACAGATAGGTTGTGCTTTAAGGCTTGACAAACGCCCCGCGCGGAGTTAAGTTCCCCTACGCCTTTTCCCGTGCCGGACAGAACCCCCTCACCCGGCTCCGTCAGCTGACGGACTGGAGAAAGCGCCGGCGACGGTCCGCCCTCTCCCCCAAGGGGAGAGAGGGGCATTGTCAAAGATTGTGTGGGCACGACGTTAATGACCAACGGCGCGGCTAACCCGAAGGAGAATTGAAATGTCAGAAGCGCAGGCCGTCTCCACGGCACCAGCATTTGGCCCTTCCGATATCGAGACGCAGGGAAAACACGGCTTGAGGTTCAAACGCCTTTTTACCAAACCCGGGCTTCATCCCTTCGATGAGATCGAGTGGGAGCTGCGGACCACCAGCATTCAGAACGAAAAAGGCAAGGTCATCTTCGAGCAGCGCAACGTCGAGGTGCCGAAGGACTGGTCGGAGACCGCTACGAATATCGTCGCCTCGAAGTATTTTCACGGCAAGCTGGGCACGGCCGAGCGCGAGTCGAGCGTCAAGCAGCTCATCAGCCGCGTGGCCGACACCATCGCCCAGTGGGGCGTCGAGGACGGATACTTTCGGAGCGAGGAAGACGCCCGGGCTTTTCACGACGAGTTGCTCCACCTGCTGGTTCGCCAGAAGGCCTCGTTCAATTCTCCGGTTTGGTTTAACTGCGGTTTGTGGCACAAGTACCACCGCAGCGCAGCGGGAGGAGCTTACTTTTGGGACCCCGCCGCGGGCGAAATCAAAAAGGAGACCGAGGCCTATCGCCACCCGCAGTGCTCAGCCTGTTTCATCAACTCCGTCGAGGACAATCTCGAAAGCATTCTGGAGCTCGCGAAAACGGAGGGAATGCTCTTCCGGTATGGCTCGGGCAGCGGCACGAATCTCTCGACACTCCGTTCCTCCTCCGAGTCGCTGTCGGGCGGCGGCATGGCCTCCGGTCCCCTTTCGTTTATGAAAGGCTACGACGCGTTTGCGGGGGTGATCAAGTCGGGCGGCAAGACGCGGCGCGCCGCCAAAATGGTGATCCTCAACATCGATCACCCCCACATCGAGGAGTTCATCCAGTGCAAGGTCAATGAAGAGCGCAAGGCCTGGGCGCTGGTGGACGCCGGCTATGACCCGTCGCTGGGCGGAGAGGCTTACAGCTCCATCTTTTTCCAGAATGCCAACAACAGCGTGCGCGTCACCGACGATTTCATGAAGGCTGTCGTCGAAGACAAGGACTGGGTCACGCACGGGATCACCACGGGCGAGCCCGCCAAGTCCTACCGCGCGCGCGACCTGATGAAAAAGATCGCGGTAGCCGCCTGGCAGTGCGGCGACCCGGGCATGCAATTCCATACCACGATCAACAAGTGGCATACCTCGAAAGCCACTGCGCCCATCAACGCCTCGAACCCCTGCAGCGAGTACATGTTCCTGGACGATTCGGCATGCAACCTGGCGTCGCTGAACCTGATGAAGTTCCTTACCCCGGACGGCAAATTCGACGTCGAGGCGTTCCGCCATGCCGTGGACGTCATGATCACGGCGCAGGAAATCCTGGTTGACAACGCGACCTACCCCACGGCGAGAATCGCGCGCAACTCCCACGATTTCCGCCCGCTGGGCTTGGGTTATGCCAACCTGGGCGCGGTGTTGATGGCCAGCGGACTTCCCTATGATTCTGACGCCGGTCGCGACGTGGCCGCTGCCATTACCGCCGTCATGCACGGCGAAGCCTATCTGCAATCGTCGCGCATAGCCGAGGAGATTGGTCCGTTTGCCGGCTATGCCATCAACCGAGATCCCTTCCTGGGCGTTATTTCCATGCACTGCCAGTCGCTCGAGCACATCAACCCGCGCCACGTGCCGGTAAGCCTCCGGGACGCAGCGAAGGAAACCTGGGACGATTGCCTGGCCAGCGGCATGAAGCATGGCTACCGCAACGCCCAGGTGACGGTGCTCGCACCCACCGGCACGATCGGCTTCATGATGGATTGCGATACGACGGGCATCGAGCCCGACTTGGCGCTCGTGAAATACAAGAAGCTGGTGGGCGGCGGGCTGATCAAGATCGTCAACAATGTGGTGCCCACGGCGCTCGTCAAGCTCGGCTACAGTGAGGAGCAGACCGCGGAGATGGTCAACTACATCGACCGGCAAAGCACCATCGAAGGCGCGCCTCACCTGAACCCCGAACACCTCCCGGTTTTCGATTGCTCGCTGAAGCCGGCTAACGGAAAGCGCTCCATCCATTACATGGGCCACGTGCGCATGATGGCGGCTGTGCAGCCGTTCCTCTCCGGCGCTATTTCCAAGACGGTTAATATGCCGGAAGAAGCGACCGCCGACGATATTGCTAATGTTTACGTCGAGGGCTGGCGCCTGGGCCTGAAGGCCATCGCGATCTACCGCGACGGGTCGAAGCGCACCCAGCCGCTGAACACGAAAAAACAGGATTCAGGATCCAGGATTCAGGATTCAGGAGCCTCAGCACCTGGGAGCGCGGCCATCTTGGCCGCTGGCGGGCCGGAAGCCCGCGCTCCCCAGCCCCTCGCCCCTGGCAGGCCTTATCGCCGGAAGCTGGCTGATGAGCGCCGCGCCATCACGCACAAGTTCTCGATCGGCGGCCACGAAGGCTATCTCACGGTGGGGTTGTACGAAGAGGGGCTGCCGGGCGAGATCTTCATCACCATGGCCAAGGAAGGCTCGACGGTTTCCGGTCTGATGGATTCCTTCGCCACCGCCATCTCACTGGCCCTTCAATACGGCGTGCCCCTCAAAGTGCTGTGCGACAAGTTCAGCCATTCGCGTTTCGAGCCCAGCGGCTGGACGCCCAATCCCGACATCCGCATGGCGAAGTCGGTGATGGACTACATCTTCCGTTGGCTGGCGATCAAGTTCCTTGCGGGCGGGGCTCGGCCGCCTGAGGAGGCCAATGGCTCTCCGCTGAACGGCATCAGTATGGAAAACGCCGCGGGGCCGGCCACGCAAGCCGCGCGCGCCAATGGGGAGCGCGCCACCGTATACCCTGATGGTTCCATACAGCCCAGCCTTGCGGGTATAGAGCAGTCCGACGACGCTCCCAGTTGCCCGGACTGCGGCCACATCAAGATGCGCAATGGCGCCTCGTATCAATGCATGAATTGCGGGTCAACCACCGGCAGTTCCTAAGTGCTTGGCTGAATTAGACCGAATGACGAAGTTGAATTGGCGCTCCCGGGCCAACTCGTTGAACCTGAATTGCCTGCCTCGATAACCTCGAGGACGGAACGGGTGTTTGGATTCTTCGGAAGTAACCCCTCACCCGTTCCGCACCGGCTGATGACTATGCCGGCTGCGGGCCACCCTCTCCCCAAGGGAGAGGGCGGTCAACGATGATTGATTTCGGGCCTATCGATCCGCGCCGTCAGGGACTGCGGGGTTAGGGCTCTTCGCCCGACTCATCAGATCGTTCAACAAACGCCGGACTCGCGGGAAGTCAGGTTTGATGCGCAGGGCCTCGGTGTACTGTCGAATGGCCTCGGCGATTCTACCTTGGCCGGCCAGAGCAGCCCCCAGATTGAGGTGTGCCTCGAGGTAGTCAGGTTTGATGCGCGCGGCCTCAGAGAACTCTCGAATGGCCTCGTCCATTCTTCCTCGGCGGGCCAGAGCAATCCCCAGATTGAGGCGCGCAACAGGCCAGTCCGGTTGGCTGCGCACGGCCTCAGAGAACTGTCGAAAGGCCTCGTCCGTTCTTCCTTGGCCGGCCAGAGCAAGCCCCAGGTTGAAGTGCGCATCGGCGAAGTCAGGATTGAGGCGCAGGGCCTCGGAGTACTGGGCAATGGCCTCGTCCACTCTTCCTTGGCGGGCCAGAGCTGCCCCCAGGTATAAGAAGACCTGGGGTTGCGGCTGGAACTTGAGAGTCTGAGTGTATAACACGATATCATTGTTCCAGTCGCGGTCGCGGACCACGATGCGAGCGGCATAAAGCATCCCCACCGTCACACCGAGGAGCGCCAGGGCCCAGCGCTGTGCGGAACGAGCGCCGGCGCGCGACCACAACTTCGTCGCGCCAAGACCGACGAGCCACGCCACACCCACGGAGGGCAAATAGAGGTAGCGCTCGGTGAAAACGTTCTCCCCCACCCAATGGGCGCTGAGCACGGGAGCCAGCGTGGCAAGAAACCACAAGACGGCGAAGGAAGCAAACCGGACGTTCCGCTCGCGGCTGCGCCAGCAAATCAGGAAAAGAGCCGCCAGCGCGAGGAGGACCGCCAGGCCCGCGACAACCCGAAGATCCAACGGGCTCGTGCTGGGGTGAAAGACGTAAAAGGCGATAAGCCTAACCGGCCAGACCAGCTTCCAGACGTACTGGCCGATCAGCGCAATGGCGGAGAGCACTATTTCGAACGGGGTGACTTGGCCAAACTTCCGTTCCGGAGCCAGCCCTCCGAGAAAGCGGACACGGAGGAGCATGTAGATCGCGCCGAGGAGCCACAGCGCCCCGTAGCGGGTCAGCTTCTGGGAGGTGCTTGTCTCGGAGCGGTCCTCACGGTAAAAGTGCTCATAGACGGTGGCCAGGACGGGCAGAGTCATGGCCTGCTCCTTCGAGAGCAGGGCCAGAAGAAACGCGCCCCCCATCACGGCCACCAGACGTCCCGAACGCCCACCCCCCGGCCTTGCCGGAGCGAGAAAGAGCCCGAAAGTGATGAGATAAAAGAAAGTGAGCTCGAGATCTGTAACCGCGGCAATCCAAGCCACCGGCTCACTGTGAATCGGATGCAGGGCGAACCAGGCGCCGGCAACGAATGCCCATACGCGGTCCCCGGTCAGACGTTGGGTAAGCGCAAAGACGAGGCATACGACGAGTGCATGGAGCATAAGACTAACGAGATGGAAGCCGTAAGGCCGCAAGCCAAAGATCTTGTAGGTGATGAGATAGCCCAGAGTCATCATCGGGCGGTAATAATTGCTGACGGCGGGGCCTAAGAAAGACCAGACGTTGGTGGTAAAGATCTCTTTCAGGTGCCGGAAACTCCGCACGTAGGGATTCCGCACGAGTTGGAAGTCATCGTCATGGACGAAACCGTTGAACAGAATATTCAGATAAGGGAGGGTGGCGCAGGCCAGCAGAGCCGCCACAAGGAGGACGGTGCAGCGGTCTAGCCAAAACGCGGCCCGCTTGGGCAGGGGCGGCGGGGCTCGGGTAGTCTTTCCGGCCTTGGCTGGCGGCGCGGAGGCAGCACGGCGGATTCCCGGGTGGGACCCGCGCCTTGTCGGACGCGCCAAACCGAACCCCCTTGACCGAGTTCTTCGTCCGTTGGCCTCCCGCAACGAGAACATGCCGATAATATACATCGAGTCGAAAGTGAAATGGGTGCGTAAGTGAGGCTTACGGAGCGGGGCCGGGAGTTTGCTGCCGTTCCATGGCATGTCTCGCGCGCCACCCGCTTGCAGTCCGGGCGATAAGACGCGACCCTCCGAAGTGCCGGAGCGTGACGGGTGAGCGGTCACTTGCAGGATCGTCAGAACCGCGACTGGCGCAGAGCGAAGGTCTGGGGTCTTGATGTGTCAGAGTTCGGCAATACGCACAGCTTCACTGTGCGCCAGCCGTGCGGTTCGCGAACGTCCTACGCGGCAAATGCCGGAGACGACCTGGTTAAATGGGCCAGATGCCCTGCCCATGTGATATGATTTGCAGCAGCTACTGGGAGGGCCATAATGTGCGGAATTTGTGGAATTTTCAACATGCGCAAGGACGCGCCTGTTCCTGAAGACGTCCTGCGGAGCATGAACGCGGAGATTTCCCATCGCGGCCCGGACGATTCCGGGACCTATATGGACGGTTGTATCGGCTTCGGGCATCGCAGGCTGTCCATCATCGATGTAGCTCACGGCAAGCAGCCGCTCGGCAACGAAGACGGAACGGTGTGGGTGACCTATAACGGCGAAATCTACAATTTCAAGGAGTTGAGAGAGGAGTTGCTGCGGGAAGGCCACGCGTTCCGGACGGAGTGCGACACTGAAGTCATCGTGCACGCGTACGAGGAGTACGGCCCGGACTGCGTTTCGAAATTCAACGGGATATTCGCCTTCGCGCTCTGGGACCGTAAGAAGGAACTCCTGTTCCTGGCGCGTGATCGCCTGGGCGTCAAGCCCCTGTATTTCGCAATCACAGGCTCTTGGTTCTTGTTTGCGTCGGAAGTTAAGGCCATACTGCGCCACCCGCAGGTCACTGCCGAGGCCGATATCCATGGGATTGCCGATTACCTGCTGTGCACGTCGCTGCTGGATTCGAAGACGATGTTCCGGAACATCCGTTCCCTCCCGCCGGCTACGACGATGGTGATTGAGAACGGCTCGCTCAAAGAGCGTCGATACTGGGCGCTCGAACATGACGGCGTGCCGCATAACGGCGAGTCCTTCGAAGATTGCCGGGACGAGGTCCGGCGGCTGCTCGATTCCGCGGTCGAAATGCAGATGGTGAGCGACGTTCCCCTGGGGACACTGCTGAGCGGAGGACTCGACTCGAGCCTGGTCTCCGCCCTCGCCGCCAAGCACTTCGGCGGGCGCCTCAAGACGTTTTCCATGGGCTACCACAAAAGTACGCTGCGGCCAGACGATACGGACCCCTATTACGCCGGCCTGGTTGCGGCCGCCTACGGCACCGATCATACCGAATTGCTGTTCCAACCTGAAGAATACTTCGACGTCATGAAGACCGTAACATGGCACGTTGAAAAGCCTGTCGAGTTAACCTCGCCGTCGCTCTATCTTCTATATCGGGGCGTGAAGCCGAAAGCCACCGTGGTGATGTCGGGAGAGGGGGCGGACGAGCTTTTCGGCGGCTACTATTTCTATCTGGAGCGCTGCCGGCCAGAGCAGCAAACGGAGTTCCCCTGGGCGCCTTATCTCGCCGAGGTTTCCGCGCTGCTCGATCCCTCCATCGAGAAAGAGGTCCAGGCGACGGAAAGGGTCCGAGCGACTTTGGCCGATGATTTGGCAGCCCTTGAGACGGAGGACTGGACCAACAAGTTGCTTTATCTGTTTATGAAGTACCACGTGGTGGAGCTGCTCGAGCGCCTGGACAAGACCAGTATGGCTTGGGGAGTCGAGTCGCGGGTCCCCATCCTCGATCACCGCCTGGTCGAGTTCGTAGTGAACATGCCGTCTTCCTATAAGTCGGCAGCAGGTTGCGAGAAACT
>JBEKLY010000379.1:0-7274 GCA_050010015.1 Terriglobia bacterium
CCCCGCCGGCCTTCACCGCTCCACGCCGCCCCTACTCTACGCGCACTCGAGCCGATTTTCATCTCTTTGGGTGGGCCCCGGCCCATCCCCACTCAGGATGACAGCGAAGGGCTCGGAATGACGCTTTTATGTGAAGCTTTGGATAGCTGAAAGCTGACGGCTGAGAGCTGACAGCTCAGAATGGCGGTGAACATGACACATGGAGAACAGGCAAAGGTAGGAGTTTTTGGAATCGGCTTGGCGGCCTACTGGCCCCAGTTTCACGGGCTCAAGGAGCGCCTCGAGGGTTACCAGCGTCAGGTGGAGCGGCGCCTGGGCGAATGGGCGACGGTGGTCAGCGCAGGGCTTGTGGACGATGCGCCGAAGGCCGAGGAAGCCGCTCAGGCTTTTCTCTGCGAGCAGGTTGACCTGGTCTTCTGCTACGTCGGGACCTACGCCACGTCCTCCCAGGTTCTGCCCGTGATCCAGAAGTCGAAAACGCCGGTGGTGGTGCTGAATCTCCAGCCGCGCGCCGCCTTGGATTATGCCCACACGGACACGGGCGAGTGGCTGGCCAACTGTTCCGCCTGCTGCGTGCCGGAGATTTCCTGCGCCTTCGCGCGGTCTGCCATTCCCTTTCGCCAAGTGACCGGGATGCTGGAACCGGAACCCGATGTGCGCGAGCCGAGCGAACTGGCCTGGGCGGAAATCCGCGAATGGTGCGAAGCCGCGAATGTGATTCACAATCTTCGCAAAGCTCGCATCGGATTCCTCGGACACCCCTACCCCGGGATGCTCGACATGTACAGCGATTTCACCCAGCACCAGGCTCAACTGGGAACGCACATCGAGGTGCTCGAAATGTGCGACCTGGACGAACGCGTGCGCGCCGTGACCGAAGCGGAGGTGGCGCAGAAGGCTGAGGAAACGCGCGCCATCTTTGACATCAGCGAGGACAGCCCTTCCGATCCCCTGGCCAAAAAGCCGGCGCCTGAGGAGATGGACTGGGCCTGCCGCGTGGCGGTGGGCCTCGATCGCCTGGTGGAGGATTTCAACCTGAACGGAATGGCTTATTATTACCGTGGCGCGCCGGGGAATTCTTACGAGCGGCTGGGGGCGGGCCTGATTCTAGGCTGTTCATTATTGACGGCGCGGGGAATCCCCTGCTCCGGAGAAGCCGACTTGAAGAACTGCCAGGCCATGAAAATCATGGACCTCCTGGGCGCCGGCGGAAGCTACACCGAGCTCTACGCCATGGATTTTCGCGAGCGCTTTATTCTGATGGGGCACGATGGACCGTTCCACCTGGGCATCGCCGAGGGCCGTCCGATTCTGCGAGGGCTAGGGCTGTACCACGGCAAGGCAGGCCACGGCGTGAGCGTCGAAGCCAGCGTGCGCAAAGGCCCCATCACCATCCTGGGCCTTACGCAAACCCAGGACGGGCGGCTTAAATTCCTGGCCGCGCAGGGCGAGTCGCTGGCCGGCGAGCGCCTGAAAATCGGCAACACCAACAGCCGTCTGCGATTCGGGCTGGACCTGGCGCCCTTCATCAACACCTGGTGCGCCGAGGGGCCCACGCACCATTGTGCTCTGGGAATCGGCCATGTCGTGGGGAAACTAGAGAAAGTCGCATGGCTTGCAGGCCTCGAGCTGAAGGTTATCGGGAGCGAACCGCGGTAGGACAGAAGCTGTCCGTTCGAAGCACAGGCAGGGGTGCCTGTGCTACTGAAGCTAGAAGTTCTCGAGCAAGTCGGTGACGAGCGTGCGAGCGACATCGCGGGAGAGTCGGTCGAGCGCGGCTTGGTCCTCCTCGAAAAGTCCGGAAGTGGTCTGGCTCACCTGGTACTCTTCCCGGAAGACGAAATTGGGATTGGCGTAGACCACCTTGTTGCTGTGCAAGTCGAGGAGCTTGACGTCCGCCAGAACCTGGATCTGCAGCGAGGAAGCTCGCCCGGTCGTCAGGTCGTAGGTGATCACGCCCCGGGTCACCTCTTTAACCGCTCCTTTCAAGATTGCGTCGGCGCCGGCGGGATTGGTCGTGACCTGGAATTTGGTTCGCTCCAGAAACTCGCGGGTGACGGCGGCCGCAAGCTTCTGTTCAATGCGAAAAGTCGAAGACTGGTTGGTGAAGATGGGGACGGCTATGGTTTTGATGTCCGGCGGCAGGCGGTCGCCGCGTCCGGCAACGTGATAGCCGCAGGAAAGAGTGAAGGCAGAAAGCAGAAGGCAGAAAGCGGAAGGCAGAAGGCGGGAGGCAGGGTGAAGAAAGCAGAAGGCAGAGGGCAGAAGGCGGAAGGCAGAAGCCCTCCTGTACGACGATGCCGTCTCCTTCATCGGCGACAATGCCTTCTCCCCTGGGGAGAAGGTGTCGGGCGACGGCGCATTCTCCAGCCGTCGCACGACGGATGAGGGGTCACTTCGACGCGCCGCAGCCAGGTTGTTCCCTCCTAAAGCCCGCATCCGGTTACACATTCCACTGGACTGTCATTCCGAGCCCTTCGCTGTCATCCTGAGCGCAGCGAAGGATCTCTGCAGTTGTTCGTATGTCGTCGGATCATAAGAAACTGCGGAGATCCTTCGCTGCGCTCAGGATGACAGGCGGCCGGTTTTTCACACGATCCAAAGGGAGAGGGCCACCGTTCAACCGGCTCGTTGGCGAAGGCTCTCGGCGATCTCGACTGCATTCACGGCTGCCAGGCGTAGGTTATCAGCCACCGCCCAGATCCACAGGCCGCCGGGGTGGTCCGGATCGGGGGTCGCGCTATCCACCAGGATATCGTCCGACCCGGCGGCTTCGACGGGAGTCGGTGAATCATGGGTGGGGCGCCGCAAGTCAATTCTCTCTCCCATCAAAGCCACTCCGGCCTTTTCTGGCGCCGTGGGAGGATCGGTTTCAACGTAAAGGGAGACCGCCAGCGAATGAAACACCGGCACCTGAAGCAGGCGCAGAGCCGGCAGGGGCACCCTGCCATGCAAGTAATCTTGAAGCTGCCGGCGCAAACCGTTCTCCAGGACCAGAAGTTCGCCCCTACTCGTCCCACTCGGACGCGACAACAAGTTAAAGGCCAACTGCGTGCCAAAAACCTTGCGTGGGATCTTCTGAAAACTGAGCAGGTTTACGGTTTGCTTCTGAAGCTCGTCAATCCCGCGTGACCCGATTTCGGAAACCGAAGCGAAAACGTGCGCCACCGCTCTGGTCAAGCGAAACCGCGCCCCCAGGCGCAACAGCAAGGTGCTGATGATAATCGCGGCAGGGCGTGCCCCCACGTAAAACTTCCCGGCGCCGCCTTCGGCCGTTTCGCTAATCGGAAAAGAGTGGTCGAGGAATGGTACGCGCACGATTCTTCGTTGTAACGGCGTTTCCGGCGTCTCTTCTGCGAGCGCGCCAGTGCTGAGGTCGATCACGAAGCAAGGCGGCGGCCCCTGGGATGAGGAAGCGGGACTAAGGAAAGCGGGCATTTTCCGGTAGCGCGCGGCGATAAAGACAAAATCCAGGTCCGAGGCCGTTACATTCTCATCGGGGACTGTGATGGGCGGTCCCTCGTCCAAATCCAGGATGGGCAACTCGGGTTCATCTTCCTCGTCGGAGAAGCTCACGAGGCGCGAGAAGGGAAAGTGGCGTTCGCCCAGAACATTCAGAAGCTCTTTACCCAGCAGCGAAGACGCGCCCACAACCGCCACCCGGTATCCTTCTGGCGAAGTCTTCATGCTGCATGAACCTCTTCAGACGCAGGAGGATGGGGGCGGTGCCTCAAGGAAGTGATGCGAAGGACGATTCCTGAAAGGGCGTAAGTAATCGCAATCGTGAGCAGGACGGGTTCGGAATAAAGCCAGATGGCCCAAATCATGAGGCCCAGGAATATAATGGCGACGTAAGATCGACGCCGGCGCAGGTCCAGCGTTTTAAAGCTGAAGTAACGCATGCGGCTGACCATCAGGAACGCCAGCAGCCCAACCACCGCCAGCCAGCCCAGGCTGGAACTCCATTGCACCAGAGCGGACTTTTCCCAATGCACAATGGCGGCAATGGTTCCCGCTGCGGCGGGAATGGGCATGCCCACGAAATACCGGCGGTCCGTAACGGGTTTGGCGGCGTCGATATTGAATCGCCCCAAGCGTGCGGCGCCGCAGATCACGTACGCGAACGTCACCACCCAACCGATTTCGCGCAGGTGCTCGATCAAGGGCGGTCCCAAGGATTCGTTGATGGCCCGAATGCCCCAGGAATAAGCCAGAATGGCCGGGGCAACACCGAAGGTAACGACATCAGCCAGGGAATCGAATTCGCGGCCAAAGGCTGAAGTGGAGCCCGTAAGCCGCGCAATCCGGCCGTCCAGCCCGTCGAACAGAATCGCCCATCCGATGGCCTTGGCGGCCTCATCGAAAGCTACTGCACTCATGCCTTCGACCCCGCCTGCCGCCATGGCCAGAGAGCCTCGCAACGCTGCGATGATAGCGTAATAACCGCACACCAGGGTGCCGACGGTGAACAGGCTGGGCAGGATATAAACGCCCCGCCGCATTGCGCCCCGGCTATTGAGTTTCAGATTTGAGGTGGCTGGTTCCAAGAATACTGCTCCCCGCCCGGACGCGATCCCCAACCTTGATGCTCAATGTCACATCCGGGGCCATGAGAACATCCACGCGCGAACCAAACTTGATCAGCCCAACACGCTCTCCGCGCGCGAGAGAGTCGCCAATGCGCTTCCAGAATACTATTCGGCGCGCCAGGATGCCAGCGATTTGCTTCACCACCACCCGGCCTTGCTCTCCCTCCACGGTGAAAACGTTCTGCTCGTTTTCAATCGAGGCGGCTTCCGCCATGGCCACCCGGAACGAGCCTTTTCGATAATTGACCTCTTTCACCACCCCGGCTATGGGGGATCGGTTGACATGCACGTCCACAGGGGACATGAAAATGCTGACCCGCCGAACCGGGCAGCCTTCGTGGTTCTCCTCGACGACCTGCACAACGCGGCCGTCGGCGGGAGAAATAATGGCTTGCGCCTCGGTTGGGATGGGACGCTCAGGATCGCGAAAAAAATTGAGGACCAATAAGGCCAGAATCAAGAAGAAGATTGCACAGACTAAAAGAGCCGGGCTCGACTCCCGAAACCAGAATCCGAGAGCGCCGCCGGAAATGAGCACCAGCGGAAGACCATACCAATATCCCTCCCGCAGCATAAGTACCTTTGCCTGTCAGCCCGGAGCCCTCTCGTTCCTCATGAGCCTGCCTCCCGGTACACTTCCAGGGATGCTCACATCACCTGCCCTGGGACAGTCAAAAGTCCGCAGTCAGGTTCGAAGGCGGCTAGTGCACCACCAGGGCTTGTCGCACCAGCAATTCCATCTGGTCCTTCGCCCGCAGCTTCAGCTTCTTCAGCCGCACCTCTTCCACCTTCTCTTCTTCTGTAAGGAAGTTCTTTGCCGCCAGTAGGTTGAGCTGGGAAGCGTATTGGGTGTGCTGTTCGCGCAGGCGACGATACTCTTCGTTCTTGGCCATCAATTCCTCCCGGATGACCTCGGCAGGAGTGCTCACGGGTGCGCCACCTCCTCCATGTAATATGATACCCACCGTCAGGCTAGCACACCTGATAGGTCCGTTCAAGACGAAAAAGCCAGACGAAAAAGCCAGGCGATCGGAGGCGGTGTTTTAAATGTGCGTTGGCCCGGCGGCTCACGCTCCAAACTGCTTTCCGCCTGCAACCCACAGCCGCGCAGGGGCTGAGAGATCACAGGGAGAGAACTATCCACATTTAGGACACGACCTGATCGGAGGCGGCGGGCGGCGCGGGCGACTGCTGTTTCGCCGCGCAAACGACAACTTCATCGGGTATATGCTGCTTGGCCGCAAAAGTTTTCAGTTTGAGAAGCAATGGAGCGGTGATTTCCTGCCCTTTGGCGGCGACCAGAACGCCCGTGCCCGTTCTGACCTCTTCATCCAGGATGAGCCCCGCGGTGAGCTCGGTAATCGGCATGCTGGAGGAGCCGTCGCCGGCCACTTCCGGTTCGAGTTCCACCAGAGCGTCGACAATTCGCGGGTCCAGGTCTTCAAATCTGCGTTTGAGGGAGAGGGCGGCCTCGACGCTGGAGCGGTGCTTGCGCAGGTCCAGATCGAATGCCAGGGAGGCGCGCAGGATCTGTGCGCCCAGGCGCATCTCACGCATCTCGCTATCGCCGACATCCCAGTCGACGGGCAACTGGCGGTTCTGGTGTGCGATCATCCAGGCGATGGATTCCAATCGCGGAATGCTCTTCAGAAGCTCTTGGGCCATCAAGGGATGGTCAATGTATTGAGCCTGTTCTTGCGGCGAGAGGTCGCGCCCCGCGTGGACGGCCTCGATGATGTCGGGATCGAGCGTGACGCATCCCAGTTGCGACATCATGGCGGCGATCTCAAGCCGCCAAGGGTTTTCGAGAGAGAGTTTGGAGGCCACGTGCTGAACGTACCGGCGCACCCGCGTGGCGCGGCTGAACGCCGCCGGGCTGACCAGACTCAGCACCTCCGTCAGCACATAAATTGTGCCGCGCAGTGTGTTCTCCAGAATTTCTTTTTCCGCACATACCAACCGGTGTTGCTCCAGGCTGTCTCTGAGAGTCTTCACCAGCGTTTCCTTGTTGCAAGGCTTGCTCAGGAAACGAAAGATCTTTCCTTGATTCACCGCATCGATGGCAGTCTGGAGATCAGAATCCCCGGTCAACATGACGCGGACGGTGTCCGGGAAGTCGCGCTGAACCTTGAGCAGGAATTCGATGCCGTTCATCTCCGGCATCCGCATGTCGGAGACAACGACCGCAAAGGGCCCATGGTGCTTCAGCAACACCAGCCCGGCGGCGCCGCCGATAACCGTAGTCACCTGCAGTTCCTTGCGCAGCAGCCGCTCATAGCCCATGAGCACGGCCGGTTCATCATCGACGAGAAGGATCTTTTCGGTCATCACGTAGTGACTTCGAGACGGCCGACACGCTGCGCATTCGAGATGTAGTTTGCCACCCGGATGCGCACCCGGCTCCGCCCTGGTGTTAATCGGCAGTTTTTCGTGGTTTCTTTAAGCGCCTATTCACCGGTCGTGTAGATCAGATGTTTAATGCCGGCGCCTCCGAAGGTTGCTCCATCCGGATAACCTTCTCGCCGTGTGCAGGGGAGGAGACAAGGCGAGGTGGCGCGAAACTTGATCTGCGATTCAGACAGTAAGAAACCAGGCTGGGCAGCTGACCCGCGGTCGGTGTGTCAACCGGTCTGCCCGATCCGTCAACAGCGCTTTTGACGGCCTTTCCGACGCCCAGTTGTCCTC
>JBEKLY010000380.1:0-11421 GCA_050010015.1 Terriglobia bacterium
ATGGTGTTCTGCCAGATGCCTCTGGCAGTGTTCGCGCCGGCGATCGGCACAGCTCACGGAATGTACAAAAGCGCGCCGAAGATCGCTTTTGACCGCTTGGAGGCGCTCAACCGCCGAACCTCGATGCCGTTCGCACTGCACGGGGGCACCGGGTTGTCGGATGAAGTCTTTAATCGCTGCATCAAGCTGGGTTGCGCCAAAGTCAACATCTCCACCCAACTCAAGCACACGTTCATTGACGCGTTTGTGGAATATCACCTGGCCAAGAAGGAATATGAGCCCCTGAAGCCGCTGGGAGCGCAATTTGAGCGGATGACGGTCGACATCATCGAGAATATTCGGAAGTTTGGGGGAGAAGGCCACGCGGAAGATTTCAAATCTCACCTTGAAGATTCCAAACCATGATACCCATCAACATGCCACAAGTGGGCCAGGACATTCCGACGGCTCGCATCATTGAGTGGACGAAGAAGGAAGGCGAGGCGGTTCGCAAGGGCGATGTTATCGCCCTCGTGGAGTCCGACAAGGCCACGTTTGAGGTGCCTTCGGACGGGGATGGTACGCTGCTCAAGATTGTGGTGCCGGCAGGCCAAGAAGGGGAAGTACTCAAGCCCATCGCTTGGCTCGGGCAACCAGGAGAACAAATCCCGGCTGATTTCACTGGCAGCACGGCGCCGCCTCCGTCCGTAACCGCGGAAGCGGAGCCGGCGGCTATCGAATCAGCCTCCCAAGTGCCGGTTCAGCCGCGCCGGTTTGCTTCCCCGTCGGCTCGCCGTGTAGCTCGCGAGCTGGGCACGGATTGGAGCATTGCCCAAGGTACCGGCCCCGGCGGGCGAATCCAGAAAAAAGATGTGCTGGCAGCCGCAGCCACGGTTCGGCAAATAACGCCGCCCCCCGGCGTCGCCATCACCGCCGACCAAGTTATCCCCTTTACCCGGATGCGGCAGCGCATCGCCGAGCGTCTTGCCCTGAGCAAACAGACGATTCCCCATTTCCACCTTTGCCAGGAGGTGGACATGACCGAGACCGAGCAATGGCGGCGGACGTTTAACCAGGCCGAAAACAGCCACGTAACTGTGACTGACCTCATCATCTTCACGGCCGCCAAGGCACTTGCCGAATTCCGGCGTCTGAACGCGCATGTGGAAAGTGACCGGCTGCTGATCCGCCAGGCCGTGAATGTGGGCGTGGCCACCGCGCTCGACGATGGCCTGTTGACGCCCGTGATTACCGCGGCTGACCGGAAGAATCTCCTGGAAATCTCCCTGATCTCGAAGCAGAACTCGGAAGCCGCGCGGCGCGGTGTGGCGGATTCGAATGTCGCGAGCACTTTTACCATCAGTTCGCTGGGGCAATTCGGCATCCCGATATTCCAGCCCATTATCAATCCGCCCGAATGCGCTTTGTTGGCCGTGGGGGCCGTCCAACCACGTGTCGTGCCGGTACCCGGCGGTATCGGTGTGCGTCAGATGATGTGGCTGAACCTGGCGTGCGACCATCGCGCGGTGGACGGCGCATATGCCGCGCGCTTCCTCACTCGTCTGAAAGAGTTGCTCGAAACCAATTGCCGCCCGGGCGGCGAGTGGGACCGAGGCGCCCTTCAGCCCGATACGGCAACTTCGTCGCGAAGTGTCCCACCTTTGCCTGGAGAATCAAACCTGTGAAAGCCCTTCTTTTTGATTGTGACGGGGTATTAGCGGACACGGAACGGGACGGTCATCGCGTGGCGTTCAACCAGGCTTTTTCCGCGAAGGGGCTCGACGTGGTATGGGATGTCCCGCTCTATGGTGAATTGCTCCGAATAGCTGGCGGAAAGGAGCGGATGCGCCTCTATTTTGACCAACGCGGCTGGCCAGTCGGCGTAACGGACAAGGCCGCGCTGATTCAGGAGTTGCACCACCTCAAAACCGACCTTTTCATGAGGATCGTAGAAAGCGGAGAAAATACGGCTTGCGGACGAAGCCATTGCCGCGGGCGTTCAACTCGCCGTGTGCTCCACTTCCAACCAGCGCGCCGTGACGGCCATTGTCGAGACACTGCTCGGCCCGGAACGCCGCGCGAAGTTTGCCATTTTTGCCGGCGACATTGTTCCGCGCAAGAAGCCGGCTCCGGACATCTACAACCTGGCGCGGGAACGGATGGCCCTCGAGGCGGCGGAATGCGTGGTGGTGGAGGACAGCCGCAACGGCCTGCTGGCCGCCAAGGAGGCCGGCATGCGGTGCCTCATCACGAAGAGCCGCTATACCCAACATGAAGATTTTAGTGAGGCGGACCTGGTCGTGGACGAGCTGGGAGACGCCCCTGGAATCCGGGTATCGCTCGAAGAACTCGAACGCCTCGTTCTTCGGTAGTGGTTCAGTTTGACGTTGTAGCGGCGTGTTTACCTCGCCAAATGGCGGCGTAAAGCCGCCCCTACAGCCGGCGCCGCCCAGGAAATGCGGGTATTGGAGAGCGGGTTGGCTGATCGAAAGGCAAGGTTCGGGCTCCTCCTCATCAGGGAATGAATGGAGGCAATTATTCTTGCCTCTACCTTTAACATTGATGGGCCGTCTGTGATCAATGCAGCCTGCGCGCTGAATTCGAAAAACCGAACCGGTAGGTTCCCGTTGGAGTCCACTCAAGGCGATGAACAAACGACGAGTCTTTTTCGGCGCCAACTGGAAGATGCATAAGACAAGGCAGGAGGCGGTTGATTACATCAACCGCTTGCAGGAACTGCTTAAAGCTATTCCTGGAATCGAGCAGGCCCAGGTTTTTGTGCTCCCACCTTTTACTGCGATTGACGCGGCCAAGCGGGCGAATGCAGGCAAACTCTGGATCGGCGCCCAGAACATGCACTGGGTAGACCGGGGAGCTTACACGGGAGAAATTTCCGCGCCCATGCTCAAGGAGTTAGGGGTTGACCTCGTCGAACTTGGCCACGTTGAACGCCGGCGGTACTTCCACGAGACGGATGATGAGGTCAACGGTAAGGTACATGCGGCCCTACGCCATGGTTTGAGACCGCTGGTTTGCGTGGGGGAACTGGCTGAGGAGAAGGCGTCTGGGAGGGCTCAAGAGGTGCTGGGCCGTCAGCTGAGAATTGCGCTCAAAGGTGTGAAAACCCAAGAAGCCTCAAGGTTGATGATCGCATATGAGCCCGTCTGGTCAGTTGGAGCCGAGGGCGTTGGCGTACCCCCCGATTATGTTCGGACCATCCGAGAATACATTCTCGGGGTTCTCTCCGAGCAGTGTGGCTCGGAAGCGTCCGCCCAGATCCCAGTTATTTACGGTGGGGCCGTAAACGCAGAGAATTGTGCAACGATTTTGATTGATGGGTGCGCCGATGGCTTGTTTGTGGGCAGGGCGGGCTGGGAGGCAGATGCTTTTGCAAATCTCATACGGATTTGCCTCCATGCCCTGGATCCACAGCCAGTATCCCCCGACAAGTCGCATGAGGGGACTTCTTGGGGAAACACCTCTCGAAAGGAGGCTCCATGATTCGCAAGCTGATCAATGATCCTGCCCAAGTGGTTTCGGAGCTGCTCGCCGGCCTGGAATTAGCCAGCAACGGGATGATCCGCAATGTCGGCCCCGTCGGCGCTGTGGCGAGCACTGCACTGCCTGAAAGCAAGGTGGGCCTGCTGATCGGTGGCGGGAGCGGACACGAGCCGCTTTTCCCAGCCTTTATCGGCCCCAATATGGCGGATGGAGCAGCATGTGGCAATATTTTTGCAGCTCCTACTCCCGACGTTATTCTCGCGGTGACCCACGCCGTGCACAGGGGCAAGGGAGTGCTGTACGCCTATGAAAACTACGCTGGCGACGTGATGAACTTTGATATTGCAGCGGAAATGGCCGCCGAGGAGGGGGTCGAAGTCAGGACGGTGCGGGTTTGGGACGACGTAGCTTCGGCTTCTCGTGAGAATATGGATGAACGCAGAGGGATAGCGGGCGGCCTCCTGGTCTTCAAGATCGCGGGGGCTGCAGCCGCCACGCTGCCGACGTTGGACGAGGTCGTCCAGGTGGCAGCCCGGGCGCGAGACAACACGCGGTCCATTGGCGTCGCCCTGGCGGCCGGATCCATCCCCCAAACTGGCGAAAAGACTTTCCAACTTGGCGACGACGAAATCGAAATCGGAATGGGCTTGCATGGTGAGCCGGGAGTACGACGTCAAAAGTTCGCGTCGGCCGACGTCATTGTGGATCAGATGATGGACCATTTGTTGTCAGACCTGCCGTTTAGGGCGGGCGATGAAGTTTGTTTGCTATTGAACGACCTCGGCAGCACGAGCTTCATGGAACTGCTGATCGTCAATCGCCGTGCCCGCCAGAGGCTCGAAGCCCTGCGCGTCCGGGTCCATGACACCATCATGGGGAAATTCTGCACCTGTCAGGAGATGGCCGGCTGTTCTATCAGCCTGCTGAAGCTTGACGACGAATTGCGCGGCTTGTCGGTCGAGCAGGCCAGACAGTGGTTCATGCTGCTGTCGAAGGCCATGATCGATGAACAGGAAGCCCTCACTCGTGCGGACCAGGCGGTTGGTGACGGCGATCACGGAATCGGGATTTCGCGCGGTTTCAGTGCTGTAGACGCAAACCTTCAGGAGTCGGATTTCGCGACGCTTGACGCTCTTGTTAACGCCGTCGGCAAAACTCTGTTGATGTCGATCGGCGGTGCAAGTGGAGCGGTTTTCGGCAGCCTTTTCCTCGGCGGCGCCAAGTCCCTGAAGGACAGAACAGTGTTTGATGCCGGGTGCTTGGCTGACCTGCTGGAATCCGGGTTACGCGCCGTGCAGGACAGGGGCAAGGCCGACGTGGGCGACAAAACCATCGTTGACGCACTCACACCGGCGGCCGGCCGGGCCCGGGAGGTTCAAGGAGAATCTCTGGGCAATGCGTTGGCGGAGGTTGTCGTGGCGGCCCGGCAGGGCCTCGAGAGCACACGAAATCTCCAGGCGCGTTTCGGCAAAGCCAGACCGCTGGGAGCCCGAGCCGTGGGCCATCTCGATCCGGGGGCTCTCTCTTTCACGCTTATGCTCCAACATTTGTCTCGCCTGCTTTGTCGTGTTGGAGATTGACGGCTTCCTCGCCCGTGAGGAAAAGCATTGGTGGTTGCCACGTGCACGTCCTGCGACGCTAGACTAGTTAAGAATTGGGCAAACTTTTGCGAAAAAAGGATCATCATTGGGTGACTGAAATCAACGTCGCTCGTCAATCAGACGGGCAGAATCAAGCGCCAAGCGACGTCCCCTGAGAGATCCATCTAAAGGACGGATTTTTCTATAGAACTTGACACTTTACAGGGTTAGCGCTAGGTTGACAAAACATCACCTTGCGATTAATCTTTCCTGAACCGAATACGTGTTGCATGTGTCGCGGGTTTATGTTTCTTGGGCATTGGTACCTGCTAAAAATAGATACTCATTTGCGGTGAACTCACGTCTTCGGATTTGGATGAGCTGTAAAGTTCGTTTCGCATGGAGCTTTACACACCAGGGTTGAATTACCAAGAGGAGGGCGGGAAATGCCAAATCGACTTGGGTCAAAGGCTTTGTGGGCTATCTTAGGCGGAGTATTGTTCTTAGCTCTTGCCCCGCAGTCGGCCTGGTCACAGGTCGGCAACGGCTCGATTGCCGGTACGGTGACCGATAAGAGCGGAGCCGTTGTGCCAGCGGCCACTATAACTATCGTCAATGACGGTACGAACGCCACGATCACCGTCTCCAGCAACTCCGACGGCACATTTGCCAGTGCGGCGCTGCCGGTCGGAATGTATACGGTCACGGTGACGAAGCAAGGTTTCAGGCCTTACACCGAAAAGGGTGTAGAGGTCCACCCCGCGCAAGTCTCCTCGGTGAATCCCCAAATCGCGGTCGGGACCGTCACCCAACAAGTGGAGGTCTCGGCAAGTGCTGTGCAAGTGCAGACCATCACTCCCGAGGTCTCGAACGAAGTATCGAGTAAGGAAGTGGGCACCCTTCCCCTGAACGGGAGGAATTTTCAGAGCCTTTCCGCTCTCATGCCCGGTGTAACCAACACCGCGCCCGATACCGCCCAAGTCCAAGGCGGGTTCATCCAGGTCAACACGATGTCGATCAACGGCATGGGAATAACGGGCACGGGGTACTACCTGGACGGAATCTGGAACATTGCCCCCGGCAATATGGATAGCCTGGGTATTACTCCCAATCCCGACAGTATCCAAGAGGTCCGCGTTCTGCAAAATAACTATAGCGCTCAGTACACGATGTACGGCTCGACCGCGGTCGTTCTTGAGACCAAGAGCGGGACCGATCACTTTCACGGCACCGCCTTCGAATATCTTCGCAACGACGCACTGGATGCCCGCAACTTTTTCAGTCCCTCCGTGCCTCCCTTGAAGCAGAATATTTTCGGGTACAACTTGAGCGGTCCCATCTACATTCCGGGGCATCAGTCCGGCAGGAAGAAAACGTTCTTCTTTTGGAGCCAACAGTGGTCTGATCAACATATGGGGCTGGGGGCAACCGCGGGGAGCGTGCAAGGCGCAGATCCCACGCAAGCCATGCGCAACGGCGACTTCTCAGCCCTGTGCATCTCCGGATTTAACGCCAATGGCGTTTGCAATGGCACCAACCCAAACGACCAGCAATTGACCAACCCCACTACCGGCACGCCGCTTGCGTACAATATGCTGCCTTCGGGATCCATCAACAGCAATGCTCAGATTTTCCTCAACGCCATGGCGCCTTTACCGAACAACCCCGGCGGCGGATTCTTGAATTACATCAATCTGAATCCCATTATTACCAACACGAGGGACGATGAAATCAAAGTGGACCACAATTTCTCCGAGCGCCTTCGCTTGATGGGTGAATTTTTGGACGACCATCAGAATAGTCAAAATCCCAATGATTACTACCTGGGCTCGCCCTACAGCGTCAATCGGAGTTATGTAACTACCTCCAACCTGCTAGGGCAACTGCAGCTTACGGCCACCCTTTCGCCGTCAATGGTGAACACCACGAGCCTGAACATTCTCATTTACAATCCGAGTTTACTCGCCGATGGAATCTATCTGCAAAGCCAGTTGCCCAGCTTTCAGCAGACGCTACCCTATAAGGGTTTCCTTTCCGACCGCTTGCCCCAGGTAACTTTCGGTGGTGGCTGGTCGCCTATTGGACAGTCGTCGAATACCCCCACCCCTCACGCCAGCAATCTGGTCAACACGGTGAGCGACGATTGGAGTTGGCTGCGGGGCAAACACTTTTTGACCGCCGGGGTGTCCATCCAGCTAGGCACGGCACGCCAGAACACCTTCAGCGCCAGCAATGGACAATGGTTCTTCAGCGGCCAGTTCACGGGCAACCCCATCGCCGATTATCTTTTGGGCGACGCCTCGAGTTTCTACCAGGCGAGCAACGTATTCCGCACCTACAACCACTGGAGGGAATATTCACCCTATTTTGAGGACCGATGGAAGGTGAACAATCGCCTTACCCTGACCGGAGGAATTCGCTACCTGTGGACGAACTCGCCGACCATTCAGAAGCAATATGCTACGAATTTTCTCGCGTCGGCGTACAACCCTGCGGACGCACCGATTGTCAATCCCGACGGGACAATCACGCCCACCGCCAATTACAACCCGATCAATGGGTTGGTCTTTAATGGCGTCAACGGTGTCCCGCTGAATTTCGTCTCGAAGCATCAGAACAACTGGGGCCCGACCGCCGGCTTCGCTTACGACCTTTTTGGAAACGGCAAGACGTCAATTCGCGGGGGAATTGGAGTGACTTATACCAGCATTCAGACGGGTACGGACTGCGGTGAGAGTTGCACCGGTAATCCTCCGATCATTCAAGGGTTGACATTGGTGACACCGCACTTTCCCAATCCGATCGGGGCGGCGGCGGCTCCCCCGGGGGCTTCATCTCTGGTTGCCATGTCGCCCAATTTTTATCCCACCACGGGAGACGTCACCTACAGTTTAACCGTGGAACATCAGTTCTCAAGAAACTGGCTTCTCTCGGTTGCCGGGGCGGCAAACGCCACTCGACATACGCAAGGAATCCTCAACATTAATCAGCCGCTTCCTGATGCCCCCTATGACTTCAATCCGATCATCAACACAGGGACAGTGTTTCCCTACGTCTATTCGCCGTACTTGGGTTACGGCAATATCAGCCAATACACGAATCCCAACCGGCAGCGATGGGATGCCTTGGAAGTAAACCTCCGCCACCCCGTTGGGCACAACCTGGTCATTACTTCTGCTTATACCTGGCAGCACTGCCTGACGAATGTGTCAGGGTCGTTCTACGGGACCGGCGGCATTACAGGAGGCTCACCTGCCCAGGACTCCTACCACCCGGATCGCCAATACGGTACTTGCAGCTACAATGTCTTCGACATCTGGACGAGCAGCTTGGTATGGAGTCTGCCCTGGTACCAAGGCGCGCACGGTCTTGCAGGCCTGGCCCTGAAAGGCTGGCAATTTGCGGACATCACCACCATTCAAGCTGGGTTTGCGCTCAATCCTGGTCTGGCGACTTCCAATCCGGGCCTTGCCACCCTGCCGGATCGGGTCTCCGGGAGTACGATTAAGGGCCCCAAGTCGGCAGCGGAGTGGTTTAACACTAGCGCTTTTTCGAATCCCGCTGCAGGCTATTTTGGAGATTCGGGCCAGAACGTGATCACCGGCCCAGGGGTGGTCAACTTTGACATGGCGTTCTACAAGGATTTCCACATCAAGGAGCGTCACGCACTCCAGTTTCGGGCCGAGTTGTTCAACATTTTTAATCACACCAATTTTTCCGGCGTGCAGACCGCATATGGGGCCGGGAATTTCGGCCAGATTACCAGTGCGCTCGACCCTCGAATTGCTGAGTTTGCGTTGCGATATCAGTTCTAAATGGCAACGGCAGTGGCCAAAGTGCCATGCGCACTTCGGTGTGGAGCGCTCGGTTGTTTGAACCCGAATTCCGAAGTTGCGGGGCTCTGTGGGAAGAAACCCCTCACCTGGCTCGCTACTCTCGCCACCCTCTCCCCAAGGGAGAGGGCTGAAATCGACTATCGTTGACGGCCCTCTCCCTTGGGGAGAGGGTGGCCCGCAGCCGGCGTATTCATCTGCCGGTGCGGGACGGGTGAGGGGTTACTTCCCAGGAATCAAAACACCCGTTCCGTTCTCGAGATTATCAAGACAGGCAATTCAGATTCAACTAATTGGCATCGCAACCCCAAATTCAACTTCGGAATTCGGGTTGAAGTGCTTCCGTTCATAGAGGAGAGCTTGGGGGCTATCTATGCAGAGCGACATGAATCGTGGCACGGGCGTCCCGCCCGTGATCACGGCCGGGACGGCCGTCCCACGAAAGGACGAGCCGTTACTTAAATCGCTCTGTGTAGATCCCAGGCGCCACGAGCATTGACTGCGCCCACTCGGAAGTCCGACACGTGGAAGTACATGATGAAAGATTGCCCAGGAGCCCTGCCCCGATAATGTTGAATGTGCAATATGGGGAAGAGCATGCTGGAGTCAGATTGCGTGGGGGGCGGGTGATGCGATTAGACGTATATGACCTCAGGCCCTGGCGGTAAAGTTTGATAATCGTCGGTTTCGGCAAAAGCTGGTCGTTCGCGCGCTTGCACGGTGGGCTAACCTCGCAGTGGCAAATGTCTACTCCGCTCGTTAAACCCATCAGCCCCCGCTTCCGTCAAAATCCACGATCATTTCCCCTAGCCGCATTAAGGTCCGTGAAGGGTATATTAGCTTTGCTTGCATTTGCTTGCGGATGCTATCCGGCCCCGACATGGGCTAGCGTTCCTTGCGGCAACGGTCCGGATTTTCAGGAAACTCTCCGCCAGGGAAACGATCCTAATTTGGCCCCCCTCAGTAGGGAGCGCGCGTACGAACGTGCGATCCAGCTATGCCCCGACCGCAGTGATCTCTACCATTCTCTATCAGCATTCTTGCGGCAACAGCGTGATTTCGATGGTTCCGAACGATGGAGTCAAAGAGGGTTGCGTCTTGCTCCAGGGGATCCTGTACTTAAGCTGGACCATGCGATTGCCTTAGTATTAACCGGTCGCGTAGCCGACTCAGTGAGTGCTCTCCTAAGGTTAACCAGATCTGCAACAGTCGAATTCTATTTGGGTGTGGCGTACGATGCCTTGCAGAACCATAAGGCTGCACAGGAGGCATTTTCGCGAGCCGTTGATTTGGGGTACGAAGACTCGTATGTTTTCTACGCCCTCATCGAGCAAGACCATGCCTTGCATGACAAGGAGGCGGGAATAAGAGATTTCGAGACCTTCGACCAACGTTTCCCCGACTCTCCCTGGCTCCATATGCTCTTAGGCGATGCCTACATGACCCGGTATGCGGACTCGAGCGCCGAGTCGGAGTACCAGAAGGCCTTGGGAAAGAGTCCTGAAATTGCGGGCGCCCATTTCCGACTGGGTTATCTCGCGTTTGGCCGCGCTGATTATGCGCGCTCTGCTGACGAGTTTCGTAAGGAGATCCATTTGGACCCTGCATTCGGCGAGCCTTACCTCTACCTCGGCTTGTCCTTACGAAGGCTTGGGAAGAATGACGAAGCGCTGCCAGTGCTGAAGAAAGCCGTTGCCCTGGATCCCGATTCCCCCCTTCCTTCTCGTGCTCTGGCCGTAGTGCAGATCGACACCCATGACGCCAATGGAGCCTTAGAAACTCTTAAGGCTGCGAAGAAGCATTTCCCCTCGGAGCCCGCGTTTTCCGCACAACTAGCGACTTTGCTGAAGCAGATGGGCCGGCCCGACGAGGCTGAAAAGGAAGTTGCGTTGGCCGAATCGCTCGGCAGGAAGAATAATCCATCCCGCCTGATTTCGAGCGCTAAGCCCGCAGTTCAAGACGAGTCGAGTCCAATCGGTGGGTTGGCTCCTGTACAGGGCGAGGCGCGAGAAAGTCACGCTCGACTACCCGCGGTACAGGCAGATCCGAATGAAGCGTCCCCCGGCGGCCAGCGAGGGGAGATCCACCAGGCGGATAATGAGTCCAAAGCCCTGCTAGCCGACCTCCGCCTGTGCTTGGCGCGAGAGAATTCCGCATGTGCAACTGCCGCATTGGCCGCCCTGCACGACCCTGCAATCGAACAAGGTCCGGAATACCCGCAACTCAAGGCTCAGACACTGGCTCTCGAGCAACAAGAAGCCAAAGCCTTGGCGCCTGTTCAGAGCGCAATTCAGGCGAACCCGGCCCAACCTCACTACTTGATCGCCCGGGGACGAATCTATGAGAAATTCGGAGATTATTTGGCCGCTATCGAGTCTTTCCTTAAAGCCGCACAGCTCGAGCCGAAATCTCCGGAACCGCTGTACTTTACGGGAATGAGCTTCTTTCTCATGGCTGAGCGCGTCCACTCACCCGAGTACTTTAATCGTGCGGAGCAGAACTTCAAATCAGCGCTCGAACTGTCTCCG
>JBEKLY010000381.1:0-7174 GCA_050010015.1 Terriglobia bacterium
GACAAGTGTGAATTTCTTTAGACGGTAGGTCGTGATCTTGGCATAGGGTCCTTTGTCCATGGGGATGTCTAATCTGAAATCTTCCATGGCAGGGTATAGAAACTCTTCGATATTCACTGGTAGGCGGTGGATTTCGTCGATAAACAACACATCCTTGTCGTTCAGGTTGGTGAGAACGCCCATCAATTGGTGCGTACGCTCCAGCGCCGGTCCGGATGTTGTAATGATTTTTGATCCCATCCAATGTGCAATGATATAGGCAAGAGTGGTTTTCCCGAGCCCCGGCGGCCCGTGAAAAAGCACGTGCTCCAGAGGTTCACCGCGCTGTTTTGCGGCCTCGAGTGCAATCTCGAGCTTTTCTACTACACCCTTCTGCCCAACGTACTCCTGAAGTGAAGGAGGGCGGAGTGTTTGGTTTAAAGTCTCGTCTTCCTTCGAAATCGAGTCAGGAGTGACTAAGCGCTGCCGGCCAGTCGCGGCTTGCTCAGTCATCTTGCCGAGGCTTATGTCTTCATTACCGCTCGGACCAATGCCCGCGGCCACGAATTTCTGCCGTCCCGCTCGGACGGTCTCGTGCTCCGAAGAGATACCACCAGGAACCGGTCCCTCCGCCGAGGCGGTTCCTTCCAAGTCGCCCAACCCCAAAAGTGATTTTGTTGGAGACGGCTTCTGCCGGCCTAACTCCCGAGAGGGATGACCTGTAAGTTTCTTGCTCATGTTTCCCTCTGTTCAAACACCTTCCGCAGGAATTCTTCGACTGATTTCAGGTTTTTATTCTGACTGAAGATCTGCGCCACGATGCGCTCCGCCTGCGCGTGGGGGAATTCTATCTGCTCGAGAGCGTGCAAGGCTTCCACCGTTATTTGGGTGAGAGGTTCTTCCGCTACAGAGAGCGGTTCCTCCCCAGGTGCCAGGGCAAACTTGGCCATCTTGCCACGCAGTTCGGTGATGATACGTTCCGCTATCTTAGGGCCTACGGATGGTAGCCCCCGCAGGAAGACCGAGTCCCCCCGTTCGATCGCGCGTGCAATTTCGTTGATTGGTCGGATCAGGCATTTCAGAGCTTTCATGAATCCCACGCCCGGCACGGTGGTGAAAGTTTCAAAAAACTCCCGGTCGAGCGGGTCGAGGAAGCCTACGAGCTTTGGCGTCAGGTGGCCGCCGCCCAAGCCGCCATCGATATAGTAAATTGTGTAGAAAGTCTGGGGATTGCGCCGCTCGCCTTCCGCCGCAGTGCGAAGGCGCGACGCGATCCCCGAGGGCACGAAAATCTCATAGCAGAGTGCACCCACCCGGACCAGCAAGGAGTGGCGCTGAATGCGGTCGTAGAGAACTTCACCCGTGATTTCGGAGATCAAGCGTTTTTGCTCCTATTCACGTAGCACAGTGCGACGGCCAGCGCGTCGGCAACGTCCGGCGGGTAAGGGATGCTATGGAGCGAGAAGTAATTCTGCACCGCGCGTTGCACCTGGATTTTGGAAGCATTGCCGTTGCCCGTTACGGACTGCTTCACGCGCTTGGCTGAAAAGCTGAGCACTGGGATTCCGGCTAGTCGCGCTGCCAGGCAAATCACGCCGCGGGCATGCCCCATCAGGATGGCGGTTCGAGGGTAACTCGCATGGCTGTAGACTTCCTCCAGGCACATCGCCTGCGGGCCGAATTCCTCGATCACCCTTCGAAGTTCGACGAACAGCGATTCGAGCCTCTCGGGAAGATTTCCGCCCTCGTTGCGCGGCATTCGGATCACTCCGGCTTCAAGGAGTTTCACCTCATCCGGGCAGCAAACCACAATGCCGTAGCCGGTGGTGTTCAGTCCCGGATCAATTCCAATGACGCGGATTGCGAAGCTTGGCGCGACTGCCATTCGAGTAAAGAGTAAAGGATAACGGGTAAAGGGTAAAGTCTAAAGTCTAAAGTCTAAAGTCAAAACTCAATTGCCCTCTCCCCCGGAGAGAGGGAGTGGGACAGGCACTCTTGCCTGTCTTTAAGGCTTGCGAAACGGGCGTCACCTTCGCAGGCAAGAGTGCCTGCGCCACTTCATCAACCGGAGCGTGACGGGCGAGGGGTCACTTCCGAAATGGAACTGGTCTACTCTAATCTATCGCGGCGTCGAGTCCGGCAGTCCTCCATCCACAGGAATGGTTGCGCCGGTGGTGGGCGTCTGGCGGGTGGCGAAGAACAGTACGGCGTTGGCCACGTGCTGCGCCGTCACGCGGGCTTTCAGCAGGTTGCGGTTCTGGTAGTAGTCCTCGAGCCCTTTCTCATCCAGTCCCCGCGCACGCATGCGGTCCGGACCGACCTCCGCCCACAAGCCGGAGCGGCGCGAGCCGTGCGAGAACACGGCATCGGGCGAGACCATGTTGACGCGCACCCCGATTTCGGCCATTTCCAGGCTGGCGATGCGAGCGAGTTGATGCGAGGCTGCTTTTGTGGCGCTGTAGGCCCCGAACTTGGCGCCCGGAGCGAATACATTTTTGGTCGAAACCGCAACGATGTCGCCGCCGGTTCCTTGATACTTGAAGTGCCTGCCTGCCTCCGCCAGCGTCAGGAGCGTTCCTTCGGTATTCACCCGCTCGAGCTTCTGGAAAGCCTCGAGCTTCATGTCCGCCAAGGATGAGACGAGGGCGACCCCGGCGTTAACGATCACTAAATCCACTCCGCCCCAGGTCCTGATAATGGTTTCGAACCCCCGGGCGACGGAAGCCGCATCCGTCACATCCAGCGCTACGCTTGTAACGCGCTCGCCGAACGTTTCCTTGAGGTCCGCGACCAGGTTCTGCAAGGGTTGTCCAGCCAAATCCGTTACAGCAACGTGGCAGCCATTCTCGAGCAGTCCTTGGGCAATGGCCGAGCCGATTGCGCCCGCCGCGCCCGTGATCACGGCGACTTCTCGAGCCAGCGGCAGTTCTTCCCGCGCTCCGAGCTTGGCGTGCTGGAGGGTGTGGTACTCCATTTCAAACAGGTGGCTTTCCGAGAGTCCTTCATACGTTCCCATCGCCGCGATTTGGGCTTTGACCGCGAGCGTGTGCGCCGTGATATCGCGCGCGATCCTTGCATCCTGGACATTCCTGCCTGCACAGAGCGCACCCAAACCCGGCAAGAGCAGCACGCGAGGCAGCGGATCGAACGTAGCCAGACCTTCGGGGAGCCGTGAGGAATTGCGCTCGACGTAGGCCTTGTAGGCGGCTTTGTATTGTTCGAGAGCGTTCGTGAGCTGCTGCCGCAGGCGCGTGGGGTCTTCGTAGGCCGGGTCATCAATCCAAAGGGGCAAAGCCTTGGTGCGAATCAGGTGATCAGAAGTAAGGGGAGGAGAGAGCGCGATCTCCTTGCCGCGAACCGAGTCAACGAAATTCAGCGTGTCGCGATCAGTCAAGGACTGGAGGATGACGCGACGGTAGGGACGATCGGCGCACCCGCTCGGCTCAGCGAGCAAGCCGCGCACCAAGGGCGCAACGGCAGTCAACCGCTGTTCCGCCAGCGAAGGCGGAGTCGAAACCTGCACGACGAGAGGCCTCGCGGCATGCTGTGCCAGATACCGCTCGGCCCGGCTGACCACTTCGATAGTGGCCTCATAAGACTCGCGCGCGGTTGCCCCCCAAGTGACAAGCCCGTGCCGCATCCACACCATGGCCTTTGCGTCCGGCTTGGATTCGTAGGCAGCAGCCGCATCCTTGGCCAGCTTGAAACCGGGCTTCACATAGCTCAGCAGGATCACATCCTCGCCCAGAGCCTCAAGCGCCCGCATGGCTGCGTCGGCCTGATTCGTCAGCGCCAGCACCGCGTCCGCATGGGTGTGGTCGATGAACTTATGGGGCAGAAAAGCGTGCGCAAGGGTTTCAATTGAAGGCGTTGCGGCGTGAGGATTGAAAAGATGAGCGCGGAACTCGTCTGCCATGGCGGCGTCTGAGAGGTCCTCGAGCACGCGCAGCCTTTTGAGATACTCGAGGTCGACTCCGGAATGCCCCTCAGGCTCGATGTTGGCCAGGTCGCAGCCAGAGGCTTTTACATTGAGGGCCGGGACTTGCTCGCCTAGGACGTTCGTGAAAAGCCCTTTGACCGAGGTATTGCCTCCGCCATGCAGGACCAGGTTTTCCTCTGCGCCCAGCAAGCGACTGGCGTATGTCCGGAGGGCTAAATCCTCGCCCCATTTTTCAGCGTATAGAGCTACGAACAAACTGGCGTCTTCATCGGACCATTGGTTCTTCATTTTTTGTGCCTGAAATGTAACCCCTCACCCGGCCCGCGGCGGCTAATGAAAGCGCCGTCGCGAGCCACCCTCTCCCCTGGGAGAGGGCGGTCCAGCTTAATGATTAGGCTTCCGTCGCACTCCTCCGGTCGATCAATTGCCTACTGCCTACTGCCTACTGCCTTGCCCTTCACTGCCTCCAGCATGAACTTCGCATTCGCCTCCGCTGCCTTGCCGTCAAAGACGGCGCTGCCGGTTACGATCAAATCCACGCCCAGGGCAGCCACGTCGGCGATGTTATCGCGAGTTATTCCGCCATCCACGCCCAGCAGTATTTCGCGGCCCGAGGCGGCGATCATTTGTCGTGCCTTCTCAACTCTCCCGCGCGTCGAGGCAATGAATTTCTGCCCACCCCAACCCGGATTGACGGCCAGAATTAAGATGAATTCCAATTCATCAAGTAGAGGTTCAAGAACCTCGAGGGACGTGCCCGGATTCAGGCCGACACCGCGCACCAAGCCCCTTTCAGGGGCATTAGCGTTCTTCATCAGCCGCATTTGCTGAAGAACCCGGTGAACGTGTGAGCAAGCCTCGGGATGAATTGTGATGATGTCCGCCCCGGCTGCAACGTAGTCCGCCACCTTATTCAGCGGCTCATCAATCATCAAGTGAACGTCCTTAAGCAGGGGAGTCTTGAGAGCCTTAATGAGCGGCGGACCCACCGTCATCATGGGGCAGAAGCAGCCGTCCATGACGTCCACGTGAACCACTTTCGCTCCGCAGCGTTCAAGCAGGCCTAACTCGGATCCGAGTGACAGGAGATCTGCTGTCAGGATGCCGACGCTCACTACGGGAGCTGATTCGCGCAGAATGTCGAAAGCAGATGAGACGCCCATGAGTCTCCTTGAAATGCCTTTCGGTGACCATTCGCTCCGTGCTCTCCGTGTACTCTGTGGTAGAGGCTTTCACCACAGAGTTCACAGAGAGCACGGAGAGTCAAATGCTATGCGAATGTCTTTTGCGTCTCGTGGCGCAAAGTCTCGTACAGGTCAAACGCCTGTGCAGGTTTCATCAGCTCGTGCACCACTTTTCCAACCGCCTGAATCATGGCGGTGGGGGCCTCGGCCTGGAAGATGTTGCGTCCCATGTCCACGCCTGCCGCACCCTCACTGACGGCGCGATAGGCCATCGTCAAGGCTTCGAGTTCCGGCAGCTTCTTCCCGCCCGCCATCACGATCGGGACAGGGCAGGAAGCGGTCACGGTTTCGAAACCCTCGGCAACATAATAGGTCTTCACAAACTGGACGCCCAGTTCGGCGCAAATGCGGCATGCCAGGCGAAAGTACTTGGCGTCGCGAACCATCGCCTTGCCCACGGCCGTCACTCCCAAGACGGGAATGCCATAGCGCAGACCGGCGTCCACGAGCCTAGTCATGTTGTTGACCGTCTGGGTTTCGAAATCGCCGCCGATATACACCTGCACGGCCAGGGCCGACACGTTGAGCCGCGCGGCGTCTTCAATATCTACAGCGAGATGCTCGTTCGAGAGCTCTTTGAGGATGCTGGGTCCGCCGCTGGCCCTCAATACGACGCCGGAAGTGAATGACGACGGCACGATGGAGCGCAAGATGCCGCGGGTCAGCATCAGGGCATTGGTGTAAGGAAGCAACGGCAGGATGTTAACGTCGACTCGCTCCAGGCCCGTCGTAGGACCCTGGAAGTATCCGTGGTCGATGGCCAGCATTACGGTGCGGCCGCTCGCGGGACTGAAAATGCGCGCCAGGCGGTTCTGCATTCCCCAGTCCAGCGCCCCCGAGCCCTTCAGAAAAAACGCCTGATTTCTGGCGGGAAGATCCAGATAGAATTCCTTTGTCTCTTTCACATTATCAACGTCGGCCATTTTGGTTTCTCCTTAGTCCAGAGTCGAAAGTCAACAGTCGAGAGCCGGAAGCATTGGGTCTGCGCCGGAGGCTAACAGTACGTCCGCGAGTCCCTTTCAACTCTCGACTGTCGACTCTCGACTTCATCAAGCCAGATGAAAAATCTCTTCCAGGCGCAGAAAGCCTTCGTCCGGACGACGGCCTTCCAGGTTTACGAAAAAAGGCGCCATATCTTTTTGCCAGCGCAGGTTAACTTCTCGCGCCGCCATTCCCGCCAATGCAGCGTCGAGGTCGGGGGTTTCAAAGTATCCCACCAGCAAGCCGTCCTTCCGGAGGAAGAGCGAGTAATTCTGCCAGCCGGTCTCGCGCAGCGCTTGCAGCATCTCAGGCCAGACTGTTTTGTGACGCTCCTTATATTCTGCCAGCCGCTCCGGTCGCACTTTCAGCAAAAAGCAAACACGCTCCATTGTAATCCCCCCGGCCCGTCATCCTGAGCGCAGCGAAGAATCCCCGCAGTTATTCTGGCACGGCGCCGAGACAACTGCAGAGATGCTTCGCTCCGCACAGCATGACGACCCCGACGGCACGCTCAAATCCGCAGCTACACGTTCTTCTCCAGTACAAGTATCCAGTCTGCAAACGTGGGCGTGATAGGCGCCTGCCACGTCCCTGCGGCGTCCGGTATTACTTCGAGTGTCTCGTGCTGCTTTCCCGACACAGGATCAAAGTAAAAAGCTCGATAGTTGATGCCCGACTCGAGTCCCTTGACCTGGGGTGGATCCCATGCCGGCGGTAGGAAGATTACTCGCACTTCGCCTTGGATACCCGCCGCGTAGGGCTCTTCATAATTCTCCTTGCTCCAATGCGGATCGACCCATTCGGAGTGTGGCTCGAAGCGCCACCATGGGTATCGCAGGAGCAGTTCTTTACCAAGCCCAAGCTGCGCCGAGCCGGGGAGTTCGGCCGCCACGTCCCAGGGTGTATTGCCCCAGGAACGCCCGTGCGGCGAGGGGCCGAAGGGTTGCTCGGCGGTGTTTACCTGCCAGATACCGTTGGCTCCATACGTATGGCCGCCCGCTCCATTCAGGATGGACGTCCAGAACATGAA
>JBEKLY010000382.1:0-7069 GCA_050010015.1 Terriglobia bacterium
AAAACGCCGGCCAAGATCGTGGGGGGAGTCTGGTTCACGGCGGGATTGATTTACTGCGCCGTCAGAACCCGCGGGTTCCGCGAGCGGCCCATCATGATCGATTTTAGCGAGTCTTAGAAATCTGGTGATCGGGAGATCGGGAGATCGGGTGAACAACGCTATCGGGTGATGTGCCGATCCGGAGATCGGGTGAACAAGAAATGAGTTGCGCTTCGTCCATCACTCCGGCCGCCGCCAGATCAGCCACGCGACCAGCGATTCCGAAGGGATAGAATCAGGAAAGAATCATCGCGGTTGCTATGTTGTTCACCCGATCACCCGATCTCCCGATCGCCCAATTATACGAGGGGGAAGCCGCCCATGCTTGCCAACGCAACTGAAATCGAAAAGTTCATTCGCGGGAACCTCTACGTGGCCGCCGTGTGCGACATCCTGGATGGTTTGGGCTACCGCAACCAAGCGATGCACCAGCGACTGCGGCCTTTGTTGCCGGATCGGAAGAACTGCGGGTTCGTGGGGCATGCCCGCACGTTTCGGTGGATGGAAACGGACTACATTAATGAGGTTGATCCCTACGGACTTGAAATCGAAGCCGTGGATTCGCTCAGGCCCGGAGACGTGGTGGTGCACTCAACCGATTTTGCCGGGACCAATGCGCCTTGGGGTGAGCTAATGAGCACCGTGGCCAAACGAAACGGCGCTGTGGGATGCGTTTGCGACAGCCAGGTGCGCGACTGCAACCGAATTATCGAAATGGGATTTCCTGTTTATTACTCCGGCATCCGCCCTCTTGATTCCATGGGACGCGGGATGGTGGTAGCCTACGATGTTCCCATCCGCTGCGGCGAAGTGCTGGTGAGGCCGGGCAGCCTCATCTTTGCTGACTTTGACGGCATCGTCGTGGTGCCCAATGAGGTTGAAGAGGCGGTCCTGGTAAAGGCGCAGGAAAAGGTGCACAAAGAAAATCTTTCCCGCCAGGAACTCCTCGAGGGCAAGTCGCTTCGGGAGGTCTACTTGAAATATGGTGTGTTGTGAAGCGCCCGGACCGCACCGGCTCGATCCCTTACTTTAGTACCGTTGATCCCGCGCGTTTTTCAAGAGAGAATCGACACCGGTTTTAGCACAAGATCGGGCGGTAGGTATGTTCCTGGCTTGGCAAGAACCAGATCGCGCCGTTGTTGGGGTATTAGCCCTAGCGCTCTCGTCAAATTGAACCTTAATTTACTTGTTGCTCAAGCCCTTAACTCGTTGTATATATATGTCCCGCAAGGTTCCACTCTCGTTCCACCGGAGGCTACTATGGAGATGTCTGCGACTGTGCTGTTTACGAGTATTGTAATCGTCGCTTTGCTCGCGATTTATGTCCCAACGATTTACATTCGCAAAACGAATAGGCTCATGGCCATTTTGGAGAAAATTGAGGCCAACACTCGCAAATAGCTGTGTGTTCACTTCTTGATTTGACGTGCTGATTGCAAAACAGCAGTCAGGATCCAATAGCGATTGCCGGGCGGTGCTCCGCTTCCGGACAGAAACTAATCAACTCGAAAACGGAATTGTTCTCCGGTTTTGGAGTGGAATTGTGTTCGGATCCCACGGGAGCACTGCCCGGGATACTCATGGAATTACGCCCTCCCTGCACCCCGCAGCGCACGTAGCGGTTTCGCTCCATCCCGCGCCGAATTAACACGCTCTTAGCGTGAATTCTGACTATAGGGGCGGAGTTTGTCCGGCAGACAGAGATCGCGAGCCAGCCGTTTTCTCCCGTCCGATCAAGCAGAATCCTGCCGAGTTCGATCCGCGGACACTTCGCGGCAAGCCGTCACTTATTTCCCTCACTTCTTTCATTCGTTCAGCCGAAAATAAGGGTTGAGATCAAAGGCCCCAAGGGGGCGAGGTCGGTCTCAGACCATGCGGGATAGAACGTCGGGAGCAAATCAGGAAGATGGGATTGCCCTCGCCAGAAGGGCAAGGGCAGAGGGAGGAACATATGGCACTCGATGCGGGACTGCGCACCCTAGAGCGAGAGGTTGAGCAGCGAACAACGCCGCTATTTGGCACTATTGAGGCCCTCGCTTTCGTGATCGAAGCCAAAGACCCTTACACGCGCGGCCATTGCGACGAAGTCTCGTGGTGGGCGGCCAAGATTGCCGGCCAGGTCGGTCTACCCGAGAAGGAGATTCAAGATATCAAACTGGCGGCGATCGTCCATGATATCGGCAAAATCAAAGTGCCGGAGGAAGTGCTTCGCAAGCCCACCATTCTAACGGAACAGGAATTCGAAAAGGTGAAGAGCCACGCGGCTTGGGGCTCGAAGATTCTGGAGACCTTGAAAGAGAAAGGGATTGCGCGGATCGTGCGTCACCATCACGAGCGCTACGACGGCAATGGCTACCCTGATCGCTTGCAAGGCGAAGAGATCCCCCTCGGAGCGCGAATCTTAGCTGTGGCGGAAGCTTTCCATTGCATGGTTCGAGGTTCCCGGTACAAGAACCCTTGCACGGTCAGTGAGGCGTTGACTGAATTGGGTCGTTGCTCAGGCACGCAACTCGACCCCGGCGTCGTAGCGGCGTTGCGCGACTGGGTCGAAAGCCGCGGTGATTCGCCCGCCTTCCAGTGACAGGCATGGGTGAGCAACGATGGCTGGAAAGGGCCAGCCTCACTGACGAACGTCAAGGTGGCCGCAAACCTTCCTGCCTGGATGAAACAAAGTTTGAGTGCTCCTGTGCAGTGCTGGCATTTTCAGATGCGGTTGATGTCCCAGTTTTCGAGCACTGATTTCTGGGCACCCTGCTTGGCGACCTTGATCATGGCTCGGCCTAGCTGTTCCGTTGTTGTCACGTACCTGGGGAAGAGAGCCCTGATTACGGGGTAAACCGGTCCCGTGATTGCATAAAACGCCCTGTACAGCCTGGTCTTCGAACGGATTTGGTGCAGTGGTTGAATGAATCCTGGCCGGAACATGTACCGTGCCTTAAACGGCAGTTTCATCAGAGCATTCTCGGTCTTGCCTTTTACCCGCGCCCACATCACTCGACCGCGCTCTGAACTGTCGGTCCCCATTCCCGATACATAGATGAAGGTCATGTTCGGGTTGAGTTTCGCGAGGGTGCGCGCTGCTGCCATCGTGATGTCGTACGTGACGCGCTGATAGCGCTCCTCCGACATGCCCGCTGAAGAGACACCGAGGCAGAAGAAGCACGCGTCAAACCCCGCCATGTTTTGCTCGAGGGCAGAGAAGTCGAGGAAATCTCCGTGTACGAGTTCGCGTAGCTTTGAATGCTGTTGTCCCGTCAGACTGCGTCCTATCGAAAGGACGCCTCGCACTTCCGGATCCAAAAGGCACTCGCGCAAAACGCCTTGCCCCACCATACCGGTCGCGCCGAAAAGTACAACATTCATGGCATAAACACTCGTGAGAGAGGATACCACGAGATATTTCATTGGGCACAGGCGATATCACCTGCAGCGTATCGCCCAGTTAGCCGGAGTGCTGCTCTGCCAGGGCTGGAGATCGTTGAGCATCTAATCCTCGCGGCCAGAAGCCACCTAATGAATCTGGTTGAGTAAGCACTGGCTGGTTGTTGACGTATTTTTACTATCTTGATGGTCATATACTTATTACTAGTGTACTACTAAGTTATCATCGGCCACTCAGATTTCGAGTTGAAAATAATATTGTGAGGTGTACGATATAGTTATACAGGGGCTCGGCTTCAAGGAGGCATCCCGATGCCCGGAACTCAGGACGAGGGTTTTCTCTCAGCATCCGCCGACTCCCGAAACTCTCCTATCCGCCCGGATGACGAGCGGAAAGCAGCCGACATTGCTGGTTTGTGTGACGCCTTGCTGAAGGAGTCTGGTTTCAGATTGATACAAGTAGGTCCTGACTATGCCGCATACCGTAATGGACATGGACATCAAGTCACTGTTCGAGGCCATCGGTGGTCCTGCAGGCTGGCGAGCGGCGCGGAGCTTTCGGGTGTTGGATTCGTTGATCTTTCCGAAGTTATCAGAGCAGGTTGAATGCCTGGAGCTGTAAACCAAGTTGTATATAACTAAATCATCTTTTTAGATAATTAGAATTTTCTTAACTTTGCTTCGAAGGAGCAGCGTCCACTTCACGAGATTGAACGAATCGAGCAAGTGATCGTTTTGCCCAAGTCTTCCGTCCGAAAATACACCCCACAAGGGCGTTCCATTCACGTTTATCCATTTAGTCGGGAAGTTGATGCCCAGCGACTCGCGAGCTCCGTAATCACCCCAGTTTGGTAATACGCGATGGTCGAAATTCGCACCTTGAATAACGGGGCTCGGCGCGTATGGCTCTTCAGTTTGGGCACCGAGAGAGGACACTCCGGGGGCGGTCACCCCCAAAAGCACCCAAGCCCACAAAGCTTGTCGACTTCTCAACCTTGCACTCCCGTAATAGGCTCCCGCGTGACCGATCCGCGCCCTCCTGCTAGCGTCTCTCGAGGAACAGGAAGTACTGGTAGGGCAATAAACCCAGCCTCGTGCTCAGGCTGAACCCGGCTTTCTCGAAGTCGGCTACGACTTCCTCTTCGGAAAGTTTCATCGACTCCGGCGGGCCCACCGGGAGCGGTTTCTTGTAGAAGTCAATGACTACAATGCGCCCGCCTGGTTTCAGTACCGCGGCAAGTTTCCGATAGTACGCCGGGCGGTCCCCTAAATGGTGTACCACATCGCAAAAGAAGACCATATCCACCGACTGCGATGGCAGGTGCGGATCATCGGGTGCGGCGAGAATCGTTTGCAGATTCGCGGGTGCCTTGCTTCCCGCGATCGCCAACAGTTTCTGGTCAATATCGACGGCGTAGACCTTGCCGGCGTGCATCGCGAAGCGCCGCGCGAAGTAGCCGGTGCCCGCGCCGATGTCAGCAACTGCGTCTGTGGGCTTCAGATCCAGCGCCATCACCACTTCGTGGGGTTTCTGCCAGGCATCGCGTGATGGGTCTTCGAGCACCCTCGCATATTCCTCTGACGATGGGGGGTGATGTTGATGCGCCACTTGCCCTAGGGCCACGGCCGCAAGAGCAAATACGCAAACGCAGAATCTCATCCTAATCACCTCGACTGGATTTCCGTTTGTGCAAAAGCCTGAAGCCGTGCCCGCAACTCGTCTCGAGTGCGGCGGAAGGCGGCCAGTCTCTCGTCTTCTGAGCCCTCGACCGTGGCGGGATCTTCGATGCTCCAGTGAATCCGTTTCGTCTTCGCCGGAAAGACCGGGCAGCTCTGTTTAGCATTGTCGCAGACTGTGATCACGTAGTCGAAATCCTGCCCTACAAACTCGTCCAGTGATTTAGAGCGATGACCTGAAATGTCGATCCCCACCTCTCTCATCACAGCGATAGCCTCCGGGCGCACGCGGGTTGGTTTCGTGCCGGCGCTCGAAACCTCGCAGGCATCGACGGCATCGTGCCTAAGCAGCCCTTCCGCCATCTGACTGCGAGCCGAGTTGCCCGTACAAAGTATAAGCACTCTCACTCTGTGCCGCTCTCCTTGTCGCCCACGGTGAAAAGCGGTCAGGGCGACTAAGCCGGTTTTCTCGCCCGCACGAAACCGCTTATGAAGTTGCCGTCGACTTGAGGCGCAATGGCGTCCACATCAATCCCACGGCAGGCAAGCAATTCCCGAGCATCTTCAACCTGGTAAACTCGCGTTGGTTCGATGCTGGCCACCTCAAATCCTGCCTGTGTGAGTTTCGCGAGGTACTCTCCCTCCTCCAGCGCCCCGGCCATGCAGCCTACCCATAGCTCCACGTTGCGCCGAATCTCGGCCGGGACCTCGCCGCGCACCACAATGTCAGACACTGCGAATCGTCCACCCGGCTTGAGCACCCGGAACGCTTCCTTCAAAACCTGGGCCTTGTGAGCGGAGAGGTTGATTACGCAATTCGAGATAATTACATCGACAGTATTATCAGGTAGTGGGATACTCTCGATTTCTCCCTTCAAAAACTCCGCATTCGTAATTCCAGCCTTTCGTTGATTCTCCCGGGCCAGCGCCAACATTTCATCCGTCATATCCAGGCCGTAGGCCTTTCCGGCCGGCCCCACCCGTTTTGCAGACAGGAGCACGTCAATACCCCCGCCTGATCCCAGATCGAGGACGGTTTCGCCCGGCTTCAGCTCGGCCAATGCAGTGGGGTTTCCGCAGCCTAAAGAAGCGAGCAAAGCTTCCTGGGGGATTTGACTGGCTTGGCTGCCGTCGTAAAGGTTCGAGGTGATCGGGTCAGGACAACACTCGACTGGCGGAGCTGTGCCGCAACAGGAACTTCGCCCCTGGACCACGCGTAGGGCCGCTTGCCCATATTTTTCTTTCACCACTTCCTTGATGCTTTCTGTGCTCATTTGTTTTTCCTTTCCTGGCTCCCTTTAGAAGCTTGCACGATCAAGACCAGGTCGCCGGGCTTAACAGCTCTGCTGCGGGTACAACATTCTGCATAAAGAAAGTTCAGGAGTTCCTGGAGGGCCTCTGTGTTCGCCGTGTACCAAAGGAAGGTGCCCTCGCGCCGCACCTTGACTAATTCCTCGTTTTTGAGCTTGTCGAGATGATGGGACAGAGTGGAAGCAGGGATTGCCAGTTCATCTTGAATGTCCCCCACCACCAGTCCCTGAGGATGGGCCGTCAGCAGGAGCCGCATGATGCGAAGCCGCGGTTCGGCCCCCATGGCGGCGAACATGTCTGCGTAGCGTAGGACCTGCTCGGTGTTGTCGTGAGCTGCCATACTTCTATAATACTGGAAGTAACGAAGTTGTCAAGCGCATTGCGCATCGGCCGTTCGCGGCTCCCGCGCCCGAGCTTCAACCATGACTTCCTAGTGCTTGGTGGGTTTAATGAGCGCAATTTCAAGTGGCCGTCGGAAGGGCGGGGCTTTAGCCCAATACTGTTCACTTAAGTAAATACGTGGTATACTGCTCTCATTAAAATGAGAGGAGGACCGCAGATGGCTCGTACGATCGCAAAACTTCCCGAAGGTACACGCTTGACGGATGACCTCAGTCTGGGCGTTTTGACCACGCGCTTGCCCTTGCGGCAGGTGAAAGCG
>JBEKLY010000383.1:0-6995 GCA_050010015.1 Terriglobia bacterium
GCACCTCAAACTCCACACCCAGCGTGCGAGCCATGAGCTGAACGAACGGGATGTCCGGCGTGCAGAACCAGACACGAATGGCTTGCTCGTCCATAGCTGAAGTTTCTCCCCTTGACGGACCCTAGTTCGAAGTCGCAATAGCCGCCCCGGGAACCCCCCACCGATTCGGGCGCAGGCACCGCAATAGCCTGCCGCCCTGATCCCCCGGCGCTTTATTGGGCCAATTCGGCAAAATTAACGTTCACAGACCAACGTACACGTGATGGCAGTTTAAGTTAAGTACGATCGTCCGTCAATCCCTAATTTAGTTAGTAACTTAGCAGGATATACCGACCCACTTGCCGGACCACTTCTCCCAGGTGCCGGGACTCGGTTCCGAGTTGAGAGCCCGACGACCCCTTTCCGCCACTCAGGATGGAGACCCAGAGGGTTCCACAAGAATCGTTTACTCAATCCTCTGCTTCGCCACCTCAAGAACTATCAGCACGTTTTTATCTCAAATTCGGCCACCCTAACAAGAGCACTATGGTACTGCTTGGCCTCAGCGGAGGCCGCCCGACTCAGGTGCAAACGCACCGCAACTGATCGGCCTGAGTTCCCTTTTTTGCTTTGACAACCATGCCGGGAAAGCTTAAGCTCAGAGGCGTAGTATTCCCTGGGACAAAACACGACACCTGCATCGAAGAATTTCATCGGCCTCGAACGGCAAGTTCGGGAGGCAGAGAAATCAAATAGTCAGGCGGTGATGACGGAACACTGCGTTCGCCTTTGTGGGAGGTCTATTATGATCACGTTACCTATCATCCATGACAGAGCTCCATCGAAGTGGGGGCGCGCCCTAATCCAGTTCGCCGCAGTGGTATGCCTCGGCGCATGCTATGCCTCAGCGCAAGCCATAGGTGAATACGCCGGAGCGGTTGCTACCGTGGGCGGTGGTGCAAGTGGCCTGGGGAAGCTGTTGCCGACTCGCCTGCCGATCGGCTCGCTGACTTCCAGTCTCGATAATACCGGAGCCCAGGTAGAACAAACGCCATCTGTGCACCTGCCGCTGCGGGAGGCCGAAGATGTTGTGGGGGGGAACCGCCGGGCACTCGAGGCTAAGGCCGGCAAAGATGCGGCCAAGGTGATGTTGCGTTCACAACCCGATGGCGCCTGGGTAATGATTGACGGCAAGGGCGTGGGCAAGACTCCCCTGCTGCTCATATTGGCTCCCGGTGCTTACAAAGTTGAGATGCATATCACACAAAGGGAGATCAGCCAAAGGCAGGTTGATCTGCTTCCGAAAGAGACTCGCGAAGTCGTCCTGACTTTGGCGGCTCGTTACCCCAGCCGCGTCGAAGTGTCGTGGCAGCGTCATTAAGCAACCAAAGAGGAGGTTCGCATGGGTGGATTCCAGTTTGACCGCAAGTCCTACATCCCCGGAGAGGCGCCACCGCGCCCCGCTCACGTGCAGGACCGGCTTACCTATGTACTCGCGATTTTAGCGATTCTGGGGGCCGGATATGCCGCGTACAAGATCTTAGGGAGTGGCCCGGCTCCTGACATGAGCGTGGACGCCGCTGAACTTGCTCGCACTACGGCGAAGCTCAACGAGATCGAACGCCGGCTGGACGTCATGGAAGAGCGTCTCAACGCGCGAAAACCCGCGGCTCCCGCAGTTGCAGTGAAGGCGGAACCTGCCAAGACCGCGGCTCCCGCTGCTTCCGCGCCGCTGCTCCGTGTCCGCAATTCACCGCCGCCCCAACCGCAAGCCGCACCCCCAGCCGCGCCTCAGCCTGCGCCCGATGTGAACGCCTTGCGAGAAGAGGGTGAGCGGGCTATCAGTTCCATAAGGAGCGACGTGGCGGCTACTCAACAAGAATGGGCTGCCACCGCGGACCGGCTCGGCAACGTGGTGGGAGAGCTGAACTCACAGCATCAAGAAATCGAACGCAACCAGGAAGGCCTGGCGCAACTGGAAGTACATTTCGAGCGCGACAGCGTGCCCTTCACCGTGCGAAAAGACGGCACCAGACAGCAGGTCGGGCCGGTGAGGCTGCTGCTCGAGAGTACGGATATCAAGAACTCACGTTACACAATGCGCCTGTTCTTTCAGGATAAATGGATTGAACTGAAGGACCGGGCGCTGCACGAGGCCATACAATTCTACGAGCCCAGCGGCGAAGTAGCCCTCGAGCTGATGGTGGATCGCATCGCCAAGGAAGCCGTGGCGGGAAGGATCGCGCTCCCTCCGCAAACCAACGCCAGCCGCTAGATGTCTCGAGTGATGGAGCGGCAGGTTTATCGCGAAACCTCTTTCAGGCTGTCATTCCGAGCCCTTCGCTGCCATCCTGAGCCCTTCGCTTGTCATTCTGAGCGGAGCGAAGAATCTCGCCCTGGGTGCTCTGGGTAAACTCCGCGAGGAATCTCGCTCTGAATCTCTTCAATGGCAGAGCGAGATTCCTCGTCGCCTGCGGCTCCTCGGAATGACAGCAAAATCGAGTTTTCACACAGACTCGTAAAGCCGCCGCTACATCCTTGACCTGCTAAGTGTACTTTAGCCACCGTATAACCTCTACCAACGAAGGCCGCTTACCATACATCAGGATGCCCACGCGGTAGATACGCGCCGAAATGTAAGCCACACCCACCGTCGTCAGACCCAGCAGGACAATTGAAAGGCCGACCTGCCAGAACGGAGGCGGCTCGGCAGCCATGCGGCAAACCATGAGGAGGGGACTGAAGAAAGGAATCTCGGAGAGCAGCACGACGGTAGGGGAGTTCGGCTCACGCACCGCCATGATGTACATTACAAAACTGAAAATGAGGGGCATCAAAACGAGCATCTGGAGTTGCTGCGCGTCCTGCTCGTTCGAAACGATAGCGCCGACCGTGGCGAAGAGTGAAGCATAGAGCAGATACCCCAGCACAAAGTATATGATCGGATAAATCAGCAGGCCCGCCGACAGATGGATTTGGGGAAAGTCCGCGGTGGGGCGTACAGTCTTGGCAACGGCAGCGCCGTAGGTTCCAAGCAAGGCCGCGGAGGTCATCCAGATCAGATATTGGGTGAAGGCGACGCCTGCCACACCCAGGACCTTGCCACTCAAGAGTTGGAAGGGGCGCACAGCCGAAACGAGAATTTCGACGATGCGCGAGGTCTTTTCCTCGAGGACCGAGCGCATCGTGATGATGCCGTATGTCGCCAGCGAGATGTAAAGGAGCATTGTCAACGAGACCGCAACAAAGAACGTCTGGCCGGAATCTTCCGCCTCGCCGTATTTGGTGATTTTGATAATCTTGACATCGATACCCCGCGTCACATCGCCGATCTCGCTGACGTGCACTCCGCGCGCCTGGAGACGCGAGGACAGGACAGCCTCATGCACGGCGCGACTGATCGGTTCGAGCAGCGTGAAGTCGCTTGGGTTCTTAGTATGAAACTCCGCTTTGCCCCCCGCTCCGATCACCAGATAAGCGTCCAGGCGGCCGCCTCGAATATCGGCCCGCAATTCCTTGCGCACAGCCTCTTCCGAGGGAGGCTGGGTGACGGTTCTCACTACCTCGAATTCCGGCTTGCCGTTGGGCAGCTTGACGTCAAGGGCTGAGGCCACGGTTGCCGAGAGACCTCCCACGTTGTCGATGACGGCGAGCCGTGTTGTCTGGTCGGTCAATCGCGTGGCAATGAAAATGGAAAAGGCCAGGATACCGACGGCGAAAGCAGGCCCCGCGATCGTGCCGATCACAAAGCCCTTGGTTTTGATGCGGGTGGTGTACTCACGCTTGATAATCAACCAGACTTTTCGCACCGATGTCCTCCCTTGATCACACGCCCGTCAGGATTCTTCTTGCTGGAGTATACACTAGCTGCGCAGCGGATTGTGTTCCCGATTCAATGTAGCGCTGGCCTTTAGGCCAGCATTTGCCGACCCTTCGCCCGGCTCAGGGCAGGCTCTAAAGGTCGGCGCTACGTTCAAATCAGGACAGTATCCGCACAGGGCTAATGGGAGTGGGCGGCGGCTTCGGCAACATTCGCAGAGTCCACCGTGACAGGGCTCTCCAGCACCATCTCGAACTGCCATCCGGAATCGAAAAGCACTCCTCCGCTCCCGCCGCCGCCGCGGTGAATGAGGATCAAGGGGATGGCGATCCCGGCCGCCGTGGCGGCGATTCCAATCCCTATGGCCGTTCCAATATGTGAAGCCGGGGCTGGAAGTGTTGGTTGAGGGAACGTTGTCGCAGCGAACGAATTGTAAGATCCGCTCGGGCTGGCTAGCCCGGCGGCCTGTGTAGAACCCTGCCTGGGGCTCGCGGCGCTCGCTTGCACGTTCGCGCCGTCTATATCTACGCTGTAACCGTTGACGTAGTCGAGGCGGGTGAAGTGCATCTTCAAGCTCGGACCAGAGCGGCCCCCCTTCATCACTTTATCCAGCATGCCAACGACGTAGGTGCCGACCGGGACCGCCAACTGTTTGCCGACGGTGACTGGGAATCCAGTTACAGCACGCACGGGATCCCCGGGCCTGGACTTCGAGCTGATAGGGCTGGCCAGCGCAAGCGGGATTCGGGTACCTGCCGGAATAGTAATCGTCTCATTCTGGGCGGCGGGCGCCGCGACTTGACCTGTGACCGGAGGCGTCTGTGGGGGGGTAACAGGTTCTTGTGCGCAGAGTGTGGAGAACGCAAGAAGTAGAATAGCAGCATGTATTCGCATAAAGCCTCCCCTGTTGCACGTCCGTAGGTTTGATTCCGCATTTTATGGCACCGGCACTCCTGCGGGTGATTGCTTGCGCGGCGCGCCGTGGAGCGCGGTAGCGCCAGTTACCGCCGTTCTGCCGGGATTCCACGGCGGCAGCTTCGCTGCCGCACTCCATCTATAATGTCGTCGGCTCTGTCAAAGGCAAAAGTGAAGACACCCGTCGTCGCCATCTCCAAACGGCTTCTCGTTCTCTTGCCATGATAGACGCCTATCAATAGACTATGGTTTCCTCGCGCGTCGTACGAGGGGATCGCAAACCGCAGTTAATACGGCGTGGGCGACTTCTTGTAGGGGCGGTTCGCGAACCGCCCCTACGGAGTTCGGGCGGTTTCGTAGGGGCGGTTCGCAAACCGCCGCTACGGCATGCGAAGGGTGAGTGAGGAAAACCATGCAACGTGCAAAACTCTACCAGCTTGGCCTCTGGGGCGCAACGGCGCTTGTGACCCTATGCGCAGGCGCGGTTCAAACACTTGCCCAGGATGTCTACCTTCCCTGGGAAGGCGGCCCCGCGTATTATGCGCAGTTTTCCTTAGGCCCTTCTTCCAGCCAGGACTATTTCATGCGCGCAGTCTGGCTGCAGAGCCCGAGCAAAGCAGGATTCTATCAGGCAGTGGGCGTGAATCAGTTCGTCGGGCTTTGGGACGGCACCGTCGAGACCAGTCCAAAGGAGGGTGCAATCCTGCCTCTGCTACGGAACTACAAGATGCCGGTCTTCGGGGAGCAGGAGAGCGGTCTGGCCGGAGCGGACGGCGCGCGGCACCTGAACGATCCTATCATCGACGGCTGGATACAAGTGGACGAGCCGGACAATGCACAGTCGCAGCCGGGCGGGGGTTACGGCGACTGCATTCTTCCCGCTGCTATTATCAGCAAGTATAAGGCACTCAAAGCTGCCGACCCGAAGCGTCCCGTCTACCTCGGGGTTGGACAAGGGACAGGATATAACTCCGGCACTTGCTACGACGGCCGCGGTGGGACGTGCTGTTCGGCGGCGCGCGGCCTCAACGATTATCCGTTGTACGCTCAAGGCGGTGACATCCTCGCGAGTGACGTTTATCCGGAGAATGATGCGCATCCTCTATGGTGGGTCGGCCGAACCACGGACCGTCTGCGCTATTGGAGCAATTATCAGAAACCGGTCCTTCAGGATATCGAGCTCGTGAACTTCAACAACAGCTTTTCCGTCACGCTGACCTCAGCGGAGATCGCAGCAGAATCCTGGATGACGATCATTCACGGCGGGCGCGGTCTGCTCTACTTCGTCCACCAGTTCGCCCCCGTCCAGGAAGAAGACTCCATCTTTCATCTCGAGCACGCCGATGTGAAAGCAGCGGTGGCGGCGACCAACATTCAAGTGGCGGCCCTGGCGCGAGTGCTTAACACGCCCTCGGTAAGCAACGGCGTGACCGTCACCTCTTCGAGCGCCCATGCCGCGATCAACGTGCTGCTCAAACGTTACGGTGGCTGCACCTTCCTGCTCGCCATCAATGACGGGCTGCCGCAGAACCAGACCCCGTCCGCAAACCCCATTGAGGAAACCAGCCTCTTTTGCAGAGGCAGCAGCTTGTGCACCGATTCCGTCGCCGCGGCCGGCGGCGCCGTGAGCATGTCACGCGCAGGCGCCACCACGGCAACGTTTACTTTGCGCGACTTTCCCGCTCATGCCACCGCGATCGTGCTTGGCGAGAGACGCCAGATTCCCGTCAGCAACAGAGTGTTCAGCGATGCCTTCGCCTCGAGCTACGCCTGGCACCTCTACCAGTTTTTTTTCGATCCGAACTCCAAGGCTGCTCTGATCGGCGACGTGAACGGTGACGGAAAGGTCGATTCGAGCGATGTTCTGATTGTGAAGGCCGCCATGGGAACCGTTGCCGGCCAGCCCGGATACGACCCAAGGGCGGATGTGATCAGGGACGGCACGGTGGACAGCGCGGATCTCGCGATGGTGGAAGAGGCAATGCGCCGGCAGCGGTGACTTGCAAACTCCGCCATCTCAGTCCCGACAGATAAGATTGGAGGTCAGTTTGCCAAAAGCCACCGGGTCATAGCGGGCGGGTAGTGTCCTAAGTGTGAGTTGGACGGCTAGTGATCTCTCCGCCCTGAAAGGGCGGCCCAGCAAAGCCCTGGCCAGCGGCGCATAAGCGCTAACTTAAGGTGCGAGGACCTCGGGAGCCGCGGAGCGGCGGCAGAAACTAGCCCACGGCGTGAGCCGTGGGACCGGATGCGGCGTTCAAATTCACAGCCCCGGAAGGGGCGA
>JBEKLY010000384.1:0-6976 GCA_050010015.1 Terriglobia bacterium
TTCGACAAATCCAGAGCCCCGCCGGCCTTCACCGCTCCACGCCGCCCCTACTCTACGCGCACTCGAGCCGATTTTCATCTCTTTGGGTGGGCCCCGGCCCATCCCCACTCAGGATGACAGGCATCGATTATTTCACACGTTCTTACGCCGTGGGCTACGTTCTGGCGCCACTCCGCGGCTCGCGCATTCGCCGCACCTTAGGTTAACGCCTATGGGCCGTTGGCCTGGGCTTTGCTAGCTCGCCCCTGCAGGGCTGGACGCGCAATTTGCCCTAGTACCTTAGTACAGTCGCAGTGGCTTGACTTTCGATATTGCGGTTCCTTACACTTGCCCCGTGAAGACAAGAATTCTCAGCTTTTTGACTGCATGGCTCGTACTTCCGGTGGCGCTGGTGCCGGGCCAGCAAACACCCGCGGGGACTGCTCTTCCTGCCGCCACTCTAAGCCAGGCCGATTGCACGGGGTTTATCAGCGCAAGTAAAGTGCCCGCGAATATCACCGTGCTCAGCGGCGAAGATAATGATTTGGAGTCGTCGATCCGGCAATACGCCGTGGGTGACTCGATCTATCTCTACAGCCGCGGCAATCCCCGATTCTCCCTGGGCCAGGAATTCTCTCTGGTCAGGCCGGCGAAGGAACTTTTCCGCACGACGCGGTACAGCGGTGAACAGTGGACCCTCCGCAAACTCGGGAACCCGTACGAGGACGCAGGCAGGGTCCAGGTGACGCATGTAACGCCGCAAGGAGCGGTGGCCGAGGTGAAGTTCGCCTGCGGACCCATTTATCCCGGCGACATCGCTCTGCCGTATCAACCTCGAATTGTTCCCGACTACGTTCCCACGAAGTTGGACCGCTTCGCCCTCTCCAACGGCAAAATACAGGGGGCCATAGTGGCGGCCCGCAACAACTTTGCATCGCTCGCGAACGGGGACGTCGTCTATCTGGACTTCGGAGAAAAGAACGGCGCGCAGACCGGTCAATTGTATCGGGTCTTCTACCTCCCGCCTTGTCCAGGACCCTGGGCGATTACCGCTCCTCCCCCCATGCCGCGTGAAACCGTGGCGGAGATTGTGGTCCTGTCCACTCAGGAAAAGTCCGCCGTGGGGATTATTGTGAACTCCGGGCGAGACGTCTACGTCAGCTACGGCGTAGAACTGGAATAAATCGGAATTCCGAAGTTGAATTTGGCACTCCCAGGCTAACCCTTGAAACTGAAATGCCTGCCTTGATAACCTCGGGAACAGAACGGGTGTGATCCATCGCAACTAACCCCTCACCCGACCCGCACCGGCTGGTGACTACGCCGGCTGCGGGCCACCCTCTCCGCAAGAGAGAGGGCCGTCAACGGTGATTGATTTCAGCCCTCTCCCTTGGGGAGAGGGTGGCGAGAGTAGCGAGCCGGGTGAGGGGTTTCTTCCCACAGAGCCTCGCAACTTCCGAATTGGTGCAGGTGCCCGTGCACAAACAAGGGGCGCCCCGACGATTGGTGTCGACGTGGGGCGCAACAGTCTAGGCCGCCGTCGAGGAGGAGCGAGCCAGCGTGGTGGGCTCTTTCAAGATTTGCGCGGTGAAAGCCTGGATTCTCGCGCCGTGCTGCCAGGCGTCGGCGGGCAGGCCGGCTTTAATACAGGTCTCCTGAAGAAACTGTTCGCGGTTCCAATTCCATTCCTCGGCCACCTGGGGCAGGAGGAGCCCGCGTCGGCCGCCGCGCGAAATCAGCAATCCATGCCGTCCTACCTCGACCTCGTGGGGAGCGATATCCGCGAGTGGCGAGAGTATGGAAATCTCGATATGCAGGGAGGAAAGTTCGGCGGGCGTGAGCGGGTCGAAGCGCGGGTCGTCAAGAGCCGCGGCGCGGGCGCACTCGCGCACGGTGGCGTAGAGCGGTCTCACGGCGTCAATGTGGCCGATGCATCCCCGCAAACGCCCTTGCCGCGTGAGCGTAACGAAGGCCCCACAAGGAGTTCCGAGGGCTTCTGCCGACTCGGCCACCTCCGACACTTTCCCCGAGCACACGGCCTCCTCGATCGCCGACCTCGCGAGTTCGAGCAGGTGTTCCTTCTGAGCGTCAGTGAGCTGCAACATCTTTTTCTTCCCGTTCCTTCTGGCCAGTCCTGAGAACCGCCCGGTGAATTAAGACACGGCGTTTAATACGACTGTCCAGTCTTTTCCAAAAGGAAATGAAATACTGCCCCGCGGACGTCAGTGCGAAGATAACCACCATCCATAAGAGGATATTGCCCGGAAGGCGCAGCAGAGGCAGCCGCCGCTCCAGCACAATCACGGTGATCGCCACAACCTGAAAGACCATCTTCGTCTTTCCCAGGTCGGAGACTTCCAGCGAGAAACCTTCCGCAGAGGCTATGGCGCGCAGACCGGACACGGCAAATTCCCTGCCAATAATGATCATTGCCATCCACGCCGAAACCAAATGCAGATAGACAAGAGAAATGAAGGCGGCGGAGGTGAGCAGCTTATCAGCGATGGGGTCCAGCAATATGCCTAGCGAAGTCACCTGGCCGCGTTTCCGCGCCAGATAACCATCCAGCAGGTCAGTGGTCGCGGCGAGTAGAAAAACTACCACCGCCCACAGGTCCATGTTGTGACCCGAAGTTAGTAAGAGCACCACCACGAGGGGCACGAAAAAGATGCGGAGCAAGGTTAACGAAATGGGGAGGTTCATGCGCCTTCGAGATCTGCCCTAGCGGAGGAGCGGACAGGACGGACACCCTAGCCGCGAGTGCCGTGATCGAACGCCAGGACTGCTACGCTGTCCCACCTAATTATATCGGAGGTCCACGGAGGTGTCAACGGATTGACGATGGTCAATTGCCGCACCTTGTCGTTCCGAGCCCTTCGCTGTCATCCTGAGCTTTTCGCTTGTCGTCCTGAGCCCTTCGCTTGTCATTCTGAGCGGAGCGAAGAATCTCGCTCTGCCGCTCAGGGTAAACTCCGCGAGGCATCTTACAGAGCGTCAGGGAGTGCGGCAGCCAAGCTGTCGCCCTGGGTGCGAGCGAAGGGCGGTAGCTGGCGCTACCGCACTCCAAGGTGCCTTCGGCACAAGCATTTTCAGAGCGGCGTTCGTGATCTCCGCTTGATTCTCCTGTTGGCGGGTGATTTTCATTTGTTTGAGTGGGCCGCAGACCCATGACCACTCGGAGTAACAATACCGTCAATGGCCCATCATGAATCGACCCTCGACAATCGTCGATCGTCAATCCAACACCCTGCGAGCCTAGGTTTAATTGAGCCTGATTTTATGCGGATAAACAGGTACTTTGGGGCTAGGTAAGAACCTTGAGATTGCCTAATCTTTGTGCAAAACTCCCTTGATTACAAGCGATTTACGCACCGGACAAAATGCCAATGTCTGAGTTCCAGCTACATTCCACGAGCTTCGTAAATAGCTGAAAACACGATACTAATTTGTCGCATCCGCACGGGAGCCGCATTCTTGGCGGGCTCGAGCAGGCTAGCGAGGGTCTGAGTCCGAGCATATTTTCCACAGTTTTTTCCACAACCCGTTTAGGCCTGAAAATGCCTGCGTTTAAGAGCCGGAAGCTACGCCCCCTTCTCGTCTTTTCAGCCGTTGCCACAGCGATTCGCGCAGTCGAGCCCGGACCTTGACTCGTTCATCCCCGTATTGGGTCCACAGCACGACGCCGGAGCGATGAATCATGGCCAAACTCTCTCCGTCAGCGGGCGAGAGGTCGAGTTCGGCCTCGATCACGGGATCCGCGGTCAACGATTCATCGATACGCTGGCGGAGGGTATCAAGGCCCTCGCCGGTGCTCGCCGAAACCCATACATCTTGCGGCCCCGAGGGAAGCCGGTTCCTCACGGGCGCGTCCACAAGGTCGATCTTGTTCCAGACGTGAAGCCGCGGAGTCGGCCCCACGCTCAGGGTTTCCAGCAGGCCCTCGACGGCGCTGTCCTGGGACTCGTGTCGCAAATCGGAGGCATCGGTGACGTGCAGCAAAAGGCTGGCATCCTCCAATTCTTCCAGGGTGGCGCGGAATGCGGCGACGAGGTGGGGCGGCAGTTTTTGGATGAATCCCACCGTATCCGATATCAAGACAGGCCTTCGCGACTCGACCGGCAGGGCGCGCACCGTGGGGTCGAGAGTGGCGAAGAGGCGGGAAGAGGTGAGCACGGTCGAGGAAGTCAGGGTATTGAAGAGCGTGGACTTCCCGGCATTGGTATAGCCCACCAGCGCCACGGTGAGGAATTGACGGTCCCGCCGCCGGGTGCGATGCAAAGCCCGCTGCGACCGGACCTTTTCGATCGCCTCGCGCAGTGAGCGAATGCGGGTGCGAATGCGCCGGCGATCGTATTCCAACTGCTGCTCGCCGGGGCCGCGGGTGCCAATGCCGCCGCCCAACCGGGAGAGTTCAGTGCCGTGCCCCCCCAGTCGCGGCAACAGATAGTTCAACTGGGCCAATTCGACTTGCAACTGGCCCTCACGGCTGCGAGCGCGCCCGGCAAAAATATCCAGAATCAGTTGAGTCCGGTCGATCACCCGCAGGTCGAGCTCGCGCTCCAGGTTGCGGAGTTGTGAGGGTGTGAGGTCGTGATCGAGGATGACCAGGTCGGCGGCGGCGGCGTGCGCGGAACTGCGGACTTCGTTCAGCTTGCCTTTCCCCAGCAGGGTTGCGGGGTCGGGCTGGGGAGACCGCTGAAGGAGAGAGCCCACGATGCGCGCCCCGGCGCCCTCCGCCAGTTCGCGCAGTTCTAGAAGCGAATCTTCCGCTTCCGGCCTGCCTGGAATCCGACTCGAATGATACGTAGGTTCCCAGCCTGCCAGAAACACTTTCTCGGATGTTTGTGCGCGGCGAATCCTCTTACCCCTCCGACGGCGCCGGTGCCGGAGCGGTTCCGGCGCGCGGCAACACCACGGTAGCCACGGCGTGCTTGAATACCAATTGTTCCTGGTTGTTGCTCTCCAGGATTAAGGAGTATTTATCAAAACTGCGGATGCGTCCGGTAAGTTTGACACCACTTAACAGATAGACGGTGACTACAAGTTTCTCCTTGCGTACAGTATTCAAGAAACCGTCTTGAATATTCTGCGGTGGCTTCTCCATTTTTTCTCTCTTTTCTGGCGCAGGTCCGCTCGTCCCTTGTGCTGGTCTCGAAACAAAACGTTGAACACCGGCTTCCGGCATACGATTCATCTCCTTGGTGCGGCCTGCTGTAGTGATGCAAAAGCAGCTCGTGAGGTTCTCCTATTGAGTCTTGCAAAATAGAGTGACGAATGAACCCCCTCACCCGCCCTCGTTCCTCGGGCACCCTCTCCCCCAAGGTGGCGAGGGTTGGGGATTTACGTCATTGACCCTCGCCCTCTTGGGGGAGAGGGTGGCGAGCGCCGCGAGCCGGGTGAGGGGGTTCTGCATCTGTCTCCCTAGGTTGCGAGGCTCAGTAGGGTGCTCACAAGGGCCGCCCCTACACGCTGCCGTCGGCGATCCTTGCTTTACGCAAAGCATCGATGACTTGGGCCTGGATCTGCGGGTCATCGCCAAACCCGTCAAACCAGGTAATTCCTGTTTCGTGTCGAAACCAGGTCATCTGCCGTTTGGCGTATCGCCGGGTAGCCGCCTGAGTTTGAGAAATGGCTTCCGGCAAACTTATCTGCCCGAGGGCGAACGCACAGGCCTGGCGGTAGCCGAGCGCCCCGAGGGCCTTCAGGCGGCTCGAGTCCTGACGCGCCGATAGAGCCTGAGTTTCCTCGAGCAAGCCGTGCGCGAACATCCACTCGACGCGCCGGTCGATGCGCCGGCACAGTTCCTTTCTTTCGGGATGCAATCCGATTTTCAAAACTCGATACCCTTCCAGTTCGCTTCGGCCCCGGGCCTGCATCGCGGAGATCGGAGTCCGGGCCTGAATGCACACTTCGAGCGCGCGGATGGTTTTCTGTGTATCCCGGGGCTCGATGCGGGCCGCGGCCGCCGGATCAAGCCGTGCGAGAAGCCGGTGGAGGAACTCTCGTCCTCGCCTTTCCGCCATAGCACGCAACCGGCTCCTCAATTCTTCGGAGCGCGGCGGGCCATCGAACAGCCCCAGGAAGAGTGCGCGAAGATAGAGCCCGGTGCCGCCGGCAAAAACCGGTAATTTCCCTCGTCCTTTGATTTCCGACAGCACGCGCAGCGCCTCCCGGCGGTAATCTCCTGCCGTGAATTGATCCTGACCGTCGAGACAGTCCAGGAGGTGGTGGGGAACGCCCTGGCGCTCCTCGAGAGCGGGTTTCGCCGACCCGATGTCGAATCCTCTATAAAGCTGCACCGAATCGTAGTTAACTATCTCCCCGTCCATCGCCGCAGCCACGGCAACAGCCAGGGCCGACTTTCCAGCCGCCGTTGGACCGACAATGGCAACCAGTGGGGCGCCCGGCTCTATCGGGACCACCATACCAGACGCAAGGCGCGTAAGAGGAGGATTCCCAGGACCACTGCGAGTAGAAGAAAACACCCCAGGAGTTGAGTTCGAGAAAGGCGAAACATTCGAGGCTTCCTCTATCGAGTATTTCATGCCGGAGCCGAAGCTTGGCGGATAGAAACGTGACGTGTGTACGCTCGCCTGCCGCAGGAGCCACTCCTCAAAGGTGATTCTAGCATATCGAATTGTCGATTTTCGATTGCCGATTGACGATCTGCGGCCGGTCTGCTGCAGCCGCGATGGAAGTTGTGATCTGGGGTTGCGACAACTTTTTGCTAGAAGTTGTTTCGAAACCTTCTGGATCGTACCGAATTCCGTGACGTTTCTATGCAGCGGATGGGCCGCCGAATGCCGCGAAGGACACCGAACCAGTTATCCAAAGCCTCAGCCCCGCAGGGGCTGAAATTGAGTAGCCGGGGGCAGCGCCCCATAAGCGTTTACTTAAGGCGCCGGGACTTCGAAAGCCGCGGAGCGGCGCCAGAAAGTAGCCCACGGCGTGAGCCGTGGGACGGAACGTGGCGTTAATATTCACAGCCCCGGAAGGG
>JBEKLY010000385.1:0-6957 GCA_050010015.1 Terriglobia bacterium
CTGCCTTGATAATCTCGAAAACGGAACGGGTGTTCGGATTCTTCGGAAGCAACCCCTCACCCGTCCCGCCCCGGCTGATGACTACGCCGGCTGCGGGACACCCTCTCCCCAAGGGAGAGGGCCGCCAACGTTGATTGATTTCCGCCCTCCCCCTTGGGGAGAGGGTGGCGAGAGTAGCGAGCCGGGTGAGGGGTTTCTTCCCACAGAACCTCGCAACTTCGGAATTCGGGATTAACCAACCTGCCTGTTCCGCGTTTTGGGCTTGACAACTCCCTTGGGATTTGATAGCCTATGATTGTGGTCTTTTTGTGGACATTGTGTCGCAGCCGAACGCCCGCGCACGCTGATACCTCGGGGAAGCCGATGCGGCCCGGACGTGAGCAGAAAGCTGCGGCTCGCCAAAAAACATAAAATAGTGGGAACGAAGCTAAGAAGTGCTTGAAAACAAAGGAACGGGTGCTCAATTTGAGTGGCAAACTGCAGCCATTGGAGGCTCGAAACGAGCATAAAACCATGCATTTTGCGCAAACAAAGCTAAGTCTGCAACGTCGCAATGCGAGGCCGAGACAGTGACCAGCGGTCGGCTACATAGGCTGTGGCGGAGCAGCCAACCACCCCTGGCCCCTCCTTATCCAAGGAGGGGAATCGCGGGCTCGACTCCTTGCCAAGGACGGGGAACCGCAGGCTCCCCTCCTCAGATGAGGAGGGGTTGGGGGTGGTGGGACTTTGCGACCTTTGCGTACTTTGCGCCTTTGCGTGAAACCCGTTTTTTGGATATCAAAATCGCGGGAACAAAGCGAGAATGTCTATGAAAACAAAGGATCGGACGAGGAATCAACCACCCCTGTCCCCTCCTTGTCCAAGGAGTGGAATCACCGTTGCAGGCGTTAGACTAAGCCGTCGCCCCACGCCAAGCCGCATCAGCGGCGCGAGAATGTGGCCCACGGCGCCAGCCGTGGGATCACGGCACACACAGGGTATGGCAGAGCCACGTAGTGGCGACAGAAGATCTGCGGTCATCAAAACAGCTCTGTCGCCCCTCCCGGGGCTTTTCAGGTGCATCGGCTCTGCCTTCGCCCCACGGCTGTCGCCGTGGGCCACATTCTTTCGCCCGCACCGGCGGGCTCCGCAACCCGATCGAGCCTATTTTAACGCCTATGGGAATTTCCGGGCTCCCCTCCTCAGATGAGGAGGGGTTGGGGGTGGTGGGACTTTGCGACCTTTGCGTACTTTGCGCCTTGGCGTGAAACCGGTTTCTTGGATATCGAAAACGCCGGAACAAAGCGAGAATGTCTATGAAAACAAAGGCGGTCGTGAAATCATGTAGGGGCGGTTCGCGAACCGCCCCTACCCGGCTTCTATGAGAGACCTTTCGCTGATGATCGTAGCCGGTGAGCGCTCCGGGGATCTTCTCGGGGCCGAACTCGCTCGAGCCTTACGCGAACGGCTGGCAGGCCTCGACCTGTTCGGCGGCGGCGGCGAGGCGATGCGCGAGGCCGGGGTGGATACGGTCGTGGACGCCCACCGGCTCGCCATGATGGGCATCACGGAAGTGATCGGCGGCCTCGCCCGAGCCTGGTGCGCCTTGAGTGCGCTTGTGGCCGAGGCGGAGCGGCGCCGGCCGCAGCTTGCGGTGCTGATCGATTTCCCCGACTTCAACCTGCGCCTTGCCGGGCGCCTTAAGGAACGGGGAATCCGGGTTGTCTATTTTGTAAGCCCACAGGTCTGGGCGTGGCGGAAGGGCCGGCTGCGGCAGCTCAAAGCTCGCATCGAAAAGATGCTCTGCATTTTCGATTTCGAGGAGGCCATCTATCGCGAGGCAGGGATTCCCGTCGAGTATGTTGGCCATCCCATGGTCGACCTGGTGAGGCCGAACATGACGCGGGAGGAGTTCTTTGCCCGGATCGACCTCGACCCAGCCACGACCACGGTGGCACTGCTTCCGGGCAGCCGCCAGAAAGAAGTGAGCCGGATCTTGCCCACCATGCTTGCGGCTGCCGGGCGGATATCGCTCGATCGCAAGGCGCAGTTTGTGGTCGCCGTGGCGCCGACGCTTGACGCCGTTTGGGTGGAACAGAAGCTGCTCGAGCCCTATGCCGGCAGGTTCGCGATCCGCGTCGCGACCCAGGCCACGTACGACGCCCTCCGGCATTGCGATGTAGCCGTCGTCGCCAGCGGCACCGCCACCCTCGAGGCGGCGCTTTGCGAGCGGCCGATGGTGGTGGTTTACCGTCTGTCGCGGCTCACGTACCGGATTGGGCGGCTGCTTGTGAAAGTTCCCTTTTACAGCATGGTCAATATCCTCGCGGGTAAGCAGGTGGTTCCAGAGTTGATTCAGAGTGATTTCACGCCCGCTCGGGTTGCCGCTCAGGTAGAATACTTACTGGATCATTCCCAAGCACGAGAGGAGATGGCGAAGGAACTGCGAGCCGTGAAGGAGCGCCTGGGTCCAGGAGGCGCTGTCGGCCGGGCCGCGGATGCGGTGGTAGAGCTAGGATTCAGGATTCAGGATTCAGGATTCAGGGTGGTCCAATCCTGAATCCTGCCAGCCAAGCAACTTGTTGGTTGCGGCAGCAATCCAATCCAGTAGGATTGTGGTTTCAGGAGTCGGATTCAGGGAATATGATGGAAAGGCGTCAGGAAGTGGCCGGATGGCAAGAAGCCACGGACCTCAGCGTAGCCGCTGTGCATACCGACAAGCTTATCGCAAGATCGCGGGGCCGTGGGCCGGCGAGAGATCCTCAACGAGTAGCCGTGTCGGTTCCGTCTAAAATTGCTGAGGTCATGGGAAATACAAGGCGCATCGGAGGCCTGAATCCCGAATCCCGAATCCTGAATCCTGAATCCTCCATTGTGGGGAGCTTTTTATGAACTATCTACGGGCCGGAGGCGGGGCCGGATTACGGCCTTCCCGACTCCGGACGCTGCTGGTGAATGCGCTGCTATGGTTTTTGACGCTGGGCCTTGCCCCGGCCGTCGCTTTCGCCCAATCGACTGCACCTCGATTCACGGTAACGAATTACGCTATCACCGCAGAACTCTTTCCCTCCCAGCACCTGCTTTCGGCTACGGTGCGGATTGATTTCACCCCGGCAGCCGACCTCACCACGATGAGCTTCGAGCTCCAAAACGGCTTGCGAGTCTCGAGCGTCAAGGACGCGGCCGGAAGGGATTGCAATTATCGGCAAGAAGGCCTCAACCTCGCCATCGACTTCCTGAACCCCGTGCCGCAGGGTAAGCCCGCTTCCATCACGGTCAAGTACGGCGGTCTGCTTTCTTCGGCAGAAGGCAGTCCGGTGGAGAACCTGAAGCTGGCCTACGTGGGGAATGACGGCAGTTACCTTCTCTATGTGGGACGGTGGTTCCCGGTGAGTGAGTTCGGCGTGAACCGTTTCAGTGCCAGCATGAGCGTCACGGTGCCTTCCGATGAAATCGTGATTGCCTCGGGAAAGGCTGTCGCTCCCGTGCGCGAGGCGGGAAAAGTGACCTACGGTTTCCAATATGACCGTGCCTCGTTCCCGGGCACGGTGATTGCCGGGCACTATGTGGTGCAGCCGGCCACGGCGGTGGGCGCGGACATCACTTTGTACATGAAGCCGGGCCATGAGGGCTTCGCTGCTAATTACGGCGAGGCCGCAGCCAAGATCATGGCTTTCTATTCCGACAAGTTCGGGCCCTTGCCTAACGGCCATCTGGACATCGCGGAAATCGAAGACGGCACGGTGAACGGATATAGCGCCCCGGGCCTGGTGGCGCTGGCCTCGCGCATTTATTCCACGCAAGTGAAGACGCAGCAAGTGGCGCAGCAGATCGCCTATCAATGGTGGGGAGAATCGGTGAGCCCGGCTTCCCGCGACGATTTTTTCCTTGAGGACGGCCTCGCGACCTACTCCTCCGCTCTCTACCTGCAGGACGCCGAGGGTGAGTCCGCCTTTGAAAATGTGATGCAGGAAACGGAAATCGGCGCGCTCACGCACGAGGATGCTGCGGCCATCGGTGGGTCCGCACAGTTGCACGAGTACACGCCCGAGTATCAATCGATTGTGTTTCAGAAGGGCGCCATGGTGTTTCATATGCTGCGCTGGGTCATCGGCGATGAGGCGTTTTTCAAAACCCTTCAGGCCATGGGCCACGACTACGAGGCCAAGCCCATTTCCACGGACCAGTTTCAAAAGCTCGCGGAAACCGCTTCCAAGCAGGAATTGACGTACTTTTTCGCGCAGTGGGTGACTTCGACCGGCGTGCCCCAATTCAAGCGGACCTGGGCTGTCTATAGAACTGCGAAGGGCTATCAAGTGGTGGGGAAGATTACGCAGGATCTGGACCTCTTCCGCATGCCCGTCGAGGTGCGCGTGGTTACCCAGGGCGCCAGGCCCGTCACCGACCGTGTGCCGATGGTGGGCACCACGGCCGATTTCACCGTGAACGTGCGTACCCGGCCGACGCAGGTGCTCGTCGATCCCGGCAGCCGCATCCTCAAATTCGACGAGAAGATCAAGTTCAAGGTGGAAATGGCGCGCGCCGATCAGCTTTCCCAGGAGCAGGCTTTCCTCGAAGCGGTCAAGCAGTATAACGCCGTTCTGGAAATCAACAAGAACAGCTCGATCGCCCACTACCGGCTAGGCGATATCTACTTCAAACTGCGAAATTACAACGCCGCGATGGAAGAGTTCCGGCGCGCTCTCGATGGGGATCTCGACCCGAAATGGACGGAGGTCTGGAGCCACGTGACGCTGGGAATGATTTTCGACGTTACGGGCCAGCGCGACCGCGCGCTTAATGAGTACCAGCGCGCCTTGCAGACCAACGACAACACCCAGGGCGCGCTGGACAAGGCGAACGAGTACATCAAGAAGCCGTACGTGGCGGAGAGCAAGCCGCCAAGTTAAGTAGCCTACTATGTAGCGCGGGCGTCCCGCCCGCCGTCGCGTGGGCATTCTTTCGCTCCGCTCAGGACAGGCTCTGCCCACGCGCGGGAGCGGGACGCTCCCCCGACCGCGGGCGGGACGCCCGCGCTACGCCGCCCATCAGTCCCGAATGCTCCCGTACTTCAGCCCCGTCAACCTCGGCGAGTCGATTCCTCGATGCTGGACGAGCACCTTGAAGACGTTCCCCATTCCTTCGGGATGAATCAGCCGCTTCAGCTTCAGCCTGGCCCGGAGATTCTCGAGCTCGGTCGCGCCCGGCTCGTAAAGGTCCGCGAACTGGTTGGCTTCACCGAGCGCCAGGAGGAATCGTTCCTGGCTGGTGAAGCCGCTGAGCTCGAGGCCAGCCTCCTTGCCTGCGTCGATCAGGGCGCTGAAGTTGACGTGGGCGGTCAGGTCGATTTCGCCGGGGGCGCCGAGGGCGTCGTCGAGCGGCATATGCCGGTGGTAGGCAAGCAAGGTGCCTTGCGGCCGGTCGTCCGTGTAGAGGTGTTGGGCGTGGTCGCCGTAATCGATCGTGATCGCAAAGCCCCGGTCGAGCTTCCCGGCAACCGACCTCATCCAGTCGGTTGCCACCAGGTTCACTTCCACGCGGCAGCCTTCCTCGAGTTGCTTGGCGTAACGAGCTACCGCCGCAGCAATCGCCGGGTTGCTGATGCGGCCCGTCTTCTCGCGCAGTTCCTCGCCTTCGGCCGAGACGTAGATTTCTCCGAGATGTCCGCCGGCTCTCGTGACGATAGCAACCGGGAAGGCGTCCACCAGCTCGTTCGAGAAGAAGCAGCCGGTGATGGGCGTGAGCTGCTCGAGGTTTTCGAGCAAGCGGACTTCTCGTAGAAGGCCCGCTTCCGCCAGCCGCTCCCTGAGGAGCGCGCATTGCCTGGGGCCCGGTTCGATGGCGACGTATTCGAGCGCGCCCGCGAAATCCGGCCGGACGCTCTTCACCCAGCAGAGGAAATCCTGCGCAAAGAGCCCGCTCCCCGCGCCCATTTCAACCCAGCAGAAACGCGAAGGACGGCCGAGCGCTTCCCACATCTCGGCGGCCTGGCGCGCCACCAGGCGGGCGAAAATCGGGTGGAGGTCCGGACTAGTGAAATAGTCACCCGCAGCGCCGGTGCGGCGCCGCCCTTGGGTGTAGTAGCCGTAATCGGGATGATATAGGCACAGCCCCATGTAGCGTTCAAACGTTATGGGCCCGGACCGCTTGATGGTATCGAGGAGGAACGTCTTGAGGGGTAGTTCTTTCATCGCTGGCGTGGGACAGGCACTCTTGCCTGTCTGGGGCGGAAATCCATCGCGCCACCAGCACAGGCAGGAGTGCCTGTGCTACGTATGCTACGCCGCACTGGCCTGCGGGCGCGCGGTCAACTTCTGGTACGCTTCTTCGAAGGCTTTGAGCGCCGCGTCGTCGTAGAGCACAAAGTGGATTTTCTCGAGGCTGGTGCGATTCCTGACGTGCTCGAGGACCGCCTTCAGCATGATCTGCGCGCAAGCCTCGACGGGGAAGCCGGCTGCGCCGGTCCCGATGGCCGGCAGCGCCAGGCTTTTGATCGTCTTCTCTTCAGCGCGAGACAGGGTCTGCCTCGTTGCAAGCTTGATCGATTCCGCCGTCGCCTTCTCGCCCGGCCGGATGGAGGCGGCGTGAATCACGAATAGCGCCTTGAGGTTGCCGGCGGTCGTGACCGCCGAGGCGCCGAGCCGGAGGGGAGCCAGGCGCTCGCACTCCTCCTGGATCCGCTCGCCGCCCTTGCGCCGGATGGCCGCCGAGACTCCGGAATCCATGACGAGATCCGTATTGGCCGGATTGACGATCGCCTCTACCGGCATGTCCGTGATGTCGCCTTTGGAGATGTAGATTTTCGTTGGCATCTTGAACCTTTCCACAGCCTGACAACACTCAGAAAAACCCTACGGCCTGTCATCCTGAGTGGGGATGGGCCGGGGCCCACCCAAAGAGATGAAAATCGGCTCGAGTGCGCGTAGAGTAGGGGCGGCGTGGAGCGGTGAAGGCCGGCGGGGCTCTGGATTTGTCGAA
>JBEKLY010000386.1:0-6930 GCA_050010015.1 Terriglobia bacterium
CTTCGGTGCTTTGGTGTTCCGGTGACACTGGCAGCGGGGCTAGCGCTTAGCGGTTCCGTTACGGACGAGATGGGTGAAGATCAGGTTGAGATGCACATCAAGCGAGAAGTCCTTGCCGGTGCAGAAGGCCGAGTATTCAAGCTGAGTGGTCGGATGAAGGGGTGCGAGTTCTACGACTGCCTGTTCTTCTACCTTACGCGCTACTTGAAAGGGCGGGCGGCGGGGCGGACACCCCGCCGCAATTTGGCTGAATTCCTGGAAGAATATCTGGTGCGCTTCCGCGACGGAGACAAATGGCTTTACCGGCCCCCGACGGGGTCGGAATCGGCCACCCTGAAGAAGTCGCGTCTGTCCGGCCTGGGGCGCCGATTGCGGCAGTTTGTGGCGTATCTGAATGGCGAGGGAGATTTCCCAACGGAGCGCATCCCGGACGCGAAGACATTGGTGGCTTGGCTGAAGCACTGTGCCAATTTCGGTCTGGCCGAGGCGGGTGTGGCGTTGTTTGAGAAGGGTGGCCTGATGGGGGAGCTCAGCCAATTGGCTGAAGAAGAACGTTACGACGCAGAAGATTATTACGCTCAATGCCGCCGGAATTCGGGGCGCAAACCAGAGGAGGAAGACGAAGAGGGCGAACAAGAAACCGGAGAAGAGTGACCTATGAGTGAATTGGACTTTAGCGGTTTCAGCCAGCGCAAGGTGCTTGGGGAGATTCTGGATATTCCACCGCGCGTCGAGAGTGTTTACTCACTGACGCAACACGTCTGGGCGGGCAACAGCGATAGCGAACGCCGCGAATCGAAACGTCAGAACCGCGTGCGGCTGGACACGTTGGAGGAATTCTTCGTTGATCCGGTGAGGAGCTACCTGCACCGCATCCTGGAAGCGGTGGGCGAAGGCAAGGGGCAGGGCTTCTGGCTGCAAGCGGAATTTGGCGTTGGTAAGTCGCACTTGCTGGCCGCGACTTCTATCCTGGCTGTGGGGCTCAAGCCGGCCTGGGATAAGCTCAAGGAACGTGAGGACGCAGAGAAGAAAGCGGGGCCCGGTGGGCGCTTGGACACGGTTTGGCGAAGCAAGGTGGAGAAGAAGCGGGTATTCCCGGTTGTGTTCAGCCTGGAGGGCTGCGGAGGCGGGAATGACAAAAAGCTGGAGGATTTCATTCTGGATGAAGCCCAAGCCACATTCGGCCTGCGCGAGGGGAAGCCGCTGGCGGTCTATCCGGAGGAGCACTTGGCGCGGCTATTCCTCAGGGAGCACCAGAAAAACTTGAAGGATGATTTGCGGACCTTCCTGGTGGATACACGGCTAATGAAGGGCCTATCACAATACGACTACGATGAACTGATTGAAGCTCTCAAAGACCCGCAAGGCCAGCGGGACGCGGGACGGGTGTTGATGGCATTCTACCGGCACAAGAATCTCAGCCCACATATTCCGACAGAACGGGGGGAACGGCTGCGGCGAGCGATTAAGGACATTTTGGAGGCGGGCTACCAGGGTGTGTTCATCGCCATTGATGAGATGTCAGAGTACCTGCGGCGGTCGCACTTCACGGGGGATGATGAGGACTGCCTGCTGGCGCTGTCGAGCACACTCGCGAAGGCTGAGGGGCTGCCGGTTTGGACGCTAGTGGCGGCGCAAGCGGCACATACGAACCCGAAGAAGATTGTGGGACCGGACCGGCTGCGCGAGGAATTGCTGGAGCACAAGGCGGAACGGTTCCGCGACATCGTGATTCAGCGCACGCGGCGTGTGACAGATGCGAAGGCGGTAGAAGTTTATCGGAAGGGATACGCCAATTTTCTGCCGTGGGTGAAGTCGGCCACGAAAGAGGAATTCGAGGCATGTTTTCCCTTTACGCCGGACGCGATCGGGATTCTGCGAAGCATCTCGACCCGGCTCACAGGCACCAGGTCCACCATCAGTTTCCTGCACCGGGCGCTGAAGAATGGAGCGGAGAAAAAGGAGAAGGACCTTGTGGCGCTGTGGAAAGTGCTGGATGACCTGATGTCTTACAACGAAACGCCATCGAACTCGGCGTCCGGTGCGGTCAGCATTCGGAGCGGATTTCGGAACGAGGTGGCGGCGCTGGAGGCGGCGCAGAGCACACTGAAACGCATCCAGGACGGACAACTGGCGCGCTCGCAGAACAAGAGCCGAGCGGAGCGGATCCTGAACACCCTGTTTCTCTACCACATTGCCGGCGTGGCGGGGCTGAACCTAGACCAGATTCTCGACTCGGTGTGCGACATCAAGCCCGGTGAGGAAACCGTAGAAGCACAGCGGGGACATTACGAGACGATTCTGGATGAGATGTGCAGCAAGCTACGTAATCAGATTCGGCGCCGCGAGGGGCGGTTCGAATTCATTCCGAAAGAGACGAGCCAGTACGATGACTTGGTGTATGACGCGGCGGAGCGGCTGAAGAAGGACCCCGAGCTGTTCCGGCAGATGATGGACCGCCTGGTGACTTATATTGACCCGAGCGACCCGAAGGGGGGGTGCCCCTTTGGTCCGTTCCTGCCGAACGAAGATTGGCAGCGCGTGTCGCACACGGTGAAGACGTGGCACGGCCAGGAACGGAACGGAAAAGTGACGATCGCCGACTTGGAAAAAACGCAGCTGAGCAACGTCGAAGTCGAAGGTGAGGATGACTTCCTTGTGGTGCTGGCGCGGCGTGCAATGACCGAGAAAGATGTGGACAAGCTCTTGCGCAAGGGACCCAAGGCAGCGGACCCGCGTGTGGTGCTATGGGCACCAGCGGAGATCAACGACGCTGAGAAGACAACAGTAGCCACAGTGGCGGCTCATTTACTTGTTGCGGATGAGCACCGGGATACGCCGTTCGCGAAGACGGCAGAGCGGGAATTCCGAAAAGACGGAGCGCGGGCTTTCTCAGTGATAGTTGGTCTGTACACGCGAGGAGTAGCGAAGACAAGCCGGACCTCTCTGGATGTGTCCATGGTTGGCGGGGTGGACGGGGCTTTGACGCGCATGGCCTCAGCGGCGATGGAAACCTGCTACGAGGCCAGGGAGATTGATTTCGGGAACCGCAAGTTCGACGGAACTGCGGCGGTGAAACTCATCAACGGCTTGGTAAAGCTTGACCAATCCGTAAGCGAGGGGGACCAGCTATGGAGCGCAGTGGAGAACTTCGCCGGGCCGCTGGGGTTGGTGCGGCCGGAAGCGCCGAAGAGGCTGGACCCGGAGGGGTGCAAGTTCTTTAAGCGCATCCGCGACAAGATTTTGGAGTATGGGCAGACCGGATTGGAAGTGCGGACGGTTTACAACTGGTTCACAGGGTACCGGGCGGAAGATGGTGTGGAATCGATGGGTTTGACCAGGCGGATGGTCGATATATACCTCCTATGCTTGGCGCGGAAGGGCGCGGTGCGGATCAGTCAGAAGCACGGCAGTTGGATCGACCGGAACAATATCGCGAAGATTGACTTCAAACCGGACACACTCCGTGGCTTGGAGCGAGTGGACTTGCCGCGGCCGCTAGAAAACTGGACAGTCTTTTATTCCTATCTGGAAGTCTTGCTGTCGCGTCGCGAAGGCAGCCTGGGGCCAGTACCGGAAGGGAGCTTGGGGCCGGCGTTTGACCGGGCGAAAGCAGATGAGAGCCTGCGGTCGCTGTGGGCGGACTATTGGCTGGAAGCAGCGGATATCGACCGGATTGATAAGGACCTGAGCAGCTTTTTCCGCGAACTGGGGAAGAAAAACACTTTCGACGAACTACTGCTGTTTTGGCTGACTTACGCGGAAGAGCCGCGCCCGGCGGTGTATGACGACCAGGAAGTCTATCTGGCCGTCTGCCGGGCAGTGCTTAAGGTGGCTGGCGTGGATGAGCCCGACGGCCTGACCGCCGAGCACCTGAAGACGTTCAAGAAAAACGTCAAGGGGCTGGCGGAGTTGCGGACGAGTTTTGGTAAGACCAGTGGGGTACTGTTGAGGGCAGCGAAGCTGGGCAGCGCGCCGGTGCCGGATGACATAAGCTGCAAGGAGATTCGGAAGGCACAACAACGAGTGCTGGCAGAACTGGAGACGGCCAACGAGCTCATCCTGAACCCGGATACCGTCAAGACGCGGCTGGAACCACGGCTGGAGAACTTGGAAGGCTGCTACGTACCGGCCTACGTGGACGCCCTGGCGCAACTTGACACGGCCCAGGGAGAGCTGGAAGGGGCGGCGAGCGGCGTGGAGAATTCGAAAGATCTGGCGGCGCTAAAGGATTTCGCCAGCGAGCTGACTGAAGCGGAAAAGTGCGTCGAGCGGTTCAATGGGGAAATAGGAAGTTTACCGAAGCGGTTGCGGCCATCGCCGGAAGACCTCGACAAGGCTGAAGCTGAGGTGAAACAGGAGGGGATGGTAAAGGGCCAGGACAAATCGGCGCTGTCGCTGGCGACGCTGCTGGCAGCGAAAAGCGCCCGACAAGAGTGCCTGGAAACCGTGCCCAGCGCCGGAGAGCGGGCGCTGCTTGGGTTTGCCACATTCCTGCGGTCGCCCGGAGTGGTGGCCGCCCTGGGAAAAGCCGCAAAGCCGCCCTCGGGTCTGAGTGCCGTCGTGGAAGCTAAAGGCGACAAAGACCTGGCCAAGGTGCTCGCCGGCTTGGAGGTCAAGGAAAGACAGGCATTGGCAAAGGAACTAAGAGCAGCGCTAGGCAATAAGTCGCAGAAGCCGGTGCGGCTTTCGCAGTTTGCACCCAAGACGACGACGCTGTTTGAGCAACGCGAGATTAATGACGTCGTAAGCGAATTCAAAGAATACCTGAGCTCACAATGGGAGGACGGCAGCTATCTGAAGTTGGAGCCTTGAAGCGCCTATCAAGCCAGCTCGGACAAGGACTTTAGGTTTCGAGTTTGATAACCATGAAGGACAGCCCAGAAGATTTGCCCCAGTGCGTTAGCCAGATTAGCTTGGTTTCGCCCGACTATAGTTTTGAAGAGTTTTGTTTTCAGATGATCACTGGCAGGCGTAACGCAGGGGGCGCGGTGCGCCAGGACAAGCGGGTCTGATCCCACCGACTGAGGCAGACATCGTTTGTAATGCCTGCGGATGATTCTGTGTTCAAGAGCGGCGCCGCATTACGGGGAGTCTCGCGCCTTTGTCAGTCGCAGATATGCCAAAGCCCGGCATGTCCGCGCAGCGAGTGGTCGAGCTACTGAACACTCCCAGTTCGTGAATGAACCCGAGTCACAAATGGAGGGTATGCCCCATGTCGTATCACGTTGTGGTTCTTAGCCGCCAACAGGTGGCCGCAGGTGCGCTCAGTTTCCAGGATCAACTCAGCAGTGCGTTGATGCAACGAATGGTCCAACTCAATCAGGAACTTGCGACCGTTCAAGCAACTGGCTACACGGGCAGGCTAAATGCGCCCTGTCAGGCTGTCGAGATTCTTACGGTGAGCCCCTTTCCGTTCGACCAGTACCAAGCGGTAAGAGAACAGTACGGGAGGGGCGCGTTTGTAGTTCTTTTCTTTAACAACGCGGCGCGTGAAGCATGTGAAACCTATGGCATAGAACTCGATTATTTGAGAGAAATCCCCGATAACGAGCTGCCTGCCAACGTAAGTGTATTCCTGAGAATGGAACACTATGGCGACTTGACATTCTAACAAGATCATGCGGACGGCCCCTTCCTAAAGAGGCCGGATGGCGCAGACCTTCTTGGGTCCGCGCGGCACGCGAAAAGCCCACGGTCAGAAAAGCACTGACCGTGGTACCCGCCTTTCGCAACGCGAAAGTTGCAGCGTTATAAATGAAGGGTTATTCCCCTCCAACCCCCAATACCGAGGTTCAAACTATGGCCAACCCACAACACCCCAAAATCCAAAGGCATAATCACCCGGTTGACTGTTAACCCGTAGCGGCGGATTCCCAACTCTGTTAATATGCATCGCAAGGAACATGGACAACCACATGGCCAACTGGAAAGTTATTGCGCAGATCAGCGGTAATATCGAAGCCGTTTCAGGCACGGCCGCCCAAAACCGGCCGGGAACCCACGAATGGATTGTCTGGGAAGGGCCAGCCGCTGACAAAGCTGAAGCCCTCAAATGTGCAGAGAAAGCCGATCCCAGGGTTGACCTGGAGTGGATGCGCATTCGCTACGAGAGGGATCTCGACGTAAGGTAGGGTAGCGCCTAGCCCCTTTCAGATGCCCCCGAAGTAGGCCCCCCCAACTCTTTCCTCACTGCCTTAGATTTACCTACTCATGCCCCTTTTCTGGTGCTCCTTCTTCTCACGGGCACGGCGAGATGGGGACTGCTTGCGCTGGCGGCATGGCGGGCGCCTGTTTTGTCGCCGCGGCGACACCCTCCCCACCGGATGAGACGACCTGGCAAAAGCATTCCCCACCGTCAGCCCTGCCCTCACACTGGATCAACAAGAAACCAATGGAGAAGCTCAATTATATGTTCAGTAATCCTCTAAATGGCCGCGTCGCGAAGCCGCCAAGGAACAGGCCTTGGTCGAGTTGGAGATCGCGCCGCTTCAGAATAACTTTAATTCTGGGGATACTCGCGTTGCTTTGCCTGATGAGTTTGGGAGGGGTATTAGTATGGACAGAAAGTGCGAACTCGACCGCAGACGCAAAGCTCCTCCCCAGCCCGTTCAATGAACAACGCGCTTTTGAGGATTTGGAGAAGTTCGCGTCCCTCGGACCGAGGCCAGCAGGTTCAGACGCGCACGACTGGACCTATCTCTTAATCCACCTTTCGCTGCTCGGCGCTGGCGTGGATGTCCACAACGTCGCGTTCGACAGTTTCAAGGCCTCTACACCACTGGGCGAAATCGAGATGACCAACGTCATGGCTAAAATTCCCGGCGCTCGGCCGGAGATGGTCATTCTTGGCGGGCATTACGACACCAAGAGGATGAAGATGCGTTTCGTCGGAGCCAATGACGGCGCGTCCAGCACAGCTTTCCTCAT
>JBEKLY010000387.1:0-6894 GCA_050010015.1 Terriglobia bacterium
CTCCCCAAAGCGGGGTAATTTCTCTTTGCACTGTTCTGTTCCTCCGTCAGTTTGTGTCTAACCAACTTCAATCTAACGGATTAGAACGGAACAGTGCTCACCAATTTCGTAATCCGGGTTTAACAGGTTTTGCAACCATGGGGTCGGGAGTTCGAACCTCCCCAGGTCCACCATCTAACAGAATGATTCCAAATAACTTACATGGAATTTGCTTAAGCGGATTATCACATGGTGTTCAACCATGGGGTCGCGATTTGGCGCTTGCCCGTAATCTGCCTATTCCCAGTCACATAGCGCCCTTATGTTCCCCGCCTTCAGGGATGTCAAGTATCTCTTTGCCCTTTTCTTGCCTATTGCTGGCAACGCGCCGCGAAACGGCGTACAGTGCTTTGCTGCCGTCATAGGTCCCCGGTCTCGATTGCCGGTACGTTCCCCAACGCGGCAAGGGCCGTTCAACTTTTGGCCCTTTCGAGGTCGAAGTTCACAACTGCGTATCGCCATCTTTGCTGGAGACCGGCCCACAGAGGGGTTGGGACAATAACAACGGGTGCAAGCGCGCGGTGTGGAGCGGCAACTAATTCCGCGAGGGGCCCCAACACACCGCTAGTGCAGGGGAACGGCTTTCTCTCCCCTAGGAGTGGCAGGGCAAGCCCTACACCTATCAGGGATTCACCGTGAAGTTCTTCGCGTTTGAGGCGCCTCCACCCGGTGCTGGATTGGTCCCGACCGCCGCGTACGTTCCCGCCTTTGCCTCATCCGTCGTCCTCAAGGTGCTCTTTTGTTCGGTGGCACTCACGAACGTGACGGTGTGCGCCACACCGTTATAGATGACCGTCGAAGTCGAAACGAAACTCGATCCCGTAATGGTCTGGGTTTGAGCCGCCGCCCCTGCCGTGACGGAGGCGGGCGTCAGGATGGTGATGGTTGGAGTTGGGCTGTCCGCATTCAAGTCAACGGCCACTGACTTCCCTCCCCCGGGAGCCGGATTCGTCACCACCACCGCAAAACTGTCCGCCTTGGCTTGATCGCTCGCACTCAACAACTCCGTGGGGCTGACGAAGGTCACCGTATGCGCCACAGCATTATAGGTGACCGTCAAGGCGGAGACGGAATTCGTTGCATTGATGGTGAGGGTTTGGGCCTGTGAGCCTTCCATAGCAGAAGCGGGCGAAAGACTCGTAACGGTGGGCGCGAGATTGTCCACAGTGAAGTTGAACGAATTCGACTTCCCTCCGCCCGGCGCTGGATCGCTCACTACCACCGCGAAGGATCCAGCCCGTTGTGGGTGACCGTCGAGGTGGCGACGAAGTTCGTGCCCATAATGGTCAGGGTCTGCGCCGCAGCACCGGAAATGAGCGATACAGCTTCCCAAGGACGCATCCACGACGCGTGCGCAGCCTTCGCCTTGCCCGGCGCTTCGAAGCAGCCCGGAGATTTGTCACAACGCGATGCATTGACATCGCGAATCTGTACCTGCGACATGCGTTCCTGCGCAGATCCCAGTAGCGCTGCTGGCTTCGATAGGTCAAAGCCGTATAGCCGGAGTGCCCGGTCGATGTTACAAGTGACGGAAACTATTTTCAAACCGGAGCATCGAACAGTCCGTCTCCGGTTAGACCCGCTTCTGCCATGCTACCTCACTGCCCGCTGCGCCGCTGATTCGAGGAACCGGGAAGGCCCCGTCGGTGGCGAGATTCTTTCGTTCACGCCGCGTTAGTTCCTGATCACGCGATAACCCTCTCTTCTTATCGGTCATACAGCGAGTTGTCCTTTGAATTGAATATGTCTATGTCAGGGTTTCCCGCAAACTCTCTGACCTGCCGTGGCGCTCGCCAACGTGACTTCAGCTCGTGAGGGAGTCACGCTCCCCACGATAATCGGCGTCTTCGCCGAATCGGCGGATTGTTTCCGTTTAACCTTTGACCGTTGCCAGGGGCACCAACTCGCGAATGCCGCGGGCCTTCAGGTATTCCTCGTCGTTGGCGCGGCTCTCCAGAACGATGGTTGGCCTCTTCCCCTGTATGACCAAATCCATGTAAGGCTTTCCGTACGTCCAGTCAGGTGGCCATGTTTTGTGGGATAACCCATAGTCGGGTATCACCAGGGCCACGGGGTGATCGGGAGTTTCCGGCGCCGTGCGGCGATATTCCTCGGCCAGCGCAGCGAACTTCCGTCCCGTGGCTTTCGGCTTGTTCTGAAGGTCCAGCAATCCGAGCGTGTATTCCACCGAGTCGAAACCCTTGATGTTCGGGTCGATGTCGTGTGATGACCACCACGTAACAGCCCAGGATTTTCCTGTGTTCACGATGTTCCGCACCGTGTGCTCCATAAACTCGGGAAGGTAACTCTCCGGCATCCACTCCGCGGACGTCCCCACTTCCTCCACCCACACGCGGCGGCGCAGGTCTCCTTGATAGGCATAGGCCAGGTCCACCATGTACGCCGCCAGATGCAGCGAGCCGGGGTCAAAGTACTTGTAGTGGTCGAGCGCGCCGGTAAAGAAAACGTAGCAGTGAACGACTGTCGCCGCGCCCGTGTTGGCAAGGTTTTGCCGGCTGAATCCAAAGTCGGCGAACCAATGGGAATCATCCGCGCCGTTGACGTGGCACTTTCCCGGCGCAATCTGGTCGCAGTAGGCAAGGATTCCCGTTCCCCAGGCGTCGGCCTCTGATGTGGTGACAGGGTTACCCAATCCCTGTAACACCCCGAGTTCATTGCCGATGTCGAATCCCAAGAAGCGCTTGTGCCTGCCCACAGCCTTGACCAGTTGGGAGAAAAGCAGCTTTTCAGCTTCGATCACTTCTCGGTCAGTGAATATGTTGCCTTTCCCCGGGCGGTCGTGCGAAGTCACTCTCAAAGGAGCCACCCAGGCCGGCAGGTACTGGAGGCCGCTCATCCAACCGTTCAGCACGGTGACTTCCACGTCCAGGTCGGCTTTATCAGCAGCTTCGAGTAGCAGTTGCATATTTTGCAGGACCGACTCGCTGATGCTGTCCACTCCCGGCTGAAAAATCGGCCACAGGCATTGAATGCGAACATGGTCCAGGCCCAGCTCTCGGACGGCACTTAGATCCTCCATGACAGCTCGGTTGTCCCAATCCTGCCAGCAATACCACCAGCGCTTGCGGGGCACATAGTTTGCCCCGAAGCGAAGCCTAGGAACTCGCCTAGTCGAGGGGACAGCATCTCTTGTGACACTAGCTTGCAAGTGTGACGAAGCGACGACAGCCGCGCCCCCCAACACGGAGTCCTTTACAAATCTGCGTCTTGAAATACGATTGAGAGTATCCATCGCGGCTCCCTTGCTTAGTTGTGTGGGGACTGGATATTGACCGCCCGCTCCGCATATATTCCGTTCAACAACATAGCCACTTATCAGAGCCCGGGAAGCCCCAATCTTTCCTCCAGAGCTCAACTTCCCGCCCGGCCCTGCAACCTGATCGTTCCGGTGGCCTCGAAGATCATGTCCTACTACTGCCATAACCGGGTCCGTGGTTAACCTTGGGTGTCCAGTCTAACCACCAAAGAGCGGGAGAAGTCCGGCAGTGAGATCTTGCCTTCTATGAGCTTGACGGCAGTCCATTTCCCGGACCACGGATCGTATACACGGCCTGACCCCTCCCTGCCGAGATCGACGGTAATACCCGCGAGCACCTCCGGCGCCTCACTCCTCTCGAGTTCAGACCGCCAGTCATTGCGCGAATCGCGGCACCAGACAAGCCATGTACGCTTACCCTTTAGAAGGTAAACCCGCAACCGTGGATGTTCTATGATGGTGGGTTCAAATGCCTCGGCCGGGGGGTCGAGATCCCGCACTGCCTCGGCAAAGCGGCCAAAGTGATACCAGAGATTATTCGCGTCTACGTATTCTTCCCAGTGCCAAATCTGGCCGCCCCCGGCCGCCCCAGCAAAGAATGGCGCGAAAAGGATGTCGTGCAGGATGATGCCCGCCCGGTCTTTGGCATAGAGGTGGGATGGCCCGGAGTGGCTAGGCTCGACCGCGCCCGACTCGGCAAGGATGATGGGGCGCCCCGGCTTGTAACTCCGCAACTCACGAACCGCGTCCACAGCCAGGATGTCCACGGGACCGTGGCAGACCGCCAACTCGGCGCCGGGGTCGAGGTACCGATGCACTTGGGCAACATCGTTGCCCGGCATCAGGCTGACCGGGCGGTAAAACATCTCGCGGGACCGGTCGCGGTCGAAACTGCCGAGGCTCTGCATGGCCAGGTTTTTGGGAAAGGCTTTATGCAGTTCGGGCAGCATGGCTTCTGTCCACCCGAGGACGTCGCCCCCCTGCACGGCATTGATTTCGTTCCACAGTTCCCATCCATAGATGACCGGGTTATCACCATAGCGTTGGGAATACCATTGAATCTTCTTTCGGAACTGGGCACGCGATTCCTCGCCATCGAAGAAATCGGTGATGGAGGTGGCTGGTCCTCCATGAGTGATGCTGTAGAGGGGGTTGTCCGCCCAGGGTTGTGGCCCGCCGCCAATCGAGCGAAAGTGTTCCATGGTCAGCTTGACGCGGATCTGGTAGCGGCGGCAGAGCTCCAGCAGGCGATCGATCCGGCGCGCCTTCATGGGGTCATAGACGCCGCACTTCTCGTGCTCGACATTCCAAAATGGGACGCTCAGCCACACTCGGATGTAATTGCCGCCATTGTGGGCCAGCTTCTCCAGCCAGTTCCCGAAGGCATTTAGTCCCGCTTCGTCGCCGCGGGCGCCCTCTGGCGGCGAAATCATGTTCAGCCCAATGGGAATATAGGGTGAGCCATCCGTAAGCTCAAGATAACGCCGATCGCGTGGGCTGACGCGAACAAATTGGGTATGCTCCTCCTCGCTGTAGCCCGGAGCTGACAGGACACTGCACGGTGCGGCGAGCGAAATCGCCAGGAATGATCGACGGCTAAGCATCTTCAGTCCTCCCTAGGTTGGCAACGCTTCAGGAGAGTAGCAATTCCTTCTTAGTTTCTCCAGTGCGATTCAGTATGCTCAGATGGGCCCGCGTGGCGATACGCCGGATTCTCAAGCTTTATGGGTTCGGCGGATCAGCCAACATCCGCGCAAGATCAAGGGCGAATCAAGCCGCATCGGCGCCCTCGAATACCTCAGGCCGGTGCTCCCGCGCGTACCGCATCATGGCATGCAGGTTCTCAGGCGAAGTCAAGGATGAAACCTCGCACCCCGTGCCGACAATGTGGTAATTCCCACAGATTTGATGACAGGTTTTACAGGCTTCGTAGACTTTCTCGGGTGTTCCTCCAACATGTCAGTAAGCGTTGAGACGTTGCCGAGAATCACACGGTCTGGTGCCAGGACGGCGCGTGCCGCAACCAGGTTGGTAGGCGAGTCCAATTCGAACATTTGGACGGGGAGTTGCTTCATTTGTGCAATCAATAGATCGGGATCAGTACGGCCATTAGGACAAGCCACTTTATAGTCGAGTGTCGATCCGACTCAAAACCCTCATCCTGGAGGTGAGATATCCGTAGGCAAGGTCTGGAGCTGGCTCCGGGTTGTCTTGCGCTTAATGTGGGTCAAATTATTCATTTGTCACAAAATTACCCGATTTGCACAGAATCCACTCCGCTGCTTCGAGCTCTTGGTGGACGTGGGGAGAGCCTCTCCATACATACATCAGGCCTCGGAAGGCGGGCCTGTTGATTTCCTGATTCGAAGTGTCGACTTTAAGACGACCTGCTTGGGTTGGAGCTCGCCTTCCTCCTCTTCCGCCTCGATGTACTGTACAAGCAATACAACGGCGCTTTTGCCCATCTGATATGTCGGCTGCGCGATGGCGGTTATGCTGGGGTTGAACACGTCAGCCCAGTCAGTATCATCGAAGCTCATAAGACTAACGCGCCCGGGGCAGGCGATTCCCAGTTCGCTAAACGCACGCAAGACTCCTAATGTCATGCGATTGTTCAGTGCAAAGATGGCCGTGGGCGGTTCGGATGATTGAAGTAATTTGACTCCGTAGGTGTAGCCGCTCTCGATGTGGGAATCGCCAGGCCAAGTAAACTCCTCTCGCAGCGGCAGGCCGGCTTCTCGGATCGCCTTTTGGCAACCCTCGATTCTATCGAGGGTTGTCGAGTAGACCCGTCTACCTGAGATTACTGCTATTCTCTGGTGTCCCAGACCGATCAAATACTTAGTTGCTTCGTAGGCGGCCTCTAAATTGTCGCTGCTCACGCAACCGCAACTTACTTCTGCCCCGATGGGGATACAGTCCATGAGCACGACGGGGACGTGGCTGCGAGCAATGGCCGCGTGCGCCGAAAATGAGTCCGAGGGAGCAAACAGAATTCCGTCCACCCGCTGCGCGCGGAGCGCGTTGAAATGTCGCGACTCAAGGCTCGACTCGTCGTTCGAATTGCATAACATCAACTCGTAGCCCGTGGCGATGGCTTCATCCTCTACGCCGCGCATGAGCTCTACGTAAAATGGATTGGTAATATCCGGAACCACCATTCCGATGATATGGGTACGGCCAATACGCAGCCCCCGCGCTCCCTGATTCGGGGAATAGCCCATGGCTTGGATCGCCTGTTGTACCCTGTTCCGTAATTCGGGGCTGACGATGTCCTTCTGGTTCACCACCGCTGATGCTGTAGATACGGAAACCCGTGCGAGCCTTGCCACATCGCGAATCGTGTACGCAATTCGTTTCGCCATGTTCGTCGCTTGTCCTCAACTCTCGCGTTGATGAACTGAACGGTCCATCATAGGCGTTTCGACCATCTATGTAAATGGACTTCACTCTTACAGCTGTGATTCAGACAGTGGGGGGAGGGCGCGAGGCTGGCGGGAGGCAGGAGAGGCGAGACGAGGGAAATTGGGCGCTGGAGTGGGGGTGTGTTGAGACGGGTGGCGGCTGTGTCGTAGGGT